>JAXDLK010000026.1:0-9327 GCA_034666665.1 Candidatus Binatota bacterium
GGAGCGAAGTTCGGGTTCTCCTCGTACCGCTTGCGGATCTGCCCGCCCCGGCCGTCGATGACGTGACAGCCGATGCAGTTGTAGCGCTCGACCAGGCGCCGACCTTCGAGGAGCGCCTTCTGGCGGCCGTCCGCGTCCGGACGCCGGAACGCCGCCGGCGCCTTGTGCTCGACCCGGCTCGCGAGGAACGTGCGCAGCGCGTCGATCTCCGAGTCCTTCAGCCGGAAGTTCGGCATCGCCTGCTCGATGAACTCGGTCTGGTAGATCCGCGGATCGTGGAGCTTGTTGTTCGTCCACGCCACCCAGTTGCGGGGGATCTCGTGGTGATAGCCGAAGTAGAGCTCCTCGAGCCCCTTCGACCCGAAGAACGAGAGCTCGACCCCGACCCGTGATTCCTTCTCCATCCCCGGGATCTCGTGACAGCCGAAGCAGCCGTACTTACGAACGAGCTTTTCGCCCGCGGCGATCGTCTCCGGCGCCGACAGGCGCTTCGCCAGGTTCTTCGGCTCGGCCGAGGTCGGCGCCCCCGCGGTCCCCGCCGCCTCACCCTCGGCGGGCGACCCCTTCAGGGTCAGCAGGAACGAGGTGATCGCCGCCGCTTCTTCCTCGGACAGGCGCAGGTTCGGCATGCGCGTCGACGGGTCGTAGCCGCGAGGATTGCGGATCCAGTTGTAGATCCAGCGCGCGTCGGTCTTGTCGGCGACTCGCGAGAGGTTCGGCGCGACGTCCTTGCTCTCGCTCAGCACTGCCGCGGTGCCGTCCGGCTCGAACGCGTGGCAGCCGCGGCAGCCGACCGAATCCACGAGCTGCTTGCCGCGCGCGACGCGCTCCGCGTTCGCGGCATCGACGCCTTGCGGGTCCTCGAGTCGCCCGCGCCATTCGTCAGCCTCCTTCTTCGAGGTCGACAGCAGGAAAGCCGCGACTTGCTCGGATTGCTGCGGCGAGAACAAGAACCACGGCATCTTCGTTCGCGGGCGGAACTTCTGCGGGTCGTGGATCCAGGACACGACCCACCCGGGATCGTCCTTGGCGGCGAGGCGCCGGAGCGACGGGCCCACCTTCGGCAGGTCCTCGTATCCTTCGGTCAAGTGGCAGCCGTGGCAGCCGAACTGCTCGAAGAACGACTCTCCGGCGGAGATCTTCGTGGTGTGCGGCAGGCGATGGATCTCGGTGTGACACGAGAGACAGTTCGACTCGACGTTGTCGCCGCGCAGCAGAGGTCGATCCCAGAACTGGACCTCGCCATGCGCTTGCTCGGGACTGTTCACCGCCGCTCCTTGGCCCTCGTGACACGAGCTGCAGCCGAACTTCTCCGGCGGATGCGCCGTCAGGAGGACGGAGCGGTCGACGTGCGAGCGGAAGGGCTCGGGCTGGTCGTCGAACCCGGCTTTGCCCGCGCCGGCATGACACGAGACGCAGCGATCGACGCGCTCGACCGGCTGATCGAAGTGGTTGCGGTCGAACCCGGGAAGCACGATCTGCTGGATCTTCGGGATCGGCGGGAAGCGGAGCGTGGTCACCCCGAGCGGGATGTTCGTGGTCAATCCCTCGAGGCGCGAGACGATCACCTGCTTCTGCAGCTCGAGTTCGCGGAGCTTGTCCTCGAGCGACGTCACCGCGGACTCGACGTCGCCGATCTTCTTCTCGATCGCCGCACGTTGATCCTGGGCCGTCTTGTAGAGACGGTCGAGCTCGACCTTCTCCGCTTCCTTCGCCTGCAGGTGCTTCTTCTCGGCTTCGCCGCTGCCGCCGACCTCCTGCGCGTGCTCGTACTCGTAGCGCGCTTCTTCGATCTCGCTCTTGACGATCCGGAGCTTCAGGTCGAGCTCGTGCTCGTGGACCTGCGCGCGCGCGAGCTCACGGCGGAAGCCGTCGAGCTTCTTCTCGGTCTCGCCGCTCTCGAGCGCCTGCTTCGCCTTGACGAGCTTCGCCGTCGCTTCCTGCCACGCCGGATCCTTTCGCAGGCGCTCCTCCTCGGTGGCGAGCTCCTTCTCGACCTTGGCGCGCTCGATGTCGTTGAACTCCGACTGATAACGCTTCCAGGGACGCCGGATGATGTTGTCGTCCCAAACGGCCCAGATCGAGCCTGCGAGCAGCAGGCCGACGACGACCAGGAAGACCGCGCTGTAGGATTTCCGTTCCTCATCCGGTTCGAAGATCGGCATGTTGGTTTGATTCCGTTCCGTCCTGGATCAGGCGGCCGTCCACCGCTCGAGCAATCGGCCGCTGGCGAAGAGGCCGAGACCGACGAAGAAGAGGATTTCCTTGCTCATCCCTTCGGGCGTGACGAAGCCGGTGTAGATCGACAACCCCACGTCGGCGAACCCGAGAGCCTGCAGGAACTTCGCGAAGTAGAAGGTCACGACGCGTTCGGCACCAGCTGCCTCAGATGTTCAGCCACGGGGTGACCAGAACGTACTTCACGTTCAGCATGTGGCGGAGGAGCATCTTCACCAGCACCGCGAACATGTTGAGGAAGAGGAACGCGGTGATCTGGAAGCGCGCCATTCCCCACTCGGCGAGCACCTGCGGGCCTCCTCCCGGGAAGGCACTGAACGGACGGTTCGGCGGCAGGCGCCAGATCAACCAGTAGAGGAGCGCGGTTCCGGCCACGAAGTAACCGACCACCAGCACCAGGCCGAAGGCGAGCGACCAGTAGTAGTCGCGGAAGCCGAGCAGGTACGGCAGATCGACGCTCGTCAGCGCCTCGACCTTGTGCGGGTCCCATGGCTCCCAGGGCCAGAACCAGTTCCACCCCGGTCCGCGTACGAAGGTGCCGATGATGATCAACGACACCCAGAGGATGTGGAAGCCGAAGAAGAACGTGATCAGCTCGTACTTCCGCTCCTTGAACGTGTAGTAGCCGTTCCCCAGCGGATTGATGTCGAGGTACGGGATCAGCATCAGCCCGACGATGATGAACGTGGGCAGCACCACGCCCGCGTGCCAGGGATCGAAGAAGACGAGCATCTCCTGGAGGCCGAGGAAGTACCACGGCGCCTTCGAAGGGTTCGGCGTCCGCGTCGGATTCGCCGGCTCCTCGAGCGGCGCATCGACCACCAGCGACCACACGAGCAGCAGGATCGTGACGATCAGCAGGCAGAGAAACTCGCTGCGGACGAGGTGCGGCCAGGTGTGCACCTTGTCGTCCGCCGGACCGGCCGCCTTCTGCGGCTTCAGCGGGATCCGCTTGCCGGCGATCTCGATGTACTGCGGGGTCGCGGGCTGCGCCATCTCAGGACTCCTTCGTCGAGCTCGGCGGTTTGGCGATCACGTAGAGCAGCCAGATCACCACCGCGAGGAAGATCGGCAGGACGAGCACTCGCATGCAGATCCCCTCGCCGCTAGAGCGGCGGACCCGAGAAGCCGTCGCGGCGAATGCGCCAGAAGTGAACGGCCATGAAGAGGCTCGCGACGAGCGGGATGAAGATGCAGTGCAGGATGTAGAAGCGCATCAGCGTGTGCGGACCGATCTCGCCGCCGCCGAAGAGGAACGCGCGCGCGTCGTACACGGGGTTGACGCCGAGCAGCTCGTGCGCCGGACCTTCATGCCCGAGGAGCGGCGTCGCCCGCGCCATGTTGGATCCCACGGTCACCGCCCAGATCGACAGCTGGTCCCACGGCAGCAGGTAGCCCGTGAACGAGAGTAGCAACGTGAGCACGAGCAGGATCACGCCGACCACCCAGTTGAACTCGCGGGGCGGCTTGTACGAGCCGGTGAGGAAGACGCGGAACATGTGCAGCCAGACGGCGATCACCATGGCGTGCGCGCCCCACCGATGCATGTTCCGCATCAGCATGCCGAACGGCATGTCGAACTCGAGGTACTTCATGTCGGCGTACGCGTACTCCGCCGTCGGCCGGTAGTAGAACATCAGATAGACGCCGGTGACGACGGTCACGAGGAACATCAGGAAGGTGATCCCACCCATGCACCAGGTGAAGCGCAGCCGGAGCGCGTGGCGCCGGACCTTGGAGGGATGCAGGTGCAGCCAGATGTTCCCCGAGACCATGAGGATCCGGTTCCGGGGCGAGTCCTCGTAGCCGTGGCGAAAGATCGACCGCCACGCCTGCGATTCGATGATCTGCTGCTTCAATTCCTCGAGCTGACTCATCGATGAACCCTTTCGGACGTCACACGCGGAGGAAGCTGCCGGGCTTCGTCCAGTCGCCCTTCTCGTAGAGGTACTTGACGGAGCGGTCGACGACGATCTGACCGTCCTCCCCGAGAGTCACGCGGTAGCGCTCGAGCGCGCGCGGCGCCGGCCCCTCGAAGTTGACGCCGGTCTTGTAGAAGCCGCTGCCGTGACATGGGCACTTGAACTTGTTCTCGGTCGCGAGCCAGCGGGGAGTGCAGCCGAGATGGGTGCATTTGGCGAAGATCGCGTAGAGTCCGTCCTCGGCGCGGATGATCCAGGTGCGAAAATCGCGCTTGTACTTCTCGCTCACCTCGCCGAGCGGGAAATCGCCGGGAAAGCCTGCCTTGAACGTCGCCGGCGGGGTGAAGAGCACCCGTGGAAACGCGGAACGCATCGCCGCGAGGAGCCCGATCAGCGAGACGATCCCGAAGCCGCTCCACGAGAGCCGGCCGAAGAAGTCGCGACGCGACCAGAGGCCGGCCGCGAGCGGCTTCGCGGGTGCTTTTCGCTCTCCGACGTCGAGCTCGTCCGCCGGTTCGGTCACGTTTGCTGGAGTCGCCATCCGCTTCTCGTTACCCTACCGGCGCGTCCAGAGCGATGCTCCCACCCCGGCGACCACCAGAAAGCCGGCGAGCACGAAGAGGACGAGCCCGACCGGCGGGAACAGGAAGATCATCAATGCGCCCGCGAGCGCGAGTGGGATCGCGACGCCGATCGCGTTGAACGCTCCCGCGCCCCCCGGTCCGACGGCCCGGGGATGAAACTCCTCCTCCCGGCCCTTGACCTCGTCGCGAACGATCGCCACGGCGAGATCCTTGAGCGCGTCCCGCTCGTCCGAATCCTTCGAATCGTTGATGAGCGTGGCGAGCTCGGAGGCCAGGCTCTCGACCCGCTTCTCGAGCTCGCGCCTCGGTGCTCCCGTCGATGAATCATCACTCACGGAGTTGCTCGCGCGCTCGGGTATTATAGAAGCACCATGATGTCAACTCGCCGTCCCCGTTGAGGATTCTTGACGAGAGCCGCGGTCTCCGCTGTCATCGGGGACGCCGCCGAGCGCGGCCGCGGGACGCATGACGTCATCCACTTCCTACAGCTCCGACGCCTTCAACTCGCTGCCGTTTCGCGAGAAGCTCGAGCTCCTCTACACGGTCTCCGGCCGTGAAAAGCGCGACCTGATCCTCGGCTCGCCGGATGCCCAGCGGCTGGTGCGCTCCTTCGCCGTCGAGAGCCTCTTCTACACGGTGAAGGAGATCGGCCTCGAGGACAGCCCGGAGCTGCTCGCGCTCGCGTCGGGATCGCAGGTGCAGGGGCTGGTCGATCTCGATTGCTGGAAGAAGGACCGCCTGGACACCGACTCGCTCCTCGACTGGCTCGAGGCGCTGGTCGAGGGCGGCAGTCTCCCGGTGGCGGAGTTTCTCAACGCCGTCGACCTCGACCTGCTCGTGCTTCTCCTCAAGCGCTTCATTCGCGTCTACCGGACGGACGATCCGGACGAACCGCCCGAGATCGAGGGACCCGAGGTGTTCGAGCTCGACGAGCACTACCCGATCGTCTTTCATCGTTGGGACGCGCGCGCTCCGCTGATCCGCGATCTGCTCGAGGAGCTCTACGAGCGGGACTACAGCTACTTCGTCACCGTCATGGAGGACATCTGGTGGGGCGTCGAGAGCCAGCTCGAGGAGGCGTCGTTCCAGGTGCGGAACGCGCGGCTGCAGGACCGCGGCTTTCCCGATTTCTTCGAGGCTCTCGAGATCTACCGTCCCCTCGCCGAGGCGGAGCTCCCCGAGAGGATCGAGGTCCTCGGACGTGACGCGCGGGACGAAGAGGACGACGTGCCGCTGGAGAAGGCGCTGCTCGTGCCGGAGCCGGAGCGGTCGTTTCTCTCGGAGGTTCTCGACCGAGTCCTCACCGAGCACGGCGGCGACGAGATTCGCAGAGAGATGGCGTTCCTCACCAACCGCGTGATGGTCGCCGAAGGCGTCGACTTCTCCGACCGAGACGCGGTGCGCGCGGCCGTCACGCTCGCGCACGACACGGTCAATCTCGGCCTCGAGCACCTGAGCCACGGCGACCGCCGGCAGGCGGTCGAGGTCATCCGCCGCCGTTACCTGCAGCATCTCTTCCGCGTCGGGTGGGGACTCCTGCACTCGCTTCGCCGCCGCGCGAAGCGCGCGGAGGAAACGCTCGGCCTGCCGTCCTCGTTTTCCGAGGTCGAGTTTCTCGACACTCCGTATCGCGAAGCGCTCGCCGGTTTCCTCCGTCCGAAGCCGCGCTACTTCGAGGCGATCGATGCCCGGGGCCAGACCGGTTACCGCGCGTTCGCGTCCGTTCGCGACGTCGATCGAGCGGGCGAAGTCGTCGAGGACCTCGCAGCGCTGCCCGACCTGGTGGTGCGATTCCTCGGACAATCGCTCCCCGAACTCGCGACCTTGCGTCCTTCGAACGCCGACGACTTCCGGCTGAGCGCCGTGCTGCTCACCGGTTTTGCGAACTCGGTCCTCGGGCGCGGTCCGAGCCTGCAGCCCCTGGATGCCGAGGACCTCTCACGCCTTCGACGAGCCACCGCCGACTCCGAATCCGCCGGCCTCCGCACCGAAGTCCGCGAGCAGTTCCTCGGTTCCGTCGGGCGGACGTCCGGATACCTCGAATTCTGCCTGCGGCGCTTCGAGGAGGAGTTCCTGCCGATCATGCCGCAATTCGCCTACGACCCGCGGTACATCACGTGCCTGATGGTCGCGACGCCGGCGCCACCGGCCGCCGACGCACGCCGGTAACGGATCGGTCGGAGAGCATGGGCGCTTGCCCGCATGCGCCGCAGTGCGTTCCCTGCCCTTTCCGGGGACTCGCCTACCGCGCACAGCTCGCGCGCAAGAAGCAGCGCGTGATCGAGGCGGTCGCTCCCTACTCCTCGCTCGCACCCGTCGAGGTGGAGGACGTCGTCGGCTCGCGTGATCTCTTCGGCTACCGGAACGTAGCGAAGCTCGTGGTGCGCGCGGATTCCGGTGGTCGACTGCGCGCGGGAGTCTACGCGCCCGGCTCGCACCGGCTGGTCGATGCCGACGGGTGCGAGGTGCAACATCCCGCGATCAACGAGGTAGTCTCGGCGGCGCTCGAGGAGTCGGCGCGGCTCGGGATCTCCGCCTACGACGAGACCGCACGGGAAGGCGACCTCCGGTACCTGGTCGCGCGCTACAGCGCCTGGCAGAAGCGCGTGCTGCTGGTCGTCGTCACGCGCGCACGGCGACTGCCGGCGCTCGCGGCGCTCGCGAAAGCGATCTCGCGGAGAAGCCGCTGGCTCGGAGGCGTCGTGCAGAACGTCAACGCCGATCCCGGGAACGTCATCCTCGGGCGCGAGTGGGCGACGATTCGACCCCCGGCGGAGATCGTCGAAAGGATCGGTTTTCTCAAGCTGCAGTCGGCACCCGGAAGCTTCCTGCAGGCCAACGTTTGGACCGCACGGAGGATCTACGAGACGGTGCTCGCGTGGAGCGCGCTCACGAACGATGAGCGCGCGCTCGACCTCTACACCGGCGTCGGAGCCCTCGCCCTCCATCTCGCGACCGCTGCCGAGCGCGTCGTCGGGGTCGAGGACGCTCCTCAGGCGGCGCGCGATGCCCGCGCGAACGCCCGGAGGAACGGGTTTCACAATGCACGTTTCCTCGACGGAGAAAGCCACCGCCGCGCCGCCGAGCTGGCCGACGCGGGGGAACGGTTCGCGGTGGTCACGGTGAACCCTCCGCGGAAGGGTCTCGACCCGGCAGTGGTCGAAACGCTGCCGCATCTGGCGCCGCGCCGCATCCTCTACGTCTCGTGCCAGCCCGAGAGCCTCGCGCGGGATCTCGAGCGTCTCGCCACCGTCGGCTACACGACCATCCGCGTCCAGCCCTTCGACATGCTGCCGCAGACGGATCACGTCGAGGTGCTCGCACAGCTCGACCGCGCGTGAACACCCTCCTGTCCCGCGAAAGATGGCGGCGAAACATCTGCGCCGCTCCGGCAGAACGGAATCCGCGCGCGATTCGTCATTGACAGCGGGCCGGGCCGCCGCTTAGAGATCGACCGTCCTTCGAAATCTCGGGTTCGTCGCAGATCGCCGGAATCACATCCGCCCGGCATGCTGCGCAGCGGAAACGATCGGGAGGCGTCCGATGAAGACGTGGTGCGCGTTCTTGGTGACAGCCCTGATGCTCGCCGGAGCATCGCTCGCAGGGGCGGTGAGTGACGGCAACTACAGCTCGCACCGGCAGCATTGCACGGCCAACGTCGACAATTCCGACGAGGGAGAGCGGACCGAGCTCCATTGCCACAACGCAACGTTGACGCTCCGCGACGGCGCTGGCCACGAGTATTTCGGCATCGGCACGCAGCACATCGCGGACGGGAGCGGCAAGGACCTTCCCGTCCGGATCCCGGTCCCCTTCGTCGGCTCCATCGTCGCGACGATCGTCTACAACCCGGTCGACGTCTGGTACGACCTGGACGACGGCACGGGTTGCCACATCTACACCTTCACCTCGGAGGACCCGCAGCACCCGAAGGGGCCCGAGCCCTGCAATTTCATCGACTGGCGCGTCGAAGATCCCGAGCATCCCGGCGCGTACCGCTACGTCGCGAACCCGAAGAGCGACCCCGCGAGCGGGCTTCGCCTCTACTTCGGTGCGGACGACAACCTGGCCGGCGGGGAGCACGACTCCTCCGAGCAGGTGAGCAACGGGCCGAGCGACGGTGGCGCGGTGGTGCTGAACGTCGACCCCGCGACGATCGCGAGCTGGGTCGCGCGTCTGACCGCCGGCGACGCTCGCTACGTCCTCACGCATCCGCTTCCACTCGCGGATGGCGGCGTCGGCGCCTGCGCGGACGGCGTCTGCTTCAGCGTGCAGAGCCAGCAGCGGGAGCGAACGTATCCGGACGGGACGCCGAGCGGAAAAGCGGTCGCGAATTACCAGGACCGCCAGTGGGACCCGGAGGGCTGCTCCGGACCGAGCGACGGCACGAAGAACGGACAGCCGACGGCCAGCCATCCGTGCGGCGACCACTACGGTGATCTCGACGGCGACGGAAAGCCGGACAACGCTCCACTGCGCTACTGGAACGAGGTGAATGGCGATCCGACGGTGGATCCGGGGATCCAGGTCTACGAGGATCCGGACGCGCAGGGTTCGCCGCTCGGCCCTTATCCGCTACCGGC
>JAXDLK010000027.1:0-10251 GCA_034666665.1 Candidatus Binatota bacterium
CGCTCGCAGAAGAGCTCGCGGGCGCAAGATGGTCCAGCCCTCGCAGTAGAGCTCGGGGGCCCAAGATGGCGCCGCACCGAGCTGGCGAGGAGCTTCCTGGCGCCGCCAGCTCGGAGCGGGCCTGCACAGCTCGGACCGCGCCCGTCCAACCCCCAACCCCTCCGAACGCGCTCGCAGGAAGAGCTCGCGGGCGCAAAATGGTCCTCGCCGGCTCGGACCGCGCCCTACCGCAGGCGATCGCGGTGGAGGAAGAGGTAGATCGCGCCGCCGCTCGAGACGCCGATCGCGACCAGCGCGTAGATCATGCCGAAAACGATTCCCGGCGAGTCCGCGGCGCTGGCCCGCCCGAAGTAGAGAACGAGGTTGACGACGACGTAGGCGGCGTAGCCGATCGCCAGCGGCAGCACCCACGACCGCAGGTGCCACACGCCCCAGGCGTAGGCGGCGAGCAGCACGCCGAAGAGCGGTCCGGCGATCGCGTTCGCGAGGCCGTGCAGGCGGTGTCCGAAGAACACGAAGCCGGCGCTGCCTCCGGGATCGGCAGCCTGCGTGAACGGCTTCGAGAAGTTCGAGATCGCGAGCAGCGCCATCAGGATCGCGACGGTGGTGAGCACCGGGCCGCGTCCGGCCGTCGTCCGCTGGTTCATCGTTCGGGTTCCGTCTCGGAGAGGGCTGTGCCCCAGATCGTGGATGATCGCCGTCGCTGCCAAGGCGTGCCGACGAGGAATATCGGCAATATTTGGCGGAGGAGCAACGGTGGAAGCGGCGGCGAGGGCCGCGAGATGTGTGAAGTCCTTTGTGAGACGGGACTAGCCCCGTTGCCGCAGCAGGGAGGGGGTCGTAGAAGCCCCGTCGCAGAGGAGGCCTTCCATGAGCCGCCACCCGATCCGCTTCGGACTCCAGACCGGACAGCAGAACGTCGACTGGATGACGCTCCGCGACTTCTGGCAGAAGGCCGACGGCTGGGGGTACGACTCGCTCTGGAACTTCGATCACTTCTACCCGATCTTCACGGATCCGTCGGGCCCCTGCCTGGAAGCCTGGACCACGCTCGCAGCGCTGTCGCAGGTGACGTCCAACGCCCGCATCGGTCATCTCGTCAACGGCAACACCTACAGGAATCCTGCGCTCGTGGCCAAGATGGCCGCGACGCTCGATCATGCGAGCGCCGGCCGGTTCGTGCTCGGCATCGGCGCCGGCTGGTTCGAGCACGAGCACGAGAGCCTCGGCGTCGACTTCAAGACGGTGCGCGGCCGGCTGGAAGCGCTCGACGAGTCGTTGCGCATCCTCCGCGGCATGTTCACCGAGGAGAAGACCACGTTCCACGGCAAGCACTACACCGTGAATGGCGCCATGTGCGTGCCGAAGCCGCTGCAGAAGCCCCATCCGCCGATCCTCATCGGCGGTACGGGCGAGAAGGTGCTGCTGCGGATCGTCGCCGAGCACGCGAACATGTGGAACGCGATGGGCAGCGTCGACCAGATGCGGCACCGGATCGAGGTGCTTCACCGGCACGGCGAGAGCGTCGGCCGTGACGCCGGCACGATCGAGAAAACCGTCGGCATGATGCTCTGCTACCGCGCCACCAAGGAGCGGGAGAAGGTGATGACCGGCATCGTCGCCAACATGCGGCAGGTCACCCAGGGGGCGGCGCGCGACCTGATGATGGTGGGCGACCGCGACGAGTGCCTCGAGCGCATCGGCCGCTACGTCGCGGTCGGAGTCACGCACTTCATCTTCATGCTGATCGCGCCTTACTTCGCCGACGAGGTGCAGGCGTTCGCCGAAGAGGTGATCCCCGCGGCGCGGGAGATGTGAACCGCGGCAGCTTGTACAGGCCACTCTTCATGGCTATCAGGTAGCCATGAAGATCGTGAACGTTGCCGAGTTGAAGGACCGCCTGAGTCACTACCTGCGGATGGTGCGACGGGGTGAATCCATTCTCGTTCGCGACCGGAGCCGGGTGATCGCACGGATCGACGCTGCGGGAGGTTCGGCCTCCGGGGAGAGCGACGACGATCGACTGTCCGACCTCGAGGCGCGCGGCATCGTCCGACGTGGGAGCGGGGGCATCACGACGAAGCTCATCGCCGCACGCCCGAGGGTCAGGACGAACGTCGTCCGCGCTCTTTTGCGCGATCGGGAAGAAGGAAGATGAAGTTCTGGGACAGCTCGGCCCTGGTCCCGCTGATCGTACGGCAAGATGGCTCCGCCGAAGCCGAGGAGTGCCTGGCCGCCGACCCCGAAGTCGTGATGTGGACCCTCACGTTCGTAGAGCTGGTCTCAGCTCTGCGGCGGCTCGTCCGGGAGGGATCACTCCACGAACGGGCCGCACTCGAAGCGGAAGCAGTCGCAGCCGAGCTCGTGCCACGCGCCCACGTGGTGGCGGACGTCGAGGGGGTCAAGGCAATCGCTTGCCGGGTGCTGCGCGTTCACCCGCTCCGCAGCGCCGACGCGCTGCAACTCGGTGCGGCACTCGCCTGGGCAGATGGTCGCCCGGCCGGGCATGGATTGCATACGCTCGATCGCAGGCTCGGGCTGGCGGCGGAACGCGAGGGCTTCATCGTGACGCCGCAGTCGTGATATCGCGCGGGCCGGGGCGGACGATGCACCTGCCCGCGTGTGTGCTCACCCCACCCGCGGAGTCGCGCGATCGAGGATGCGCCCGACGTCGAGACCCGGAGGCAGAGTCCCGAAGGCGAGGCCCGAATCGCGGGCAATCCGCGAGGCGAGGAACGCGTCGGCGACGGCCGGATCGCCGTGGCGGACGAGCAGCGACGCCTGGAGCGCGAGCGCCAGCCGCTCGACGATTCGCCGCGCGCGGGCCTCGATCTCCGCGGGCTCGCGGAGCTCGTCGCGCACGCGGTCGGTGAACGCGTCGAGGCGGCCGTCGCTACCGCGGGCGAGGTCCGCTTCCGCGAAGAACGCGTCGAGCGACTCGGGGCTTCTCGCCATCGCGCGGAGCACGTCGAGGCAGATGACGTTGCCGGACCCTTCCCAGATCGAGTTCAGCGGCGCCTCGCGATAGAGGCGCGGCATCATCGACTCCTCGACGAACCCGTTGCCGCCGAGGCATTCCAGCGCCTCCGCCGCGTGGGCCGGCGCGCGCTTGCAGATCCAGAACTTGGCGATCGCAGTGGCGATGCGCACGAAGGCGCGCTCGCGCGTGCTCTCTGCGGACTCGTCGTAGCCGCGCGCGAGCCGCATCGTCGTGACGGTCGCGGCCTCGGACTCGATCGCCAGGTCGGCGATCACGTTCCGCATCAGCGGCTGGTCGGCGAGCCGCTTGCCGAACGCCGACCGGTGCGCGACGTGATGCGCCGCCTGCGCCGTCGCCTGGCGCATCCCGGCGGCGGCGCCGGTGATGCAGTCGAGGCGCGTGTGATTCACCATCTCGATGATCGTGGCGATGCCGCGGCCTTCCTCGCCCACGAGCTCGGCCCAGGCACGATCGAGCTCGACCTCGCTGGAGGCGTTCGAGCGGTTGCCGAGCTTGTCCTTGAGCCTCTGCAGGTGGAAGCGATTGTGCTCGCCGTCCGGCGTCCAGCGCGGCAGCAGGAAGCAGGAGAGCCCGCGCTCCGTATGGGCGAGCACCAGGAACGCGTCGGACGTCGGCGCGGAGCAGAACCACTTGTGGCCGGTGATCTCGAACTCGCCGTCGGCGATCCTGCGGGCGCGCGTGGTGTTCGCGCGCACGTCCGATCCACCCTGCTTCTCCGTCATCGCCATCCCGCAGACCGCTCCCGATTTGTCGCTCGCCGGGATCGGGCGCGGGTCGTATTCGAGGGAAGTCAGGCGCGGCACCCACCGGTCGGCGACCGCGGGCGCGGCGCGGAGCGCGGGCACCGCGGCATAGGTCATCGACATCGGGCAAAGGACGCCGGCCTCGATCTGCGACAGCAGGTAGAGGAGCGAAGAGCGCGCGACGTGCGCGCCACGCCGCGGCTCGCGCCAGGGCAGCGCGGCGACGCCGTTGCCGATCGCCAGGCGCATGAGCTCGTGCCACGCGGGGTGGAACTCGACGTCGTCGATCCGGTTGCCGAAACGGTCGTGCGTGCGAAGCCGCGGCGGGTGCTCGTTGGCGAGGAAGCCGAGCCGGATCGTCTCCGGCCGGCCGATCAGCCGGCCGAAGGCGGCGACGTGCTCTTCCGCCCACGACGCGCCGTCCCGGCCGAGCGCTTCCGTGAGCGCGCGGTCCTCGCGGAAGAGATCATAGCCTTCGAGTGGCGGTGGCTGATTCAGGACCTCGTGCGTCGGCATCCCGCGTTCTCTCCGACTTCTTTTCCCCGAGTCAAGCGCACGTGCTACACGCCCGGATGGAGGTGACGATCCCATGAACGAGCTCTCCTGCGAGGTCCTCGCCGATGGCTTCACGTTCCTCGAGGGTCCGCGCTGGCACGACGGCAGCCTCTGGCTCTCCGACATCCACGCCGAGCGCGTCTTGCGCGTGAGTCCCGACGGAAAGTCCGAGGTGGTCGTGACGGTTCCGAACCGTCCCTCCGGCCTCGGCTTCGATCGCAAAGGAAGGCTGCTGATCGTTTCCATGCGTGACCGCAAGCTCCTTCGGCTCGACGGTGGTCGGCTCGAGACGGTCGCGGATCTCGCGGCGGTCGCGCCCTACGACGCGAACGACATGGTGGTCGACGGCGAAGGCCGCGCATACGTCGGGCACTTCGGCTTCGACCTCTTCAACCACGCGGAGCCTGGGCCTTCGAGCCTGATTCTGGTCACGCCGGAGGGGAAGGTGCGGGTGGTCGCCGAGGACCTGATGTTCCCGAACGGAGCCGTGGTCACGCCCGACGGCCGCACGCTGATCGTCGCCGAGAGCTTCGGCAGCCGGCTGACCGCGTTCACGATCGGAGCGGACGGCGGGCTTTCCGGGAGGCGCGTGTTCGCGGAGCTCGGCGAGCGCGTGCCGGACGGCATCTGCCTCGATGCCGGCGGCGGCGTGTGGACGAGCTGCTTCGGACAGGACGAGTTCGTGCGCGTCGTCGATGGCGGCGCGATCACGGATCGAGTGGCCGTCACGGGGCGGCGCGCGGTCGCGTGCGCGCTCGGCGGCGAGGATCGGCGGACGCTCTTTCTGTTGACGGCCGAGACGACGGTCGAGGATCTGTCGGAGGGGCGATCAAAGGCCGCGATCGAGACCGCCCGCGTCGCGGTGCCCGGCGCCGGCTGGCCGTAGGGCGCGGTCCGAGCTGTGCAGGCCCGCTCCGAGCTGGCGAGGAGCATCTTGGGCCCCCGAGTTCTTCTGCGAGGGCTAGACATCTTGCGCCCGCGAGCTCTTCTGCGAGCGCGTTCGGGGCGGTGAGGGGTTGGCTACGGCGCGGGTCCGAGCTGTGCAGGCCCGCTCCGAGCTGGCGGCGCAAGAAGCTCCTCGCCAGCTCGGAGCGGCGCCATCTCGGTGCCCGAGCTCTTCTGCGCGCGCGTTCGGGGCGGTGGGGTCGGCTAGGAGATGCCGGGCCGTCTGCCGTGACGCGGCCGACGATCTCAGTGACCGTTCATCTTGTCCTTGATCGCTTCTCCGGTCTCCTCGACGGCGTCACCGGCCTTCTCGGCCGCGTCGTCGATCTTCTCTCCGGCTTCCTCGGCGGGGCCCTTCTTCTCGCACGCGGGCAGCATCAGCATCAGCGTTCCCGCGAGCATCCACCGGCAGGTCTTGGCGGCGAAGGTCATCGGTTCGGTCTCCTTTCGGGGTGCGACGATTCGAGGTAGGTCAAACGGGTCGACATGTCAAAGTCGCGCGGGCGACGGCAACGCCGGAGGAGGATGCATGGACGAGACCGGGCTCTTCGAAGCGATGTCCACTTGCCGGACGATCCGGCGGTTCGAGGCGCGGCCCGTGCCGGACGAGCTGCTGCGGAAGGTGCTCACGGCGGCGACTTGGGCGCCGAGCGGCGGCAACCGGCAGCCGTGGCGCTTCGTCGTCGTGCGTGACGCTGCGCTGAAGCGACGACTGCAGGAGCTCTATCAGCCGATCTGGAAGCGCTTCTCGACGCCGTATCGCGAGTCGCTCGCGAAGCTCCCTGAGGAGAGCCGAGCGCGCACGCAGCGCATGGTCGACTCGGCGGATCACCTCGCGGATCACCTGCACGAGGCGCCGGTGATCGTCGTCGTCTGCTTCAGCGTCTCCGACGTCGCCGTGACCGATGCCAACCTCGGCCGCCCGGCGGTCGTCGGTGGCGCGTCGATCTACACCGCCGTCGAGAACCTTCTTCTCGCCTGTCGCGGTGTCGGGCTCGGCGGTGCGCTGACCACGCTCCTCTGCATCGAGGAGCCGGAGGTCCGGAAGCTGCTCGCGATTCCCGACGGCTGGGGCACCGCTGCCTACATTCCCATCGGCTACCCGGCAGGGAAGGGCCACGGCCGCGTTTGGCGGAAGCCGGTGGACAAGCTCGTGTACCTGGACGGCTGGGAGAAGCCGCTCTTCCCGTCGTCCTGAAGGAGGCCGCTCATGCGCGTCGGAGAAGTCACCGAAGTTTGGCGTTTCCCTGTGAAGTCGATGGCCGGAGAACGCCTGGACCACGCTACCGTCGGCGCCGAGGGGATCCCGGGCGACCGCGGCTTCGCGCTCCGCGACGAAGCGGCGCAGGAGATCCGCGGCGCCAAGAAGTTCCCCCTCTTGATGCGCTGTGCGGCGCGCTATCTCCGAGAGCCCGGGAACGGCGACATCCCGACCGCAGAGATCCGCTTGCCGGACGGCGTCCTCACGACCACGGACGATCCCGAGATCTCCGCGCGCCTGTCACACCTGCTCGGGAAGCGGGTGACGCTCCATCCCCGGCGTCCGCGGACGGACCTCGAGCATTACCGCCGGCGGCTTCCCGAGGAGCCGGTGGCGCTCGAGCGCGAGCTCCGCGAGATCTTCGGCCGCCTCGAGAGCGAGGCGCTGCCCGACTTGTCGATCTTTCCGCGCGAGATCCTCGAGTACACGTCGCCTCTCGGCACGTACTTCGACGCCTTCCCGCTCCACTTCTTGACCACCGCATCGATTCGCGCGCTCACGCGGGAAAATCCGGACGCGAGCTTCGACTCTCGCCGCTTCCGCCCGAACTTCCTGATCGACTGCGAGGGAGAGGGGTACGTCGAGAACGGCTGGACCGGGAAGGCGCTCCGCGTCGGCGGGATCACCTGCAAGGTCGAGATGCCGGTCGTGCGCTGCTCGATGACCACGCACGCGCAGCAGGATCTGCCGAAGGATCCGTCGGTCCTGCGGACGATCGTGCAGAAGGCCGGCAGCAACGTCGGCATCTACGCGACGCCGCTGACGCCCGGTGAAGTGAAACTCGGCGACCCGGTCGAGTTGATCTAGAGAGCGCGCCGTTCGCCCTCTCCTCGGTTCCTCTTCGTCCGGCGGTCCGGGAAAGGTTTGATTCGTACGGCGTCGCCGAGCGTGCCCCCTCTCCCGGCGCTCCGCGCCGACCTCTCCCCGAAGGGGCGAGGTGAGGAGAGGACGCTCTCCTTCCGGTGCCGCACCCGAGGGGCGAAGTGAAGAGAGGAGGTTCGCCGTGATGGCCCCTGGCCCGCGCTTCGCGCTGAGTCTCCCGAAACAAGCGGAGTTAGGAAGAGAGGTTTCCCCTCCGGTCCCCTCTCCCCTGAGGGGAGAGGGCTAGGGAGAGGGGTTCACACGGTCTCTCGGGTCTACTCGAATCGCCAGGTGTCGCCGTGGCGGACGATCTTGCCCGCCGACGGTGTCGCGAAGTGCGTGCCGAAGACCAGCACGTCGCGGCCGCCGTACCGCTGGAGGAACGCTCGCCGCGTCACCCGCGCGGCCTCGACGTCGCTGTCGAAGCTCGACTCCCACGAGGGCTCGGCGCACTGCACGGGGTGGTGCATGAGATCGCCGGTGACGACCGCGTCCTTGCCGCCGGACGAGATCCGCACGCTCACGTGCCCGGGCGTGTGACCCGGCGTCGGCTCGAGCGACACCTCGGACGTGATGCGGTGGTCCGGCTCGACCCAGTCGACGAGGCCGGCGTCGATCACCGGGCGCACCGAGTCCTCGACGGGCTGGCGGAAGTCCTCCTCCTTCGACTGCGACCAGTGATCCCATTCCTTGCGGCTGATGAGATAGCGCGCGTTGGGGAACGTCGGCACCCATTTGTCGCCGTCGAGCATGGTGTTCCAGCCGACGTGATCGACGTGGAGATGCGTGCAGACCACGCGATCGATCGACTCGCGCGGGAAGCCGGCGGAGGCGAGCTCCGAGAGGAAGGGACCGTTCCGGAGGTGCCAGTTCGGCACCATCGATCGCTGCTTGTCGTTGCCGACGCAGGTATCGACCACGATGCGCTTGCCTTCGGATTCGATCAGCAGCGCGTGGACGCTCATGTTGAGCTGTCCCTGCGGCGTCGCGAAGCGGGGCTGTAGCCAGCTCGCGTGTCGCTCGAGGTTCGCCGGGACCGCGCTCGGGATCACCCAGGCGCCGTCGTACGCATCCTCGATCTCGACCACGCGCGTGATGCGGACGTCACCGATCTTCCAGGTCTCCATGGTGCACCTCGGAGGCCGGATATATCGTCTCGCGAGGTGGTCGTCATCCTCATGGGCGTCGCGGGCTCGGGGAAGTCGTTCATCGGCGAGCGGCTCGCGGCCGAGCTCGGCTGGAAGTTCTACGAGGGCGACTCGCTCCATCCGGCCGAGAACCTGCGGAAGATGGCGGCGCACTTCCCGCTCGACGATCGCGATCGGGGCCCGTGGCTCGAGCGCCTCCGCCGGCACGTCGAGGAGTGCCTCGCCCGGGGAGAAAATGCCGTCATCGCCTGCTCCGCGCTCAAGGAGTCGTACCGGAAGATCCTCCGCGGCGACGACCCGGACGTGAAGGTCGTCTACCTGAAGGGATCGAAGGAGCTGATCCGGGAGCGCATCCGGCGCCGGCAGGGACACTTCTTCCCCGCCGACCTCCTCGACAGCCAGTTCGCGGCGCTCGAAGAGCCCGCGGATGCGATCACCGTCGACGTCGCGCTTCCGGTGGAAGAGATCGTCGCCGCGATCGCCGCCGGGCTCGGACGAGAGCGGGATACGTGAGTCGTTCCGCTCTGGACGCCGCTCCGTCAGGCGTCGCGGCCGCGCTCGGTAACTACGATCCGCGGAACGCCGCCTCGGCGCCGCGTGCGAGGTCGCGGACGATGTCGGCTGCGGGGCGAACGTCGTTGATCAGCGAGCAGGACTCGCCGGCGTAGAGCGCCGTTTGCTCGATGTCGCCGTCGAATCCATGCATGGGATTGAAGACGGAGTACTTGACGACCTCGGCCTCGGTCCCCGCGATGCGCATCTTGCCGAGCACCGTGCCCTCCCCGGGTCGTCGACCGGTCGCCGGCCGTCCGGCTGCCTCCCAGTCGTCGGTCGCGCGGTTGCGGAGCACGCGGTGTGCGGCGTCCGGCCAGCCGACGTCGAAGAGGAACGTGTGCACGGTGTCCTCGGCGCGCGCACGGACGACGCGCTGCTTGTATTCGTCCGTCGCGCCGGCCTCGATGCTCGCGAGGAACCGGGTTCCGAGCGACACCGCCTGGGCGCCGAGCGCGAGCGCTGCCGCGACGCCGCGACCGTCGGCGATGCCGCCGGCGGCGATCACCGGGAGTGGCCGCACCGCCTCGACGACCGCCGGGAGCAGCACCGACATCGAGGTCTTGCCGCGAACGTGGCCTCCCGCCTCGAAGCCCTGCGCCATCACCGCGAAGACGCCCTGAGCGGCGGCCGCCTTGGCTTCCTCCGCGGACGCGACCTGCAGGATGATCTTGGTCCCGGTGCCTTTTGCCTTCGCGAGGTGCGGCGAAGGATCGCCCCAGAAGAAGACGACGACCGGGACCTTCTCCTCGAGGCACACCTCGAGCTCACCACCTTGCAGGAGCGGCAGCAGCAGGTTCACGCCGAACGGGCGGTCGGTGAGGGCGCGCGTCGCGCGCACCGCCTCGCGGACCGCCGGAGCCGGCAGACCGCCCATGCCGAGCACGCCCAGACCGCCGGCGTTCGAAACCGCGGCGGCGAGCTCGGGGCCGGCGTTCCCGCCGCCCATGCCGGCGTTGAAGATCGGCAGCTGGATCCCGAGGTCGCGACAGAGCGGTGTGGTCAGCATGGGGCCGGACTAGTCTCCGCCTGGCGAGGCGTCAAGCGCGCGGGGAAGGCTAGGTGGTCTCGACGGGCCTGGTGGTGACCATCAGTGCGACCGCGACGACGATCACGGCGCCCGCGGCGAGCGTGCGACCGGTTACCGGCTCGCCGAGGAATAGCCAACCGAGGACGACCGCGACG
>JAXDLK010000028.1:0-10573 GCA_034666665.1 Candidatus Binatota bacterium
GATGACCGAAGAGGGCACAGCCGAAGACCGGAGATTCCGCTCGACCCGCCGATGCACCGGTCGCCAGGGCGGTGACGGCGGCGAGGCCGTCGTTGTCGCCATGATGACCGCGGGCCTTGGTGATCCCGCCGCTGAACCGCAGCCGGCCGGAGGCATCGTAGAGCAAGGTTTGGCCCGACGTCAGAGCTCCGAATCGTGTGGACTCGACGCCTCCGTCGTCCTGAAGCACGGTGACGCCGGGAATCGCGACCGCCTTCGTCCAGAGATCGCCTTTGACCCAGTCGTCGCTCATCTCGGCGGGTTTGGCGAAGAGCACGAACGCGGAGATTCTACCGTCCGCCCGCGCCATCAGGGTGGAGAGCTCGCCGATGGTCGCACGCGAGCAGGGACACCGAGGGTGCACCGCGATCACCACGGTCGGTCGATTTGGTAAGCGTTTGATCAGAGCCGTCGCCGGCCAGTCGCGCGGAGGATGGCCAGGCTCTCCCGCGGCGAGTGAATAGCTCCACAGCGCCGTCAGGCCGAACGCGACCACGAGCACCCATACGATGCCGCCACAAACCAGGGTGAGCTTCCGTCTCGACATGGTCGTCATTCCGTCCGCGTTAGAGAGAGCAAAACGAGTGCCGCCGGGCTCCGTGGGAAAAAAGCCCACCACGGGAGTATGCCACCGTTCCCTGATGCGGAAAATGCACGAAATGGCGGACGGAGAGGCGTTGCGGCGGAAAGTCGCCACTTCTGCCGATCGTTCGACGCGACGCGGAACTGCCGCGGCGAGAAATGACACCGCCACACGATCAGCGCTCCAGAGCCGCGCTCCACGCGGTCTGGTGGTAGGCGCCCTCGCCCGGTGGCCGGGAGGCGCGACACCATACGGCGTAGGCCCCACCGGCCGTCGCGGCCACCCCTTGATAGTCGCCGAGGAAGGAGAGCCCGTCCGCCTCGGCGGCCCAGCGGAGCGCCGTTCGCGCTCCGAGGCGGACCGGCGCGCCGAAGGAGCGACCGCCGTCGGTCGAGATCTGGTACGCGGTGTAAACCAGATTCGAGTCCCGATCCTCCTCCCGCGTTCGCGTCCGATAGGTGGCGTGCACGATCCCGCCGTGGACGGCGACGTCGGGAGTGAACTTGTCGATGCCGCTGCCGGACCCGTCACCGTTCACCTTCACGGGGCCCGACCAGCTCCCGCCACCGTTCCCCGACTTCCAGAGGAGAACGTCGTTCAAGCCGTCGCTCCGGAATCGCGTGTCGGCCCAGCCGGCGTAGAGCTCACCGGTCACGGGATCGACCGCAGCCGTGACGAGGAACTCGCCGACCCGGAGATCGGACGGGCTGCTCGCGAGGTTGTTGCCGATCACGACTTCGGCTCCGAAGGTGCTGCCGCCGTCGCGCGAGGTCCGCGCCACCCCCCGGAGCGGCAGGCTGTTCAGGTTCGTGTAGACGACCGTGAGATCCCCGTTCGGCTGGACCAGGGGAAGCACACCGACTCCGGACCGGTTTCCGGACAGCTGCACGCGGCTCGTCCACGTGCGGCCGCGATCGTCGGAATGCCGGATCTGCAGCGGTTCGTCGTTTCCCGTGATCCGGCTCCAGACGACGTAGATGCGGCCGAAATGCGGGCTCGCAGGAAACGTGTCGACGGTGATCCACTCCTTGTCGTTCGAGACGTCGCAGCCGGCATGGCGCTCGACCTGCACCGGGGTCTCGAAGGTGAGGCCGCCGTCGTCGGAGCGCTGCACCATGATCCCGGTGGTGCAGCGGTCGCGGCTGATCGTCAGGCTCGACACGTAGACGCTGCCGTCGGGTCCAAACGCGACCGCGGGATCCGACGCGCGCGCCCAGGGGCCCTCGCGGGCGCGCGTCACGCCCGGTAGCGGCGCCGTGACCCACGTGTCGCCGCCGTCGTGCGACGTCGCGTAGCCGGTCGCGACGGCGCCGCCGTTGGGAAATCGGTTCTGCTGAAAGACGGCGACCACGACGTCGTCGTCGTCGGGATCCACGGCGACATCGGGCTCGACCTCGGTGTCCGGCTCGGATCCGGGACGCGGCGCCGTCGAATCCCGGCTGATTCGACGGACCGACCGCACCGTGACCGCAGCCTCCATGGGTCCTGCGGACACCGCCGCCGGAGCAGCGAAGCCCTGCGAAGGATGCACGTGACGCTCCACGGCGACGTCGTGGAGGCGCTGTTGGACCGCCTGCCACCGTTCGTACGCGGCCGGCATCGCAGCATGAGAGGAGTCGGCCCCGGCATGCCGCCCGGCGGCGATGCCGACGATGGCGAGGAGACATGCGAACCAGACGTGCCGCCGCGACGCAGTCATCGTCCCCGCTCGTCCACCGCGAAGCCGGCTTTCCGGAGGATGCTTTGCAGGAAGCGCTTCGCGTCTTCGGGCGTGGTGAAACGCATGCGCATGACGACGTCCTTCAGCGGCGGGGGGCTCGCCCGATAGGCCTCCCGGCCTCTCCGCACCGTGATCACTCGCCACGTCCGCACGCGCCAGCCGCCGGCATCCTGGAACAGCAGGGCCGTCAGGCCGTCACCGAACTCGAGCACCCGGCTGCGCATCGCTCTGCTCTACTTGTAGCACCCGCCATCCCGGTTCGGGGGACGCCGCGGAATCGAGTTCGACGCACCGCGTCGCCCAATTCACCGAATTCAGCAGCGTCCCCTCTCTCGATTGCGACGGGCGGCGCGGCTGAGCTAGACGGAGGGATCCGATGAGCCTGGTGGTCATCTCGCGCGAGATGGGAAGCGGCGGCACCCAGCTCGGCCGCGCCGTCGCGGAGCGGCTCGGCTACCGGTTCGCCGATCGCGAGGTCGTCCTCGAGGCCGCACGTCGCTACCACGTCCAGGAGGACAAGCTCGCGCGCTTCGAGGAGACGAAGCCGAGCTTCTGGGAGCGGTTCGATACCGAGCGGAGCACGTACCTCGCGTTCATCGAGGCCGCGCTCTACTCGTTCGCCGCGGAAGACGACGCGGTGATCACCGGGCGAGCCGCGCCGTTCTTCTTCCGGGACGTCCCGCACGCGATGCGCGTGCGGGTGATTGCACCGCTCGAGGTCCGTGCCGCGCGGGTCGCGCAGGAGGAGAAGATCTCCCTCGCCGAGGCGGAGGCGCGGGTCCGTCGCCACGACGAGGAGTCGTTCGCCCGGCTGACGCAGCTCTTCCAGACCGATTGCTCGTCGCCCGCACTCTACGATCTGGTGATGAACTCCGAACGCGGAACGCTCGACGGCGCCGCCCGGACCCTCGAATCCGCGCTCCGCTTCGGGCCCTTCGCGCCCACGGCAGAGTCGTTACGACAGATGCACGACCGCGCGCTGGCCGCGCAGGTTCGCGCCGAGCTCTTGCGCACCGACGGCCTGGACACCCTCGCGGTACAGGTGCGCGCCGACCACGGCACCATCTTTCTCGAGGGCGCCGTTTTCGGACCGCGCTGGGCCGACCTCGCCACGGAGATCGCCAGGAAGGTTGCCGGCGTGCAGGAGGTCGTCTGCACGAGAGCAGCCCTTGCGCCCCTCCCGCCGCCGCCGCCCTGAAGGTCAGTGCCCGCCCGCCGTCGCGCGGCCGCGCGTCTTGCCGAGCAGGAGGATCAGCGGCAGGAGCAGCAGCACCACGACGGCCAGCACCAGGAACACGTCCTGGAACGCGAGCACCGCTGCCTCGCGCTGCACCAGACGGTAGATCATCCCGAGGCCCTGCTGCGAGGCGGTATACGGGTCCACGCCCGCGTGCTGCCGAATGCGCCCGGCCGCCTCGATCGCGGCCTGCGCGATCGGGCTGGTCGCGTCGACGTGCTCGACGAGCATCGCCTGGTGGAGCTGCGAGCGGCGGATGATCAACGTGCCGGCGACGGCGATGCCGACGCTGCCGCCCGTGTTGCGCATCAAGTTGAAGAGCGCCGACGCGTTGCCCACGCGATCCGGGGGTACGGCGGCGAGCGCGGTCGCGGACAGCGGCACGAACGTGAAGCCGAGGCCGAAGCCGAGCACGAGCGTCGGCGCGACCATCTCCCAGAAGCCGTACTCGGTCGTGAAGTGCGACATCTCCCACGCGCCGGCGGCGACGCACAGCGTACCGATGCCGAGCACCCAGCGAGTATCGACGCGGCCGTAGATCATGCCGACGAGGAACATGCTCGCCATCGTCGACATCCCGCGCGGCGACATCGCCAGTCCGGCGCGCCATGCCGGGTAGCCCATCAGCGTCTGCAGGTAGAGCGGCCAGGCGACGAGGTTCCCGTAGAGAGAGAAACAGAGGAAAGCGATGATCACCGACGCGGAGGCGAAGGCGGGGTAGCGGAAGAGCCTGAGATCGACGACCGGCGACGGGTGCCGGAGCTCCCAGGGGACGAGGACGAGCAGCGCCGTCAAGGAGAGCCCGCTGAACACCCAGACCCACGTGGCAGCGAACCACTCGGCACGCTCACCGCGGTCGAGGACGATCTGCGCGCAGCCGATCAGGACGACGACGAGCGCCAGCCCCAGGTAATCGATCCGCTTGACGACGCGCTTCCCCTGCGGGTCCGGCGGCAGGAAGGCGCCCTGCAGCACCGCAGCGAGGAGCCCGACCGGCAGGTTGATGTAGAAGATCCAGCGCCAGTCGTAGTTGTCCGTCAGCCATCCGCCGATCGTCGGCCCGAGGATCGGCGCGATCATCAGTCCCATCCCCCAGAGGGCCATCGCCAGGCCCTGCTGCGCCGGGGGAAACACCTCCATCAACACCGCTTGCGACAGCGGCACCATCGCCGCTCCGCCGACTCCTTGAATGATGCGGAAGACCACCATCGTCTGGAGGTTCCAGGCGAGGCCGCAGAGGACGGAGAACGTGGTGAAGAGCAGCGTGCTGCCGATGAAGAACCGCTTGCGGCCGAAGAGCGTCGACAGCCAGCCGGTGACCGGGATCACGATCCCATTCGACACCAGGTACGACGTCAGCACCCAGGTGATCTCGTCGACCGAGGCCGAGAAGCTCGCCTGCATGTGCGGCAGCGCGACGTTGGCGATCGTGACGTCGAGCACCTCGATGATCGTCGCGAGCATCGCGGCGATCGCCACCAGCCACTTGTTCGTGGTCGGGGCTTCGTCCTCGGCGGTCATCGCCCCGCGACGGCTTGGTTCCCGGGGTCGAGGAGCGAGCCCCGCTTGTCGCTGACGTCGATCGCGGCCGCGACCGAGAGCCCGATGCGCAGCGGGTGATCGCCCGGCGGCGGGTCGTCGAGGGCGATCCGCACCGGCACGCGCTGCACGACCTTCACCCAGTTACCCGAGGCGTTCTCCGGCGGGAGCAACGCGAACGCGGCTCCCGAGCCCGGCGACAGGCTCTGGACGCGTCCGCGGAAGACGTGGCGGGGATAGAGGTCGGCGACGACCGTCGCCGGCTGACCGATACGCACGTCGGCGAGCTCGGTCTCCTTGAAATTCGCCTGCACGTACACGCGGTCGAGCGGCACGATCATCATCAGCGGCTGCCCCGATTCGACGCGCTGGCCGATCTCGACGGAGCGCCGAGCGACCACGCCGCCGAGCGGCGCACGGAGGTCCGTGTACGAGAGGAAGAGCTGCGCTTCCTCGAGCGCCGCCTGCGCCTGCCGCACGACCGGAGCCTCGTCGGCGGGCGCGCCGACCGGGACGCCGAGCCCGGCGCGCGCCTCCTCGACACCGCGACGCGCGGACGCGAGGCGGGCTTCGGCGGCGCGGAGGTCGGTGCGAGATCGGTCGAGGCGCGTGGCCGGAGCGGCCCCCTGCCCCGCGAGCTTCTCGGCGCGCGTGTGCTCGAGCCGCGCCTGCTCGTACTCGGCCTCGGCGAGCCTGACCTCGCTCTCGGCCGCCTGCACGGCGGCGCGCATCTCGTTCACCCGAGCGCGCGCGGCGGCGAGCGTCGCCTCCGCCTTGCGAAGCTTGACCTCCAGGGGCTGCCGGTCGAGCCGCACGAGCAGATCGCCGGGCCGGACGCGCCAGTTCTCCTCGACCGCGAGCTCCACGATCGTACCGGGGACGCGCGAGGTCACCTGAGCGACGTCCGCGTGAACGTAGGCGTCGTCGGTGGAGACGTGCGTCTGATGATAGCGCCACCACCCCCTCCCCCAGACGATGCCGAGGGCGAGGAGCGCGATCACCGCGAGCGCCGCGACGCCGATCCTGACGCCGCGGCTCATGGCGAGGAGCGCGGCGCCGCGAGCGCATCTTCGAGGAGACCGGTCGCGCGATCGAGATCGACCAGCGCGATCTCGCGCTCGTAGCGGACGGCCTCGAGGTTCACCCGTGCCTGATCGCGGGCCGTGAGCGCCTGGAGCACGTCGAGGTTCGTGACCACGCCGGCGGCGTACTGATCGGAGAGCAGCCGGTAGGTGTCGGCGGCGAGCCGCACCTCCTCGTCCGCCGCCGTGAGGCGTGCCTCCAGCGTGCGCACGCTGACGAATGCTTCACGGACGAGAAGCTCGAGGTCGCGACGCGCGCCGGTGAGTCGCGCCTCCGCCTCCGCCACCTTCGCCCGCTGCTCCTGGACGTCCAGGTACCGCCGTCCACCGCCCTCGACGAGCGGGATCTCGACCTCGGCGACGAGGTCCCAGAAGTCGTTCCGCTCGGCGAAGGCCTGGTGATCGACGAGCCGGTAATCGAACCGGACGCCCAGCGTCGGCAGGAGCTCCGCCCAGCGGCGCTTCTCCTCCTCGCGCGCGCTCGCAAGCGATGCCTCCGCGGCCTTGAGGTCGGGATTCTGCCGCGCGGCGAGCGCGACGAGCGGCTCGACCGACGAGAACGTCAGCCTTCGCGGCGGAGGATCGGCGACCTCGAAGGGCGCCGGGATGCCCGTCAGCCGCGCGATCCGCTCCATCGCCACTTGCCGCTCGCCGAGCGCGGTGACGATCCGCTCCTTCGCCCGGGCGAGCTCCGTCCGTGCCCGCACCGTCTCGCTGCGCACGGCTTCACCCGCGTCGACCCGTGCATCTGCGTGGGACACCTCGGTCTCCGCGAGCCGCCGCGTCTCCTCGGCGACGTCGGCGATCGCGCGGGTCCTGAGCGCACGGTAGTAGGACTCCGCCACCGCGCGGAGCACCTCCTGCCGCGCGCGGCGCGTCACCTCGAAGCTCCGCTGCTGCTCCGATCGGCCGAGGTCACGGAGCGCCCAGAACTCGTGCCGGTAGAGCGGCTGCTCGACCGAGAGGGTGCCGCGCAGAGCCTCGCCCTGCAGGATCACGGGGTTGAAGGTGCCCTCCTGGGACGGCGTGGTGGGAAACGCGATCTCGTCCTTCTCTCTCGTGTAGCTGCCGCGCTGCGTGACGCTCGGCCCGAGAACGGTGTAGGCGCGGAGCGCGATCACGGTCGCCTGTCGCTCGCCGGCCTCGGCGGCGCGGATCTCCTCGTGGAAGGCGAGCGCGGCGCGTGAAGCCTCCGCCAGGGTGACGACCCGCGGCTCCGCGCCGGCCGCGTAGCCGCCCCCGAGCAGCACGGTCACGAGCGCCGCCGCGGCGGAGCGGAGCCTCCGGGGATGGCGGTCGCGCGCGTGAGTTACGAACGTCCGGGACATGCGCTCGCGGCGGAAACGGCAGGGCGCTTCGAGATCGTCAGCGAAGATTCGCCACACGGGTACCGTTTCCCGGCAGCCACGCAACGGCAGCTGCGGCGCCCCCCTCACGGGATCTCCGCCTGCAGCAGCTGATGGACGCGATCGGCGACGAGTACCACGTGCCGTCCTTCGCTGAGGACCACTCCCTGTCGCCTGAGCTCGTTCATCTGCTCAGTGACCCGCTGGCGAGAGGCGCCGACGAGATCCGCGAGGTCCTCGTGCGTCAGGCGCAGCGGAAGGATCGTGCCGCGCGAATCCTGGACGCCGAACTTCTCCGCGAGCTCGAGCAGAGCGACCAGCAGGCGATCGCGGAGGCCGAGACCGACGAACGTGGTGTAGCGCATCAGCCAGTTCCACCAGCGGCCGACCGTCGCGTCCATGAAGCGGCTGAAGTCGGCGAATGGCACCCGCAGGATGCCGCCGACGAACTCCTCCGGATCGACCCGGCCGACGACGCACTCGCTGAACGCGTCGCAGCGATACGGGCGGCGCGCCGCCGACAGGAACGACGACACGCCGAAGATCTCGCCGACGCCGACCAGGCTCACGAGCACGCGCTCACCGTCGTGCCCGAGAAACGACAGCTTGGCGATCCCGGAGAGCAGGATGCAGATCTGCCGCGAGCGCTCGCCCTCGACGAAGATGCTCTCCCGCTTCTTCACGCGCTCGATGGCGATCTTCTCCGCCAGACGCTCGAGCCCCGCGGCGTCGAGCCAATCGAGGCTCCGCAGCCGCCGCAGCGCGGCCGGATCGGTCTTCGCCATCGCCGAATTTCGTATGACCGATGCGGGGCGCGCGCAAGGCGGCCAGGGGCCGCGAGGTTTCGGCGCCGCCGGTGTCCGGATTGTCCCCGAAGTGACCGAATCAGACGATTGACCGCTGCTTCGGCGGAATCCGTCACCTGCGCGACATTACCGCCATTGTGCGGGCGGCGAGAGCGGCGATATCGAAAGGCGTACGCCAAGAGGAGGATTCCCGTGCAATCGAAGATTCGGTCCTTCGAAGACGCCACTACGTTGGTCCGCAGCCTGGTGCCGGACCTGAAGCTCGTGGAGGCACGCCGTCTCCTCGCGGCCGGACCCGACAAGGCCGCGGCGGACGCGGCGTGGACCGCGTACGATGCGGCCATCCGCCTGGCGAATTCCTCGCTGGAGGCGGTGTCTCGCCAGCCGGCGTTCGGCCGCCTCGCGAACCGCGGTCTCGCCTCGCTGCTCCGCTGGCGGCGCGTCGGCGCCGCCGTCCGCGATGCCTCCGTCACCGCGCTCTGGCAGGCGCTGAACGTTCCGACCGCGGACCAGCTCCAGATCGTCCGGATCGAGATCGAGGCGCTGCGCGCGGAGATCCGCAAGCAAGAGGCTGCACGCGAAACGCGCCGCCGCACTCCGGAGCGAGCCGCGCGGCGCCGCGAGGCGGCGCCCGCGGTGGCCGCCTGATCACCGGGAGAGAAGGACGATGATCGAGCTCATCACCGACTTCACGCGCGCCTGGACCGACGGGCTCGTACGGACGCTCGAAGGCTTTCGCCGCGGGCTCGCGGATCCTTGCATCCTCGACGACCCCGAGCCGGTCACGCCTTACCAGGTCATCTACGAGGAGGGGCGCGTTCAGCTCCGCCACTATCCCGCTCCCGATCGCCGGCAGGCGACGCCGCTCTTCCTCGTCTACGCGCTCTTCAAGCGCCCGTGGCTCCTCGACATGTTGCCCGGGAGGAGCGTCGTCGAATCACTCAATCGCCAGGGGTTCGACGTGTACCTCACCGACTGGCTGCCGCCGCGCTCGTCCGACCGCTGGCGGGGCTTCGATGCCTACGTGAACGGCGACCTCGCCGACGCCGTGCGCGCGGTGCAGATCGCCGAGGACGTCGAGCAGGTGTCCGTCCTCGGCTACTGCTCCGGCGGCATCCTGGCGGCGATCTACGCCGCGCTCCATCCGGAGAACGTCAAGAACCTGGTGACGCTCACCTTGCCGTTCGACATGAGCGCGCGCGACCGTCCGACGTACGCGATGATGCAGCATCTCGAGCCGGAGACGATCGACCTCGTGACCGCGAACTACGGCAACTGTCCCGCCTGGATGGTGAAGGCCGGCTTCGACGCGATGGCCCCGCTGCACAATGCGATCGACAAGTACGTCGGCCTGTATCGCAACCGGCACCTCGACGGGTACGCCGAGACGTTCGCGCTGATCGAGAGGTGGATGGCGAGCGACGTTCCCCTCGCCGGTAAGCTCTTCCGCGAGCTGGCGATCGATGTCTTCCGCGAGAACCGGCTGGCGCGGAACGAGCTCGCGGTCGGCGGACGGGTGGTCGACGTTCGAGAGATCCGCTGTCCATTGCTGAACGTCATCGGCGAGTTCGACGAGGTGGTGCCACCATCGTCGAGCCTGCCGTTCGCCGACGCCGTCGGCAGCGAGGACAAGCGCACCCTGACGTTCCGGACCGGGCACATCGGCCCTGCCGCGAGCGCGAGCGCGATCCGCAAGCTCTGGCCCGCCATCGGCGGGTGGCTCGCCGAGCGCGACTCCTGAGGCAGCGAAACCCCTTTCCCTCTCCCATCCTGGAGGCGCGTTGCGAACCGGCGAGCAACATCTCGCGCCCCGAGCTCTTCTGCGAGGGCGAGGGTGGCGCTCAATCGACACGTTCCACTTCCCGAAGGGCGGGTGAGGGTCAGCGCCGGGAAGGGCCGACCCCGTGAGCGTCAGACGCCTTTTCTGCTAGTACGGCACGCGTGAGCGTGCTCGTCGAGAAGAACGTCGGCGCCGCCATGCGCGACGGCGTCACTCTGCGCGCGGACGTCTATCGGCCGGCGGAGGCGGGGCGCTACCCGGTCCTCCTTCAGCGGACGCCTTACAACAAAGAGTTCTGGGCGGTCACCGCGCTCACGATCGACCCGATCCGCGCCGCGGCCGCGGGCTACGCCGTCGCGATCCAGGACGTCCGCGGGCGGTGGGCATCCGAAGGCGGGCCCTTCTTCCTCTACCGCAACGAGTTCGCCGACGGCTTCGACA
>JAXDLK010000029.1:0-17506 GCA_034666665.1 Candidatus Binatota bacterium
GCAGGTGATCGCGATCGTAGACGCCGAGGACGGTGTTGGTGTTGCCGACGTCGATGGCGAGCAGCATTCCGCGTATCCGCGCGAACGGAGGACCTGCTCTAGCAGGCCGTTCCGGAACTGGCAAAGATCCATGAGTGAAGGCGACGGCATCCCGTTCGCCCCCGCGCGATACCTGTTCCACATACCTCCAAGCGCGTCAGACGCGGCAGCGACGGTCGTCACGTCACTTTTTTGCCGAAGCCGCCCTCTCGCACGACAGGTTCGACGGGTTATCCAACATAAGCAGGCGGTCTTTCCATCCAACGAACCGGCATCCCGATTGCTTATACTTCCTCACAATGCACCAATCCTTGTGTACCAGACAGAACGGGTTCACGATTCTGGAGCTACTCATCGCCGTCGTCATCATGTTCGTCATGGCCGCGTTCGCTCTGCCGAAGATGTCGGCAGCGATCGCCGCGCACCGGGTGATCGCGAGCGTGCGCACGACCGCGAGCCATGTGCGGCTGGTCCGCGCGACGGCGATCGGACGGAACGCGCCGGCGCGGCTGCAGCTGGTCCAGGGAGGGACGATCCTCGGGATACAGGTACTGAAGAACGGCACCTGGACCACCACCGGATCGGAGATGCCTCTCGATCGTGGTGTCGTGGTCACCGCCACCCCGAATCCCGTCGTCTTCCAGCCCCAGGGCTCCGCACAGTCTTCGGCGACGATCACCGTCACCGGCGAGACCGGCGCCAGGCGCGAGATCGCCGTCTCGATCCTCGGCTCCGTCGAGATCCATTGAAGTGAAGCGTTCGAGCAATCGGTACGCGCGCCCTTCAGAGGCCGGCGCAACCTTGATCGAGGCGGTCGTGGCGATGTTGCTCTTCACCTTCGTCGTCCTCGGCTTCACGAACTCGGTCATCAACTCGGGCGTCACCGGCGATTCGAGCCGCCGCCGGGCGCAGGCGACGCTGCTCGCGATGGACATGGTCGAACGACTTCGGCCACTGGCGGCAGGCAGCGCGGAGCTGGTCCTCGGCACGCACGCGGACGGCAACAACCCGATCAACGGCAAGGGCAAGAAGGGCGGCCGCTACACCCGAACCTGGGAGATCACCGAGGACGCTCCCCTTCCCGGAATGCTGCGGGTCGTCACCCGCGTCACGTGGCGCGATCCCGCCCGGACGCCCCGGGTATCGCTCGTGACCTACCTGGCACCCCGATGATCACACGCGCTGACGAATCCGGCTTCACGCTCGCCGAGCTGCTGGTCGCATGCGCGGTGTCGATGGTCGTGCTGATCGCCGGCTGGGGCTTCTACCTGACGCAGCTGCGCTCGCTCAGCGATCAGTCGGCGACGCTCGAGGCGACGGACAAGCTCCGCGGCGCGATGACCTTCCTGGCGCGCGAGGTACGCTTCGCCGGGTACGATCCGCGCGCGGCTGCACTGGTGGCAGTCGGCGCCAAGGGCGTTCGCGACGCGCGCGGCGATCGCATGACCATCGAGTTCGACGCCGACGCCTCCGGCGGAATCGACGCGGACGCCACCGGACCGGCCGCGGAGTCGGTTCTCTACGCCTACGATTCCGCGAATCGCACGGTGCTCCGGACGGTCGCGGGGAGCACCGAGACCCTGGTCAGCGAGGTTTCGCCGGGTGGCCTGCTGCTCGAGTATCTCGACGCCGACGGCGCTGCCCTCCCGCTGGCGGGTACGCCCGCGGCGCTGTCCGCCGCGGACCGGGACCGCGTCGCCTTCGTTCGGGTGACGCTCTCGATCGAGGCCGTCGACACGCAGCGTTCGACCGTGCTCACCCAGACCATGGACGTGGCGCTCCGCAACCGGATCCTGGACCGCTTATGAAAACTCGACCGCTCTCTTCGCAGCGTGGGACGACCCTGGTGTCGATCCTGCTTCTCCTGTTCGCGATCCTGACACTCACCGTCGGCGGGCTGATCGCGGTCGGGTCGGACATGAAGATCTCGAACAACTATCAGACCGGCTTCCAGGCGCTCCTCGCTGCCGAGGCGGGCGTGCTCCACGCCAAGGAGTTCGTCGACGACATGGGCGTGGTGAGCTTCGCGAGCGACGTGGTCACGCCTTGGTCCACGCTCTTCGGCACCGGATCCCGTACCATCCCCGAGACCTCCGGAGTCACGTACCAGGTGTCGATGGCGAACGACCCCTTCGATACCGCCCGCTACGTGCTGGTGAACGCGGTCGGGAAGGCGCTCAACGAGTCCGAGCGTTCGATCCAGGTACGCCTCGAGCGCGATCGGGTCTTCTCGCCCGGTGCCGTCTATCTCCCCGCCTTGAACGTCGATACCACGTTCAACGGCAACGCCTTCCTGATCGACGGCCACGACACGAACCTCGACGGCAGCCACAACACGGAGCCCGGCAGCGACGTCCCGGGCATCGGCACGCCGGATCCGGACACCGCGGAAGAGGTGGCGGACACCCTCAGCTCCGGACAGCGTGACAACGTGATCGGTGACGGCGGCATCCCGAGTGTCTTCCGCGCTGCGGGACCGAGCAGCCAGAGCGTCACCACCACGATCGCGCCGAACATGCTGTCGCAGCCGGGAGTGGTGACGAACCCCGGCCTCAGCGGCAACGACGTCTTCGGCACGATCGCCCATCCGCAGATCACCCACTTCACCAACGACCTGACGATCAACGGCAACCTGTCTGGCGTCGGCATCCTCATCGTCGACCAGGGTCTCCGGATCAACGGCAGCGCGAGCTTCGTCGGCTTGATCATCGTCCGCGGAACCACCGAGATCACCAGCGTCTCCGGAAACGCGACGATCCTCGGCGCGCTGTGGACGACCGACCTCCAGCTCTCCGTCTCGGGAAGCGCGAGCGTCACGTACTCGAGCCAAGCGCTGGAGCTCGCGAACGCGATCCAGCCCGGCGAGAAGCTCCTCCCGGAGCGTGTGAAGATCGTCTACTGGAAGGAAACATGACCCGATGAAGCGCCTGATCGTCTTCGCCGTCTTCGCCATGCTGGCGGCACCGCCGTTCGCGGCGGCATACTTCGAGCTCGACCTCGCGAACGGCGGCAAGATGTTCGCCGATACGTACCGCCAACAGGGCACCGAGCTGCTGCTCTTTCGCGGATCCGGAACGGTGCGCGTGAACCGCGCGGACGTGACGGCGATCCGCGAGCACGAAGGGCGTCTCGGCGAGGCGACCAGCGGGAAGTCGGTCGCACCGCCGCCCGCGAAGGAGTCGCCAGCGGCCGCGGCGAAGGTCCCGGCGGCGGAAGCCCCCACGACGGAGCCGCAGGCCGCGTCCGCGCCGACGACGAACGCCACGACGCCGGGCGACCTCCGCGAGCGCGAGACCGCGCTCACGCGCGACCTCATCCTCGGTTATCGCGACCGACTCTTCGCTCAGAACCGCGGCGACGATCCCAAGTCGATCGAGAAGCTCGAGAAGAAGCTCGACGGCCTGAAGCAGCAGCGCGACGGCGTTCGCAAGGAGCTCGGCGGATCCTGAGCCGCGGAAAAGCCGACTCCGCCGTCAGATGTGGAACATCATCGCCTTGTTCCGCGACGCAGCGGTCCGGCGGTGCTCGTCGAGAATGTCGGCGACGGTCGCTCGATCGACGATGTCGGTGACGGCGTCCCGCACACGTTTCCACAGCGGAAAGTAGCCGCAGTCGCCGTCGAGATCGCACTTCTCGCCGAGCGCCTCGTTGACGCAGTGAAACGGCGCGATCGGGCCGTCCACCAGGCGCACGACCTCGCCGACGGTGATCTTCCGTGGCGAGCGCGCGAGCAGGTAGCCGCCGTCGGGTCCTTGTCGGCTTTGCACCATCCGCGCCTGCTTCAGCTGAACCAGCAGATTGGCGAGAAAGTTCTTCGGGATCCGTTGCCGGCGGGCGATCTCCTCGATCCGCACGGGTCGCTCGTCACCGCGGTCGGCGAGCTCGAGGAGCGCGCGGAGCGCGTACTCGCAGCGGCGCGAAACCTTCACGGGCCGATGCTAGCCGATCGGCCGCGGATCGCGAAGGCGCTCGCCCGAGCGTCCACGCCGGCCGAAGCAAAACTGTACCTCGGTTCGCACTTTCTTGTTCCCGCGGACCCGCCGCAGACCGATTTCATCCGGGATTGCATCGTGAGCGCCGGTGGCACGTCCGGTGCTTCGACGCCCGGAGGCACTGCATGCCCAAGCGGGTCCTGATCGTGGAAGACGACGCCCCCACGCGCCGGCTGCTCACCGACTTTCTCAAGATGAACGGGTTCACCCCGCTCGCGGTCGGATCCGGCGAGGAGGCGCTTCCGCTCGCCGAAGGCCAGCAGCCCAACCTCATCATCCTCGACATCGGCCTGCCCGGCATGGACGGCTGGGAGATCCTGCGGCGACTGCAGTCCTCCGCCGGCACCGCGAGCATCCCGATCGTGATGCTCACCTGTTACGACGCGGTCGAGGATCTGATCCGGGCCTACTCCTTCGGCGCCACGTACTTCATCGCGAAACCCTACAACCAAGAAGAGCTCCTGCGAGGCATGCGCATGGCGCTCGCCCAAGTGTAGGGAGCCGTGGAGGCCGGGCTCCGTGAGGTCGCCGGGCAGCGCCTTCCGGCTCTCAGCCTGCTCGCGCTCCTCTGCTTGCTGGAGATCGCGATCGAGCACGGCGGATCGCGTATCCTGCTCGTGCTCGGACCGTTGCCGATCGCCGTGTCGCTGGCGACGGCGGCGGCGCTGCGCATCCCCGCGCTCCATCGCCGCGCCGGCGAGCTCGCGGCCGCATGCCTCATCGTCCTCGCTGTCGCCGCCGCGTGCTCCGCGGCCGCAGCAGGCTCTCTGGCGCGGACGCCGCTCGACCTCGCGGTGCTCGCGCTCGTCGGCGCGGCGGTCTTCCCCTTGGGTGCCCGGACGCAGGCGGCGATCGCGGCAGCGCTCCTGACGGTCGCGCTCCTCGCCCTTCGCTTCGTTCCGGGACCCGCCTCGGCGCAGGGCACCGAGTCGGTGGTGGCGATCGTCAGCCTGATGACGGCGCTCGGCGCCTCGACGTTCGTCGCCGCGGCGACGCGCGCCCACGTCGACGAGAGCCTGCGGCTGTCGGGAGACGCCGTTCGCCGCTCGACGGCGCTCGCGCGCCGGGTCGAGGCGGCCGATCGCGAGCTCGAGCGGCGAGGCTTGGCTCTCGAGCGAGCGCTCGAAGAGGCGGAGAAGGCGAACGTCGCCAAAGCACGCTTCGTCGGCGGCATGTCGCACGAGCTCCGCACACCGCTGAATGCGATCCTCGGCTTCGCCCGCATGCTGCTCGACGATGCCGGCGGCCCCTTGCAGCCGAAGCAGCGCGACTACTTGGGCGAGATCGTCGTCGCCGCAGGCCACCTTTTGCGCAAGGTGGAGGGAGTCCTGCTGCACGCGCGGGTCGAGGGGGACGGCGATCCGTTGCAGCGCTGCGACATCCCGATCGACCTGCTCGCCGCAGCGGCGGTGCGTCACGCTGCTCTCGATGCCGCGGGCAAGGGCATCACGCTCCATTCGCCCGCCCCGACGGGCATCCACGTCACCGGGGATCGAACGCGCCTCTTGCAGGTGTTCTTGAACCTGCTCTCGAACGCGATCCGCTTCACCCCCGAAGGCGGGCACGTCGGCATCGAGCTCGCCGACGGCGGCGACCGGGTGAGCCTCGTCGTCTGGGATCACGGCATCGGCGTCGCCGCCGCCGATCGCGACCGGATCTTCCTCCCGTTCGAGCAGGTCGCGGGTGCGACACGCACCGCGGAGAAGGGCACCGGACTCGGTCTCGCCAACTGCAAGCGCTTGATCGAGGTGCACGGCGGGTCGATCTCCCTCGACAGCGCTACCGGCCGCGGCAGCCGTTTCGTGGTGTCGCTGCCGAAGCGGCCCGACATCGCCGACGGGTTCGGCGCCGACGCGAAGTGACCCGCTCCGAACCGGCGAGGAGCATCTTGGCCGCCCGAGCTCCTCGGCGAGGGAGCATGGCCCGGAGGCGCCGCGTCAGGGTGCGCGCCGGTGAGCGCGGTTGACACCGAGCCCGTGTCTGGCAGAACGACGCGCGAGGTTCCGCTCCATGACAATCGTCCGTCGTACGCTGCGCGCGCTCGCGGCCGTTGCGCTGATCGTCGTCGGCGGCTGCGGCCTCGCCGAGGACGCGAAAAGCCTCGGCGAGATCGTCTTCGGCGACCGCGGCTCGATTCCGCGCGACGAGCTCGGCGTGCAGAACGAGTTCGTGCCGAACCCGAAGGGCAACGCACCGGCGCAGGCGCAGGACATCCGCAGCCACCTCGGGGTCAGGCACATCCGCACGACGTTCTTCTTCGACGAGAGCTACCTCGCCTCGGAAGGCGCGCGTCCGAACTTCGCGCGCTTCGACGCGATCGTCGGCGCCATTCCCGCGGACACGGACCTGCTGCCGATCCTCGCCTACGCTCCCCGCTGGCTCGCGAACCGACCGGACTGGAAGCAGGTGTTCGTGAACCGCTACGTGATCCCGGTGGTCGAGCGCTACGCCGGCAACGGAGCGATCGCCGGCTGGGAGATCTGGAACGAGCCGGACGGCTTCTGCAACGGACGAGGCGGCGCGCCTGCGGGCGTCCTCGACTGTAGCGCCGACGATTACGTCGACCTCGTGCGGCGCGTGGTTCCCGCGATCCGCGAGCGGAGCGGAGCACCGATCGTGGGCGCGGCGACGACCAGCATCAACCAGAGCTTCCCGGATCACTTCGATTACAACAAACGGATGGTGCGCGCGGGTCTGCTGCAGTTCGTCGACGTGTACAACATCCACTGGTACGGCGAGCAGTTCGAGAAGCTGACCGTGGGCGGCATCGCCGACTTCCTCGACGGCACCGGCAAGGCGATCTGGTGCACCGAAAGCGGCGACCGCGGTTCCGAGCGCCAGCTCGACCACGCCGGGAACGTCTTTCCCGTCCTCGACGATCAGATCCGCCGGCTCGATCGGATCTACATCTATACGTACTTCGATGGCGGCGCGCCCGAGAACACCTTCGGGCTGGTGGCGGGCAACGGCGCCGAATCCGATCTCTATCGATTCCTCGCCGGCGAGTAGAGGACGCGCGACGCCGCACCCGTCGTTCGCGAACGGACGGCGAGGCGGGTTGTACTTCGTTCCGGGCCGCCGTTATACTTCGACGCGAGATGGGCAGATGACCGTCGCAGCGCGAGACGGCACACGACCGCGGAGCCAGCATGAGCTCGCTCGCGCCGGCCGCCACTCACCTTCCGCACGGACGTTGACCGGGACTTCCTGATCCCGAGGGGGCAGAACCCGATGGAGAATTCCGACGCGAGTACCTTCGAGCGCATCATCAAGGAGGACCGCGCCGCTCGCGAGAGCAAGACGTGGCGCGGGTCCTTTCTCGATTACCTCGAAGAGCTGAAGAAGAACCCGACCGTTCCGAAGCTGGCGCACGCACGGATCTACGACGTGGTCCTCCGCTCGGGGACGTCGGACATCCTCGACACCGACGAAGGACGGATCAACCGGCTCTACAAAGACGAGCCGCTGCGCGTCTACAATTTCTTCAAGGAGGAGTTCTTCGGGATCGAGAAGACGATCGCGCAGATCGTCCGCTACTTCCACGCGGCGGCGCTGAAGGGCGAGGAGAGCCGGCAAGTGCTCTACCTCATGGGTCCGGTCGGCTCGGGCAAGAGCTCGCTGGTCGAGCGGCTCCACCGCGGACTCGAAGCGGGAGACCCGTTCTACGCGATCGACGGCTGCCCGATGAACGAGGAGCCGCTGCACCTGATCCCGCGCCATCTGCGGAAGGAATTCGAGAAGATGCTCGGCGTTCACGTCGAGGGCGACCTCTGTCCGGTCTGCCGCTACCGGCTGAAGGACGACTTCGGAGGCCGCTACGAAGAGGTGCCGGTCGTCTCCCGGGGCTTCTCCAAGCGGAACCGCATCGGCATCGGCGTCGTGCCGCCGGTCGATCCGAACAACCAGGACACGTCCGTGCTGATCGGGTCGGAGGACATCTCCAAGCTCGATCTCTACTCGGAAGGCGATCCGCGCGTGCTCGATCTGAACGGCGCGCTGAACGTCGGCAATCGCGGGCTCGTCGAGTTCATCGAGGTGTTCAAGAACGAGACCGAGTACCTGCACGCGATGATCACCGCGACGCAGGAAAAGGTGATCCCCGCGCCGGGTCGCCACGGCATGGTGTACGTCGACACCTGCATCGTCGCACACTCGAACGAGGCCGAGTGGCAGAGGTTCCGCGCCGACCACACGAACGAGGCGATCCTCGACCGCATCGTGGTCGTGAAGGTGCCGTACAACCTGCGCCTGTCCGAGGAAGTGAAGATCTACCAGAAGATCATCCGCAACTCGGATTTCCGCGCCCACGTGGCACCGCACACGCTCGAGGTCGCCTCGATGTTCGCGATCCTCTCGCGCCTCGAAGCGAGCGCGAAGTGCGACCTGATGACCAAGCTCAAGCTCTACGACGGCGAGGAGGTCGTGGAGAAAGGACGGACGAAGAAGATCGACGTTCGCGAGCTGCGCGACGAGACCAAGCGCGAGGGGATGAACGGCATCTCCACTCGCTTCATCATGAAGGCGCTCGACAACGCGCTATCGGACAACGTCGAGGGCAACTGCATCAATCCGATCAACGTGCGCGAATCCCTGATCGGCATGGTGAAGGAGGGGGACCTCCCCGACGACACGCGCAAGCAGTACCTCGAGTTCCTCCAGGACGTGCTGCACAAGGAGTACCTCGAGGTGCTCGAGAAGGAGATCACGCGCGCCTTCGTCTACTCCTACCAGGAGCAAGCGGAAGCGCTCTTCCAGAACTACCTCGACCATGCCGAGGCATTCGTGAACAAGACGCGCGTCAAGGACCGCAACACGAAGGAGGAGCTCCATCCGGACGAGGGATTCCTCAAGTCGATCGAGGAGCAGATCGCGATCATCGGCTCGGCGGCGGAAGGCTTCCGCCAGGAAGTGATCGCCTACCTGTGGGCGGCGAGCCGCCGCGGCGAGCGTATCAGCTACAAGAGCTACGAGCCGCTGAAGGAAGCGATCGAGAAGAAGCTGATGACCAGCGTGCGCGACATCAGCCGCATCATCACCAAGGCGCGCACGCGCGACGAGGAACAGAGCGCGAAGTACAACGCGATGGTGCAGAACCTCCTCGAGAGCGGCTACTGTCCCACCTGCGTCGACGTCGTGCTCAAGTACGCGGCGAACAACCTGTGGAAAGACTGACGCGCCCGCGGAACGCGACTGCGGACGGCGCGCGCCCGTCCGGCCGGAGCTGACGCCGGATGGACACCATCTTCCGACCCTACCGCCAATCCGACGCCGAACGCAGCGACCGTTCGGCAGGCGATCGGCTGCGGCACCGCCAGAAGGTCCGCGACTCGATCCGCGAGAACATCGCGGACATCATCGCGGAGGAATCGATCATCGGGAAGAGCCGCGACCGCGTGATCAAGGTGCCCCTCCGCGGCATCAAGGAGTACCGCTTCATCTACGGTGAGAACGAGCCGGGAGTGGCGCAGGGCAACGGCTCCTCGCAACCGGGACAGGTCGTCGGACGGGCGAGCGAATCGCCGGGTCCGGCGGGCGAGGACCGCGCCGGAGACCGGCCGGGCCACGACTTCTACGAGACCGACGTCACGCTCGAAGAGCTGATCGACATCATGTTCGAGGATCTCGAGCTCCCGGAGATGGAGCGGAAGGCTCTCCGGCAGGTCGCCGCCGAGCGGCTGTGGAAGCGCAAGGGGTACCGCACGGTCGGCATCCGGGTGCGGCTCGACAAGCGGCGTACCGTGCGCGCGAAGATCCGCCGCGAGCTCGCGTCGCGCCGCCGGATCGACGAACCGCACGACGGCGAGCAGCGGTTTCCCTTCCACGAGGACGACCTCCGCTACCGCCACAAGGTGACGGACATCCGCGAGGAGTCGAACGCGGTGGTGATCTGCATCATGGACACCTCGGGGTCCATGGACACGATGAAGAAGTACTTGGCGCGATCGTTCTTCTTCCTGCTCTACCAGTTCATCTCGACGAAGTATCAGAACGTCGAGATCGTCTTCGTCGCGCACCACACGGAGGCGAAGGAAGTCGGCGAGGAGGAGTTCTTCCACAAGGGCGAGTCGGGCGGCACGTTCATCTCGTCGGGATACCAGAAGGCCCTCGAGATCGTTCAGGAGCGCTACCATCCCTCGCTCTGGAACGTGTACTGCTTCCACTGCTCGGACGGCGACAACTTCGACTCGGACAACCCCGCCGCGCTCAAGGCCGCGAAGGAGCTCGCCGACGTCTCGAACCTCTTCGGCTACGGCGAGATCAAGCCGCTCGGCTCGCGGTACTACGAGAGCTCGATGCTGAACATCTTCCGGCGGCTGGAAGCCGAGAACTTCCAGACGGTGCTGATCGAGCGCAAGGAAGACCTGTGGCCGAGCTTCAAGGCGTTCCTCGCGAAGGACCGCAGCCGCGAAGCGGTCGCGGGATAGTCCGATGACGTCCTGGGAGGTGAAGGATCTCGAGAAGTGGGAGGAGCGGATCCGCGAGAAGGTCGCGGAGTTCGGTCTCGACTGCCATCCGCAAGAGTTCGAGGTCTGCGACCACCAGCAGATGCTCGGCTACATGGCCTATCAGGGGATGCCGAGCCACTATCCCCATTGGTCGTACGGCAAGTCCTACGAGAAGCTGAAGACGCTCTACGATCACGGCGTCTCCGGGCTCCCGTACGAGATGGTGATCAACGCGAGCCCGTCGCTCGCCTACCTGATGCGCGACAACACGCTCTGTCTGCAGATCCTGACGATCGCGCACGTGTACGGGCACAACGACTTCTTCAAGAACAACTTCACGTTCCGCTCCACGCGTGCGGAGTTCACCCTGTCGACGTTCAAGGCGCACGCCGCCCGCGTCCGCTCGTACGTCGAGGATCCGTCGATCGGCCTCGATCGCGTCGAGCCGGTGCTCGACGCGGCGCACGGTCTCTCACTCGAGTGCCGGCGGAATCTCGCGGTGCGCAAGCTCTCCGTCGAGGAGGATCGGGAGCGCCTGCTCGACGCGGCTCGCCCGCGCGAGGATCCGTTCCACAAGCTCCACCGCCGCGAGGCGTATCAGGAGCCGGACCTCCGCAAGGTCCCGCCTTCGCCCGAGGAGGACCTGCTGCTCTTCATCCGCGACTTCAATCCGTTCCTCGCGGAATGGGAGAAGGACCTGCTGACGATCGTCCACGAGGAGTCGCAGTACTTCATTCCCCAGATCGAGACCAAGATCATGAACGAGGGCTGGGCCAGCTACTGGCACCGCGAGATCCTGAACAGCCTCGAGCTGCCGCAGGACCTCCACCTCGAATTCCTCGTGCGGCACAACCAGGTCGTGCGGCCGATCGAAGGCGGGTTGAACCCGTACCATCTCGGGCTCAAGATTTGGGAGGACATCCGCCGGCGGTTCGACGAAGTCCCGTCCGATGATCCCCCCGGCGGAGGTTCGCCCCAGCCGCAGGGATTGCGCATGCTGTTCGAGGCCCGCGCGGCCGACCGCGATGCGTCGTTCCTCCGCCGGTTCCTGACGGAAGACCTGATCCGCGAGATGGACCTGTTCCAGTATCAGGCCAAGGGAAACGACCTGGTGATCTCGGACGTCGCCGACGATCAGGGCTGGCGGAAGATCAAGGACCTGCTGCTGAAGAACGTCGGCATGGCCAGCGTGCCGGTGATCAAGGTCGAGGACGCGGGGTACGGCAACACCCAGGCGCTCTACCTGAAGCACGACCACGACGGACGCGATCTGCACCTCGAGTACGCGGAGAAGACCCTTTCCTTCGCGCACCGACTGTGGGGACGCGACGTGGTGCTCGAGACCGTCGTCGGCGGCAAGCGCGCGCTTCTCGTCTACAACGATCGCGGGTTCTCGACGAAGGCGTTGAAGAGCTGACGGTTCGCGGCGGATCGCCGCGAACCGTCTCTCTCAGGACCCGAGCCGCGCCGGCAGCGTCCCGAGGATCGCGCGCGCGGTCTCGGTCGCGAACGCCATGATCGACACCTGCGGCGGGACACCGACCGCCCCCGGCAGCACGCTCGCATCCGCGACGTACAGCCCTCGGACCTCGTGCGACTCGCCCCCGCGACCGACGACGGAGCGCCGCGGCACGGCGCCGATCCGCAGAGTCCCCTGGGGGTGGAACGAGAGGAACAGCGGATCATTCGCGAAGATTCCCCGCTCATCGATCACCCGCGCGTCCTCGGGCTTGGCGAGCTCCACCAGGTCGTTGTACGGGAGCACCACGCGCTCCGCACCGGCGGCGAAGAGCATCTCGGAAGCGAGCCGCAGTCCGCGCTTCACCTCGACCTGGTCGTCCCCGCCGAGCTCGTAGCGGATCACCGCCTCCCCCCGCCGGCCGAGGCTCACGTGGCCCTCGGCGCGATCGTTCAGGAAGACGGCGATCATCGCCATCCGCGACACGTCGTGCATTCCGCGGCGGTGCTCCCAGCCAAACCCTGGAAGCAACCCCGCACACGCGATCGGCTGCGCGGAGGCGGAGAAGAAGAGCAGGCCGCCCTGTGGAAAGCGAACGGGGTCGAGAAACTCGTCGACCACCCAGCTCTGCGGCACGCCCTCCCAGGTCGCCACACGCTCGTCGAAGATGCCGGCCACGACCACGTACGGGTTGAGGCGCAGATGGCGGCCGACGACACCGCCCGGATTCGGCAGGCTCGACCGCAGCCACAGCATGGGCGATTCGAGCGCGCCGCCCGCGATCACCACCACCCGAGCATCGACCCGGAAGGAGCGACGCGCCCCCGTCCGCGACCGCAGGAACCGACCGACGACCCCCCTGGCCTCCCGTCCCTCGTAGAGGACGCGATCCGCGCGCGCCCAGGGCAGGATGCGCGCGCCGCGATGCGACGCGTCCGCCAAGTACGTGACGATCGCGTCGTTCTTCCGGTCGTAGGCGCAGCCGAGTGCACAGTAGCCGCAGCCGAGACAGTCGGTGCGGTTGTGATCGAGAAAGCGGCCGCGAAGACCGAGCCGCTCGCCGCCGGTCTTCAGGATCCGGTTGTTGGCATTCAGGTGATCGGCGCCCATGCGACGAACGGGTAAGGAGCGCTCGACTCGCTCGACCGCGGGAAGAAAGCCGGCGGGGGCGAGCGCTTCGATACCGGTCCGCTCCGCCCAGCTCGAGAGCACGGGGGACGGTGGACGGAAGCACAGGCAGAAGCTCACCAAGGTCGAGCCGCCGAGTGCCCTCCCCTGCGACACGAGCACGCTGAAATCGGAAGTCGGGCGGGTCCCCCGCTCGCGATAGAGGCGGGGATACATCTCCTCCTCGAGCTGCGTGAAATCACGGCTCGTCCAGTAGCCGCCTTCTTCGATCAGGACGACGTCCATGCCACCGGCGGCGAGCTCTCGGGCGACCACCGAGCCGCCGGCGCCGGAGCCGATCACGCAGGCGTCGCTGCGAAGCGAGACGTCTTCGTCGACGGTCGAGGTGTCGAGAATCATCCGCGACGAATCGATGCGAGCGGCACGGCTTCCTCGTACGACACGCGGCGATCGGCCTCACGACGGCCGAGCCACGGGCCAGCGTAGCCGATCGACGGCCAAGCCTCCGGCCGGCCGTAGTATCCGAGGGCGGCCATCAGCTTCAGCGCCCGAAAAACCAATCGCCGCGCTCCCATCGAGCTATCCATCCATCCCGTGACGTACCGCTCCTGTTCGTCACGAGAGAGCCCGGTGAAGCGCCGGCCCTTGAGCTCGAACAGGTGAGTGCCGTGCTCGAACAGGCGGAGCATCCACCGGATGTCGCGTTTCACCGACCGGTCCATCGTCGCCACCAGCCGGTCGACCTCGACCGCCACCTGCGTGGCGTCCCCGGAGAGGCCGAGAAGGACCTGCGCCGCCGCACGGAAGACCGCGAACTCCTGCGCGTTGAAGAAGCGCAATCCGGCGGGCGGCTTCGGATAGCGATGGCACCCCGCCGGGAGAAGTCCGCCGAAGGCGACGAGGGCCGCGGCCGAGAGCGAGGCGCCGAGCAACTCGCGGCGTCCGAGCGTGATCGCGGGGGTCACTCGAGGAGCAACGTCTCTTCGAGCCATTCCTTGATCAGCGGCCGGCGAATTTCCCGCTGCAGACGCGCTCGAATGACCTGCTCGTCGCTGCGGTCGCGCGCGCGGGGGAGCAGGAAATAGATGTCGGGCTTCTCGATCTCGCCGCGGATCTCCTCCTCGGGAAGCACGACGCCGGCCCGCTTCCCGGGCGAAGCCGGCTCGGTCGCGGGCGGCCGGTTCACCGCCGTCCTCGACGCCGCGTCCGGGATCGTGGGCGGCGGTTTCGCTGCCGTCGCCGCGTCCGGGGTCGCAGGCGGCGATTTCGCTGCCGTCGCCGCGTCCGGGGTCGCAGGCCGCGACGCCGGAGCCGAGCGCTCCGGCACGGCTGAGGACGCCGCGGGTGCCGAGCGCTCCGGTGGTGAGATCGGCTTCGATGCCGCGGCCGGAACCGAGGGCTCGTTCGGTACTCGGACGTTCCGCGGCGGAGGCGAGGAGCGCCGGCGGCCGGCCGTCGGACGCGGCGCGGGCTCCCGATTCCCGTCGAGGAGGAGGCCGAAGAGCCCGCCGGTCTTCGCTGCTTCGCCACGCGTTTCCTGTGCGAGGACCGTCCCGGCCAGGAGCCACACGGTCGCGACCGCCGCAGGCATGACGAATCGAGGCGTCTTCATGGCGCCTTCCTTTCTGCCGTTGCTTCTGCAGCCGCTTTGCCTCGCGGTGGCAGCCCTCCGCGGCGGGCATACAGCCGCGAGAGCGATCCCTCGTTGTCGGCCTCGAGCCGCACGAAGAAGACGCTCTCCGCGCGCAGCACGCCGCTCATCGCCTGCGCGAGCTCCCGCGCCAGGCGTTCGCCGAGATCGCGGTTCCGCTTCGCCAGCGCCGTGAGCGTCGGCTCGCGCGCGGCACCCAGCGAGGGCACGTCCACGTCCTTCGCGTCGAGCGCCCTCCGCAGGTTTTCCAAGACGTCGAGATAGTTGCCGAAGAGCGACACCACTGGATCCGTCGAGCGCTCCGGGACCGCGGCGGTGAGGCGCATGATGTCCGATCGCTTGTACTCGACCCATTTCGCGTAGTTCACGAGCTCCTTCGGCGTTCTCCGGAGATCCTCCACGTAGAGACGGTCGAGGAGAGCCGCGGTCGACGTCACCGCGGGCCTCTTCTCCGTGCTCAGATCCTCGCTCCGGCCGTGGAAGGTATGACGGTGGTCGAGGTAACCCTGCTCGAGGTTCAGCTGACGCATGGCGAGCAGCCCGAGCGCCACGCGAACTTCGTCCTCGCCCTGACCGAACCAGCCGAACCAATGGAAGAAGCTCTCGTCCGGCGCCTCCTGCACGTCGTGGCCCAGATCCTCCGCCCGAGAGAGGAGATCGATCAAGCCACGCAGCCACACGTCGGCGCGGGCCTGACTCCACACCGCGTAGAAGGTCGGCTCCTGCGGACGGAACCGCTCGGGATCGGCCGGGGCCTTCGCGTCGACGTCGCCCGCGAGCGACGCCGGCAGCGATGCCAGCTCTTCCCGTGCGCGCGTGACCCACCGCGCGCGCCGGAGGAGCGCGGAGAAACCGCCGAGGTCCCGGCGCAGTCGAACCGCCGTCTCGCCCCCCCCGCGAATGTCCGCGAGGGCCTTCTCTCGTTCGCGCACCAGATCGCGGAGCTCCTCGCGCGCCGCAACCTCTCCGCCGGGCTTCGCGTGCTCGTCCGCGGCGACCGCGGAAACCAACAGGCTCATCGCGCGATCGGCGGGCCGACCCGCGGCGATCTCGACGCGCGAGGCTGCGTCCGATCCGGCACCCGTCAGCAACAGCCCTTGCATGACCTCGACGCCGACGCCGGCTCCCTCGACGGCCGCGAACGAGGCACGCCCCTCGCGCTCCCGGCCCATCAGGTAGAGAACCTTGCCGAGGAGGATGCGCGCCTGATCGCGGAGCGCCGCCGGCGCCTTGCCGTCGAGCCCGACGAGCTCACGGAGATCTCGCGCCGCCGCCGGGAGGTCGTCGGCCGCGGCGCGTGCCTGAGCGCGAGCGTAGACGGCGTAGGCGTACAGGGGATCGGCGGGACGAACGCGCGCGAGGATCTCCTCCGCCTCGCCCCAGTGCCCCTCCAGCGCCGCGGAAATGCCGCCGAGATACGTGATCTCGCCTCCCGCCGCGCGCTCCTTGCCACGACGGAATGCTTCCAGAGCCGACGCGTACTCCGCGCTCTCGAAGTAGATGCGGACGATCTCCACGCGCGCGAGATCGCGCCAGCGCGGCTTTCCCGCGGTCTCGACCAACCCCAGGTAGTGGAGCGCGAGGCCGCGCAGCCCGAGCTCGCGGAAGGAGCGGCCGAGGAAATAGTCGAGGATCTCCACGTCGGGTGGCGGCGCGGTTGCCACCGTCACGCGCTTCAAGGCGATCGCCGCGGCATCGAAGTCGCCGCGGAAATACGCTTGCAAGCCGGCAACGGTGCGGGCTCGGAGCTCTTCCGCCGTCGGCCCACGGGCCGCCGGTGGTACCGTCGGGGTGGGAGCCGGGGCCGCTTCCACGGTCGACGCCAGGAGCGCCGCGGCCGCCAGCCTCCGGAACCGCGTCCCGGAAATCATAGATCGGGCATGCTACCCGAGCGACTTGCGGCGAGCCAGAGGGGCGCGCAATAGACGAATCGCCGGACGATTCTCCGCCGGCAGGAGGCTCGCCATGAACGAGACGGTGCTCTACGAATCGAGCGGCGGCGTCGCCACGATCACGCTGAACCGCCCGGAGAAGCTGAACGCGATGAACCTCCCGCTCCTCGAGGAGGCGCTCGAAGCCATCGAGACCGCCGCGAGCGACGACGCGGTGCGCGTGGTGATCCTCACCGGCGCCGGACGCGGCTTCTGCGCCGGAGGAGATCTCTCCGCGGGTGAAGGCGGTGGCGTGCTCTCCGGCAAGGCGATCGAGCGCGACGTCGGTCGGCTGCGGCACTACATGCAGAGCTCGCGCTTGCTGCACGAGATGGCGAAGCCGACGATCGCCGCGATCAACGGTCCTTGCGCCGGGGCGGGCCTTTCCTGGGCGTGCGCCGTCGACCTCCGCTACGCCGCCGCGTCGGCGAAGTTCTCCACCGCCTTCCTGACCGCCGGCCTCTCCGGCGACTTCGGCGGTACCTGGACGCTGCCGCGCATCGTCGGGCCGGCGAAAGCGCGCGAGCTCTACCTGCTCGCCGACCGGTTCGACGCCCGGGAGGCGGAGCGCATCGGCCTCGTGTCGCGCGTGATCGCCGACGACGAGCTGATGCCGTACGTACGGTCGGTGGCGGAGCGCCTGCGGTCCGCCGCGCCGCTCGCGCTCCGCGCGATCAAGGAGAACCTGAACGACGCGCTCGAGCTCGGCTTCGCGGAGATGCTCGACCGCGAGCCGGGGCGCCACGTCCGCTGCGCCCACACGCGAGACGCGACCGAGGCGGCCCGGGCGTTCGTGGAGAAGCGTCCTCCGAAGTTCGAGGGGCGCTGATCCGCCGTCAGAGGCGGTGCCGCGCGAGGAA
>JAXDLK010000030.1:0-10845 GCA_034666665.1 Candidatus Binatota bacterium
GTTCCCTACGAGGCGATGGATCCGGAGATCCAGGAGGCCGTGCGCGCGAGCGACGAGGCGCTCGGCGGCTCGGAGTGGATCCAGTACTTCTGCCACCCGACCGAGTTCTACAAGAACTTCGCGAAGTTCTATTACGGGAACGTGGTCACGGATCGGAACGGCATCAGCGTCAAGATGACGGAGCTGATGCGACACGTGATCGCGGTCCACAACGCCTGCACCCTTTGAAGGAACGCCGTGTATGCCTCGGCGAGGCATCAAGGCTTGACCGACGAGATGGTGGACGCCGTACCGGAATTCGCGAGCTCGCCGCTGTTCACGCCCGCCGAGAAGGCGGCGATGCGGCTTGCGGATGCGATGGGCGGGGCGCACAAGCAGCAGGATTTCGACGCGGTCTTCGCCGAGCTCCGCAAGCACTGGACCGAGCCGCAGATCGTCGAGCTCGGCTGGCGGGCGAGCGTGTTCATCGGCTACGGCCGCCTCGTCTACGCGCTCGGCGTCGACGCGATCGGTGCGTCGTGCCGCTTGCCGCAGCACGCGACGGGGTGATCGCGGGAATCATCGCATAGGCGGAGAACGTTTCGACCGCAGCCGCGAGCGGCCGCTTCACGATCGAGGTCGACACCGGATCGTAAACCCTCACCCCAACCCTCTCCCTGGAAGGGAGAGGCGGCCGGAACGATCGCCCTCTCCCATCCTGGGACAGGGTGGCACCTATGTCCCTACCGATTCCCCTCTCCCATCCTGAGAGGGTGCCCGAAGGGCGGGTGAGGGTCAGGCCGGGTGAGGGTGCCCAGCCGGCGGCGGCCGTTCACCCGCGCCCGGGGCGCTACATCGCGGATTTCTTGACACCTTTTTTGCCCGCGTGATACCCGCCGGGAGCTTTCTCGGGGACAGTACGACGTTCGCAGGCGACGCGACGGGGGTGGCATGAGGGGCTCGCGCTTCATTCCGGTGGTGGGTGTGGTGTCCGTTGCGGTGGCGATGGCTCTGTCCGGGCCGACCGGGTGCGGCGGCAGTGGCGAGGGCTGCGACATCGATACGGCGGGAACCGTCGGCATCCTCACCGCCGGCCAGGTGCAGCAGGTGGTCGCGCAGGCGGCGAGCTTCGCCGCCGATCGGGGCCGGGCGGTCACGATCGCCGTCGCCGACCGTCAGGGGAACCCGCTGGCGATCTTCCGCATGACGGGCGCCGGCGGCGACGCCGGAGACGCCTACCTGCGGGCGCGCACGGCGGCCTTCTTCGGCACCAACGGCAACGCCTTCACCACCCGCACCGCCGCCTTCATTCTTCAGGATCAGTACCCGCCCGGCGTGCCGAACACGACCGCCGGTCCGCTCTTCGGCGTCGAGTTCTCGAGCCTCTCGTGCAGCGATATCCAGCGCCGCGGAGCCGATCTGGTCGGCAGCTCCCCGGTCGGCCTTTCCGGCACGCCCGGCGGCGTGCCGCTCTACGACGGGGAGTTCGCCGCGGGCGGCGTCGGCATCTCCGGCGGCGGCGACGCTCTCGCCGAGGAGCAGATCGCGCTCGCCGGCGAGCAGGGCTTCGAGCCCCCCGAGGCGATTCGCGGCGACCACATCGTCCTCGACGGCTTCCGCCTGCCGTTCACCGAGGCGCCGAAGCCCGACGTCACCGCCCGCGAAGTCGGCGGTACCTACGCGCTCGGACCGACGGGCACGGCGAGCACGGGCTTCCCGCGGCGCGATCTCGGCGGCATCGCCGTCGAGCAGCCGTTCGCGCCGGTCAACGGCAGCGCGCTCTCCGCCGGAGAGGTGCAGCAGATCCTCTTCCAGGCCGCCTCTCGCGGCGAGGGAACGCGCGCGGCGATCCGCAAATGCGGTCCGGCGAAGATCAACATCGCGGTCGTCGATCTCGGCGGCCGGGTGCTCGGCGTCGTGCGTACGCTCGACGCGCCGATCTTCGGCTTCGACGTCTCGGTGCAGAAGGCGCGGACCGCGCTCGCGTTCAGCGATCCGGGAAACTCGCTCGGCAGCGAGATCCGCGGCATCCTCGGGGTGCCCGCCGGCGCGCCGCTCGCGGTCTCGACCCGCGCCGTCGGGTTCCTCTCGCAGAAGGATTACCCACCGGCCGTCGACGGCACTGCGCCCGGGCCACTCCGCGGACGACAGCAGCAGCTCTCGCGCACCTGCGCGCCGTTCGGCAACGGCATCACCATCTTCCCGGGTGGGCTGCCCCTCTACCGCGGCGGGGCGCTCGTCGGCGCGATCGGCATCAGCGGCGACGGCGTCGATCAGGACGAGATCATCGCCTCCGAAGGCACGCTGGGATTCGAGGCGCCCGAGGGGATCCGCACCGACAGGATCACCTTCCGCGGCACGCAGCTGCCGTACTTCAAGGAGCCGCGGAACCCCGGGCGCGGAACGTAAGGTTGATCATGCGCGGGACGTCGGCGCTGGCGCTCGCGATCGTGCTGTTCGCGACGCACGGCTTCGCGGCGGAGCCTGAGCCCGCCGCGAGCGCACGATCGCCGGCGCCGTCGAGCCGACTACTCCGAGGCGCTCCGGCGAAGATTTCTCCCGCGGCGAGCTCGTCGTGGACCCACGTCGCGACCCAACCGTTTACGGCGACTTGGCAAGCACTCACCAGCGGGGTGAGTGCGGCCCGACGGGCGGTACGTCGCGAGCCGACGCAGGCCGAGAAGCGCGCGCTCTTCCTGAAGCGCCTCGCCTGGGCGAACCGCATCGTCGCCGAGCGGCGCGCGCGGGAAGCAAAACGCGAGGCCGAGCGCACGGTCGAGTCGCAGCGTGGCGGCGAGGCCGCAGTCGCGATCGCCGCGGAAGCCGGGGATCACCCGGGGCCGGGGCTCGATGACGCAGCCGTAGTCGCGGCGCAGAACGGCGATGACGCCGGAGGCGCCGTCCGGGCGGAGCCCGACCCCGGTGCCGATGCCGCACTCGACCCGGAGCCGGAGCTCGCCGGCGCCGCCGGAGTCGAGGTCGATCCAAGGACGCGCGGACAGGAGCCGCCCAGCGGATTCGCCGGCCGGCCGCAGAGGATCCCCTCCGAGACGCGCGACGACTTCATCCCGATCGAGGACCGCTGGCGCATCGGCATGCCGCAGTGGGATCGTTACCCGAAACGGCCGGGGGAATACCCGTACCAGCGCGGCCACTGGTGGGACCCGTACAATCAGAACCTCTTGAAGGGCGACTACCCGATCCTGCCGCCCGACAAGTTCCTCGTCTTCTCGCTGATCAGCGACACGCTCTTCGAGCCGCGCCGCATCCCCACGCCGATCGGCGTGTCGGCGGCGGATCGCGGCCGGACGCAGGAGTTCTTCGGCCAATCCGACCAGCTGCTCTTCAACCAGAACCTGGTGCTCTCGGTCGAGTTCTTCCAGGGGAACACCGCGTTCAAGCCGCGCGACTGGGAGTTCCGCTTCACGCCGGTCCTGAACGTGAACTACCTCGATGCCGGCGAGGCGAACGCCGTCAACATCAACTCCGCCGAGGGCGCGACGCGGACGGACGGTCACGTCGGCGTGCAGGAGCTCTTCTTCGAGTACCACGTGCGGGACCTGAGCCCCTGGTACGACTTCGTCTCGACGCGCACCGGCATCCAGGGGTTCACCAGCGACTTCCGCGGCTTCATCTTCTCGGACAACAACCTCGGCTTCCGCGTCTTCGGCAACTGGGAGTCGAACCGCCAGCAGTACAACCTCGCCTACTTCCGTCCGCTGGAGAAGGACACGAACAGCGGGCTCAATCGTCTCTTCGTCAACGACGCCTTCGATTCGCGCGAGGAGGACGTCGTCGTCGCGAACTGGTTCCGCCAGGACACGTTCTGGTACGGCTACACGACGCAGTTCTCGTTCCACTGGAACGGCGATCACGCGGATCACCTGCACTACGACAACAATCGCTTCATCACCCGGCCGGAGGCGATCGGCGACATCGTCCGCGGCGTCGGCATTCTCAGCCCCGACGAGATCGACCAGAACGACCCGAACCCGCCGGTGCGCGGCACGCCGGTCTTCCACGACGTCGACGCCTTCTACCTCGGCTGGGCGGGCGAGGGTCACATCGGCCGGCTGAACGTCTCGCACGCGTTCTACGAGGTGCTCGGCCGCGACCAGCACAACCCGATCGCCGGCCGGAAGACCGAGATCAATGCCCAGCTCGCGGCGCTCGAGCTCTCGGTCGATCGCGACTGGCTGCGTGCGAGGGCCTCGTTCTTCTGGGCGTCCGGCGACCCCGACCCGACGGACGACACCGCGCGGGGCTTCGACACGATCCTCGACAACATGAACTTCGCCGGCGCCGGGTTCAGCTACTGGAACCGCCAGGGGATCCCGCTCGCGACCACGCGCGCGACGCTGGTGAACCGCTTCTCGCTGTTGCCGAGCCTCCGCTCGAGCAAGATCGAGGGGCAGCCGAACTTCGTGAATCCCGGGCTCTTCCTCTACAACATCGGTGCCGACCTCGAGCTGACGCCGCGCCTGCGTGCGATCCTGAACCTCAACTATCTGCAGTTCGCCGAGACCAAGCCGCTGGTCGTGCTGCTGCAGCAGCAGGGCATCGACCGCGACATCGGCTTCGACTACTCGATCGGCTTGCAGTACCGCCCGCTCCTGATCGACAACGTGATCGTGGTCGCGAGCGCGGCGGCGCTGACGCCGATGATGGGCTTCCGGGACGTGTTCGTCGGCGAGACGCTCTACTCGACGTTCCTGGCCGTGACGCTCGCCTACTGATGCGCCGGCCCCTGCTCATCGCGATCGTCTTCGCGCTCCTCGGTGTCGGCGCCGCGGGCGCCGCCGAAGTCGATCTGATGAGCCAGAAGCCCGAGCTCGTCGAGGCCAAGAATCAGGGCTGCGTCTCCTGCCACACCCGCACCGACTCGGCGACGATGCACGTGACCGACGTGCCGCTCGCCTGCGTCGACTGTCACGGCGGTACGGTGGGCGCGCGCGACGAGAGGACGGCGCACGTGCAACCGAGCCGCCGCGATCTCTTCCCGACGAGCGCCAACCCGATCCGCGCGGCCGCGCAGGTGCTGAAGGAGCGCGCCGACTTCATCCGCTTCGTGAATCCCGGCGACCTTCGAGTCGCCGACAAGAGCTGCGGCCTCTCCGGTTGCCACGACGACGTCGTCGCCCGCGTGCGGAAGAGCATGATGACGCACGGCGGAAGCCTCTGGGGCGCGGCGCTCTACAACAACGGCGCGGTGCCCGAAAAGAACACGCGCTTCGGCGAGAGCTACTCGCGAGACGGCGTGCCGCAGCGGCTCCGCCGGCCCGAGCCGCCGGACGAGGACCTCACGCGCAAGAAGGGCATCCTGCCTTTCCTGGATCCGCTCGAGCGCTGGGAGGTGAGCCAGCCCGGCAACATCCTGCGCATCTTCGAGCGCGGCGGGCGAAAGCAGCTCGAGCTCGGCAACCCGAGCCCGCTCGAGCCCGATCCCCCCGGCAAGCCCGAGCGACGCCTCAGCCAGCGCGGCCTCGGCACGCTCAACCGCACCGATCCGGTGCTGATTGGCCTCCAGAAGACGCGGCTCCTCGACCCGGTCCTGTCCTTCTTCGGCACCAACGATCATCCCGGCGATTACCGCTCGAGCGGTTGCACCAGCTGCCACGTGATCTACGCGAACGATCGCGATCCGCTGCACTCCGGACCCTACGCCAAGTTCGGCAACGGCGGCCGCACCGCGACGCTCGATCCGACGATCCCGAAGAACGAGGCCGGGCATCCCATCGAGCATCGGTTCACGACGGGGATCCCGTCGAGCCAGTGCGTCGTCTGCCACATCCATCCCGGCACCAACATGGTGATGACCTACTTCGGGACGATCTGGTGGGACAACGAGAGCGACGGCGACAAGATGTATCCGCGAAAGCCGCAGCACCTCTCGCCCGAGCGGCAGGTCTACGACGTCGAGGCCTCGAACCCCGAGGGGGCGGCGCTCCGCGGTCTCTGGTCGGACAAGAGCTTCCTCGCGGACGTGTCGAAGCTGAATCCGAAGCTCGAGAACACGCAGTTCGCCGACTTCCACGGCCACGGCTGGGTCTTCCGCAACGTCTACAAGCGGGACGTCCAGGGGAACCTGCTCGACGGACGCGGCAAGAAGATCCCGCCGACGGATCCCGAGAAGTTCAAGAAGGCCGTCCACCTGATGGACATCCACCTCGAGAAGGGGATGCACTGCATCGACTGCCACTTCGAGCAGGATGCGCACGGGAACGGCGAGCTCTACGGCGAGGTGAGGAACGCGATCGAGATCCAGTGCATCGACTGTCACGGCTCGATCTCAGGCTACGCGGACCCGACCGACAAGAGGTGGAAGACCACCGGCCCCGCCGGCGGAAACCCGCTCAAGAAGTACAACCGGACCGCGTTCGGCGCGCGCTTCTTCAAGAAGGACGGCAAGATCTTCCAGCGCTCGGCGGTCACCAAGGACGTCGAGTGGGAGGTCGTGCAGACGCGCGACACCGTCGATCCCGACAGTGCGCACTACAGCGAGTCTTCGCGCCTGGCGAAGACGATGCGCGTCGACGGCAAGACCTGGGGGAACGTCCCCGACAAGCCGGCGGACCTCGCGCACCGCGACGACAAGATGACCTGCTTCGCCTGCCACAGCTCGTGGATGACGAGCTGCTTCGGCTGCCACCTGCCGCAGTCGGCGAACCGCCGGACGCCGATGCTGCACAACGAAGGCGAGCGCCTGCGGAACTGGACCTCGTACAACTACCAGGTCATTCGCGACGACGCCTACATGCTCGGCGTCGACGGCAGTGTCGTCGGCGGGCGGATCTCGCCCGCGCGCTCGTCGAGCGCCGTCGTCGTCAGCTCGCAGAACCCGAACCGCGAGTGGATCTACGTGCAGCAGCAGACCGTCTCGGGCGAGGGGTTTGCCGGCCAGGCGTTCAACACTCACGTGCCGCACACCGTGCGCGCGACCGAGACGAAGGTCTGCACGGACTGCCACCTGTCGGAGGACGGCGACAACAATGCGCTGATGGCGCAGCTCCTGACGCTCGGCACGCAGATGACGAATTTCGTCGGGCGCTTCCTCTGGGTCGCGGAAGAGGAGGAAGGCCTCGAGGCGGTGGCGGTCACCGAGCGCGACGAGCCGCAGGCGGTGATCGGCTCGACGCTCCACCGCTACGCGTACCCCGATCTCTACGGGCGGCATGTCGCGAACCGCATGCGCCTCCAGGAGGCGTACCACCATCCCGGCAACGACGTTCTCGACCTCCGCTGGATCGGCGGCCGCGGCGACGAGGTGCGGAGCCTGCAGCTCCGCGGCGAGTTCCTCTATGCGGCGAACGGACCGGGCGGGCTCCGCGTCTACGACGTCGCCAACGTCGACAACAAGGGATTCTCGGAGCGGATCGTCAGCGCGCCGGTGTCACCGTTCGGCCAGCGCCTCTACGTGAAGACGCGGTACGCGACGTCGGTGGCGGCGCCGTCGACGCTCGCGGTGGATCCCTTGCGGAAGCGCTTCCCCGAGAACGAGGAAGGACCGATCCACCCGCTGTACGCCTACCTCTACGTGACCGACTGGTACGAGGGGCTGATCCTCGTCGGCGCCGGGACGCTTCTCGACGGCAACCCCGAGAACAACTTCCTCGAGCGCGCCTTGACGTTCAACCCCGGCCACGCGCTCGACGGCGCCGTGCGCGTGCAGGTCATCGGCGAGTACGCGTACGTGCTCTGCCGCCGCGGCCTCGTCGTGGTGAACCTGCACGATCCCATGAAGCCGCGGATCACCGCGACGATCGGACGGCCGTTCCTGAAGAACCCGCGCGCGATCGATCACCAGTTCCGCTACGCGTTCGTCGTCGATGCCGACGGCATGAAGGTGCTCGACATCACGCACCTCGATCAGCCGCGGATCGTGCCGAAGGCGATGGTGTCGCTCCCCGGAGCCTACGACGTGTACGTCGCGCGGACGTACGCGTACGTCGCGGCGGGACGGCGCGGCCTCGCGATCGTCGACGTCACCAAGCCGGCGGAGCCGAAGCTCGACCAGATCTACAACGCGCGCGGCCAGCTGAACGACTCCCGCGCGGTCGAGATCGCGATGACGAACGCGAGCGTCTTCGCCTACGTCGCCGACGGCCACAACGGCCTCCGCGTGCTGCAGCTGCTGTCGCCGGACCAGAACCCCGGCACTCCCGGCTTCAGTCCGCGCCCGCAGCCGCGCGTGATCGCGACCTATCACACGCACGGCCCCGCGGTGGCGCTGTCGAAGGGCCTAGACCGTGACCGTGCAGTCGACGAGTCGGGCAACCAGCTCGCCGTCTTCGGCCGCCGCGGCGGCCGCCCGCTCAATCACGCCGAGATGACGCGCATGTACCTCCGCGACGGCAAGCCGTTCACCGTGTCGAACTTCGCCCCCGAGGGCGGCACCGAGGTCGCATTCCGCGAGACGCAGGAAGGGCCGCCGGCGGAAGCTCCCGCGGTCGAGGCGCCGCCGCCGATTCCCGCCCCCCCGCGCGAGCGCCCAGGCGTACGCCTCCGCGAGCGGCCAGGGGTGAGGCTCCGCGAAAAAGGCGGCGTCCGCCTTCGCGACCCCGGCGGCCTCCGCCTCCGCGAGGGCGAGTGACGCTCACTGCGAGTTCCACCTCCTCTCCGACCCCCTCTCCCTCGCAGGGAGAGGGCCGGGGAGAGGGTAGGAAATCCTTCCCCGTCTCAGCCTTCGACCGACAGGCCGTCCCGTTCCCTCTCCCATCCTGGGAGAGGGTGGCCGAAGGCCGGGTGAGGGCCCTCCGTTGCTGTTCGTTCCGCGTGAGCGCGCGGATGGCGCGCACACTCCTCGCCGCCCTCCTGACCTTCGCCGTCGCCCTCCCCGCCTGCACGCGCGAAGAAGGACACGAGGAGCAGTCGTCGCGCCGCATCGTAGAGGCGAAACGCCTACCGACCCCGCGCAGCGGCGTGACCCTCGCCGACGTCGAAAGCACCAAGGCAATGCCAGCGCACACGCCCGGCGACGAGCCGCCGCCAACGGGCGCCGCGATCGGGCCAGTCACCGGCGCAGCCCCCGAGCCTCCCACGATGGCACCCCCCGCCATGGCAGCGAGCCCCGCCGCGCCGAAGGCAGCCGCGCCGGAGGTCGCGGCCGCACCGACCGCGATGCCGAAGACGTCCGCCCCACCCCCGCCGCCTCCGGCTGCTCCCTTCGAGCCACGCCCTGGCGTCGTGTTCGCCGGCGTCGACCTCCTCACCGGCCCGTCCGCCGACGCCCGCGTCCGCGGCACCTTCGAGGGACGCACCGACATCGAGGTGGTGGCCGAGCAGAACGGCTACGCGCGCGTCCGCGCCCCCGTCATCGATGGGGGCTTCGTCGAAGGCTGGGTACCACTGTCGTCCTTAGGCGAGCCGCAAATGGCAAAGGCGTCGCGAATGGCTGCTCCCGCCGGCAAGGCCCCGTCCGGCAAACCTCCCGCTGGCAAGGCACCCGCCGCGAAGCTGCCGGCAGGGAAGGCCGCGCCACCCGCGAAGGGTGTCGCTCCGGCAGCCCCTGCCGCACCCAAGGCCGCAGCCCGCGCCGCCGGCGACAAGGGCCCCAAAGACATCCTGCTGCAGCCGATCGCCGGCACCGAGAAGAAGCGGCCAGCGACGCCCTTCACGCACAAGGCGCACTACGACGACTACTCAGTGAAATGCGAGACCTGCCACCATCCCGTCAAGGCCCGTGGCGGCAAGGTCGACGACCACACCTGCTCGAGCGCCGGCTGCCACGCGGCGACTCAGTGCGACAACAAGGTGGTCCCGAAGAAGAACAAAGCCTGCCCCTTCTTCGAGGACGCCTACCACATCAATTGCATCGAATGTCACAAGAAAGACGGCGGCCCGACGAAATGCGCGGAGTGCCACACCGGGTAGAAGCCGAACGCCTCAGTCAAATCAGATCTGACCGTCCGAATTATGCAGCATTCGAGATTCACCGATTTATGCTGCGAGGTCGCACCGCCATAACGAGACGCCGCTTACGAACATTGCCAGGTGCGTCTGTAATTGCTGGCGGTTGCGCGGACGCCCTCACGCGGTTCCCGAATCATGCAGCGTTCCCGTCCGCCGGCCGCTCACCGCAGATCCGCTAGCCCGTCCAAGCAGCAATCGTTCCGAGGACCAACGCAACTAGGAGGAAACCATGAAGTACATGCTCAGCTGGTTCGAACGTCCGCAGGGTTCACCCATCGAGTACGAGAATGCTCAAAAGCGAATCCTGCAGGTATTCGGTCAATGGAAGCCGCCCGCCAATTTCAAGATCGAATTCTTCGTGATCCGAGTCGGCGAGTGGGGCGGACATATGCTGGTGGAGTGTGACGATCCGGTGGCTATCCACAAGTTTTGTTCGATGCTTCCTGCTTTCGTATTCGAGGCGCGACCCGTCATTCCGGTCGAGGAGGCCGTCCGCAGCGAACTCGAGGTAATTGCTTGGCGAGATGGACTGACACACAAGTGATGGTAGCCATCGTCTTCGGCTGCGGCCGAACCGCGGGCTGACCGACGGCTGCAGTGGGCCAGCGCGCGAGCGGTGATCGTGGCCGAGCGCCGCCGCGCGCTGCCACTGAGCCGTAGGCGTTAGCGATCGCGAGGGAGCCGTGGGTAAAGTTCTTGTCGTGCCCGCGTCCGAATTCGAGATCATCGGGGACGTCGTCGACGTCGCCAGGATCGCCATTGGTCGGCGCATTCGAGCTGCTCGCCTCCAGAAGCGGTACGGTCGCTGGCGTAAGATGAAAGGCTCGGCTACGACAGGAGCGGGTTCGACAACGGTTTGGGGTTCGCTTCGTCGGGGGCTTCTTCAGGCCGGTCATCAATGGAACGGTTCGCTATTCGCGGCCTGCAGTGAGGTTGCGATCACATGCGTCCGCATGA
>JAXDLK010000031.1:0-5106 GCA_034666665.1 Candidatus Binatota bacterium
CACCCCGTGCTCGAACTTCGGCCGATCGGGGAGCCGCTGGGCGAGCGCGCGGAGGCGGTCTACGAGGGGCCCGCCGCCTCGCCGCCCTTCGAGCGAAGGCGACGCCACCAATGGCTCACGAACTTTCCTGCCCACGCGGGACGCAGGTAGTACCGCTGATAGGCGAGCGCCTTCAGCTTCGAGATCTCGTCCGGGCTCAAGCGGTCGTGACGCATCACGGGAGTGTAGATGTCGTACCGCTCCCAGTCGTCGGTCAGGAGCCTACCCTGGCGCTGCGCATCGTCGAAGAAGCCCGTCCCCGGATACGGCGTCGCGACGGTGAACTGCGCGCCGAGCGTATTCAGGTCGATCGCGTAGTCGATCGTCGCCTCGATCGACTCTTCCGTGTCCGCCGGCAAGCCGAGAATGTAGAAGGCGACCACGCCGATACCGCGGCGATCGCAGTGCGACAGGATCCGGCGAATGCGGTCCTCTCGCGGCTGATGCCGCTTCACTCCGGCCAGTGCCGGGCCGCTGGCCGACTCGATGCCGACCTTGATCGAGCGCAGCCCCGCGGCATGCATGCGGTCGAGGAGATCTTCGGTCAGATAGTCGAGATGCGTCTCGCAGACCCATTCGATGCCGAGCCGCGCGTCGCGGATGCGATCGGCCAGCAGCGCCGCCCGCTCGCGGTCGAGCGTGAACAGCGGATCCCGGAACAAGATGCGGCGCGCTCCATGGTCGCGCACCAGGTACTCGAGCTCGGCGACGACGTTCTCCGGGCTGCGGCGCCGCCACGCGCGGCCGGTGACGGCGGTGTACGGGCAGTAGTAGGCGCAGGAGAGGGTGCAGCCTCGACTCGAGAGCACCGGGAAGAAGCCTTCGCCGCTCGGGAAGTACGGCCGGTAGCGGAAGCTCGCGGCGTCGAAGTACCGCCATGCGGGAAAGGCCAAGGCATCGAGGTTCTCGATCGGGCTGCTCGGCACCGTCCCCGCGAGCCGCTCGCCCGCTGCGAGGCGCGCGACGGCGGTCTCCGGCTCGCCGGTGACGACGAAGTCGGCGTGCTCCGTGAACAGCGACGGTGCCACCGAAGCCAGCGGTCCGATGAAGCCGACGCGCGCAAGACTCGTCGCACGCACGCGGTCGGCGACGGCGAGCTCGGCTCGGTGCGCGACCAGCGACGAATAGACGAGCGCCACGTCGGCGTCCGGCGGGACGTGGCCGTCCTCGGAGTATTCGATCTCCCACTCCGCACGCTCGAAGATGGCGGCCACGTACGCGAGACTGAGGACGGGGTAGCGAATGCCACGACGCTTCACCCACGTGAGCGCCCGGGCCACCGTTCCGTCGCCGAAGTCGCTGACGGTGCCGAAGCCGCCGGAGATGTCCTTGTTCAGGATGCCGCGGCGCGCGGGCATCGGGTTCAGGATCGCGACCTTCACGACGCCGCTCCGTGAGCAGCCGACTCCAGCACGCGCCAGTAGACCTCTTTGCGATCGTCCCAGACGACACGCCGCGAGTACTGGAGGGCGCGCTGCTTCATCAGCGTGAGGCGATCGCGATCGGCGATCAGGGCGCCGATCATGGCCGCCTGGCGGTGCGGATCGTTCGCCGGCAAGACCGCGACGGCACCCGAGTCGGTGGCCAGATCCTCGGTGTCACCGGCAGCGGTCGCCGCCACCGGGGTGCCGACGGAGAGCGCCTCCAGGTACGCCTCGGGGAACACCTCGTGCCGCGAGGTCCTCACCATCACGTCAGCCGCCGCGAGCAGGTCGAGCTTGTCCTGACCGCGCCGTGCACCGAGCATCTGCACTGACCCCCCGATCCCCAGCGATCCGATCCTTTTCCGGATCCGTGCTTCGCGATCTCCGGACCCGGCGATCCATAGCCTCGCGTCCGGAGCATCCTCTCTCAAGCGCTGGAACGCCTCCAACAACTCGCAGATCCCGTTTTCCCGGACGAGCCGGCCGAGGAAGAGCAACACCGGCGTCTCCGCCGGGGTCCCCAGCCGGAATCGTATCGTCGCTCGCGCCTCCGCCGCCCTCCGCACTCCGGTCCCTGCCGCGGTAACGACCGTGATCCTGGACCCGATTTTTGGGTAGCGCCGTTCGAGTGCTTCGGCCAATCGACGGCCGGTCGGAATAATACCGGCGGCCTCCGAAAACACAAGCGCCTGTATTCGCGCGTAAACCGCGGCCGACAGCCGATTGCCTGCGTGCGCGGGGTCCGCGCCGAACACGTGCACGGTGACGACGTACGGAATTCCCCAGCGCCGCTTCGCGACCCAGGCCGAGACCGCCGCGAGCGGACTCTGCGGATTGCAGACGTCGTAGACCGGTCCGTCCGCCCGGAGCCGGCGCCACGATCGAACCGCCAGCGAGAGCGGCTGCGTCCGCAGGCCGCGGCGGGCGCCCAGGCGTACCACGGTCGCCGCCTCGTCGGGGTCTCCATCCGCCGTATACACCGTGAAGCGCGCGCGCCCGGCGAGCGAGCGCACCATCCGCTCGGCGTACACTTCCATGCCGCCCGAATGCACCCACGGTCGCGAGAAGGCCGGATAATTCTTGACGCCGAGGACGAGAACTCTCACGTGCGACTCTCGCTCGCCGCAGCGCGATAGACGGCCAGGACCTCGGCGCCGACGTCACCGCCCCCGAGCTCGCTGCCGCGGGCCAATGCTCGGCGCGATAGCTCGCGCCGGAGCTCCTCGCGTTCGGTGACGTCTCGAATGGCGGCGGCGATCTCGGCCACGTTGCGGGGATCGACTTCCACGGCCGCACCCGCCGTCACCTCGCGAAGGCCACCGGCGCTGGATGTCACGACCGGCGTTCCGCAGGCGAGCGCCTCCGCGACGGGCCATCCGAATCCCTCGTGGAGCGACGGGTACAAGAGTGCCGTCGCTCCCCGGTAGAGCGCGCGTAGCGTCCGGGGGTCGACCTCTCCGAGGGCGCGCGTCCGGACACCATGTGTCGCCGCCAGCCGGCATTGCGCCGCCGTCAGCGCCGCGCCTGCCTTGACCAGTAGCGGGCGGTCCTCTCCGAGCTCTGCGAGCGCGAGGATCGCCCGCTCGAGGTTCTTGTAGGGAAAGCTCGCGCCGACGTGCAGCACGTACTTCACCTCGCGGAGCCCGAGCTCCGCGAGAATCGACTCGACCTCTCCGGCAGTCGGCTGGCTCAGGAAGAACTCGTCCACCCGATTGCGCACGACGACGGCGCGTGTGCTCGAGACGCCGAGACGGTCCACCACCTCGGCGCGCGTCGCCTCCGAAACCGCGATCACGCGCGTCGCCCTCGCGAGGCTCGCAACGCGCCGACGGTACCCCGCGCGACGCGCCCACGAGCCGCTTGCCAGCGGAAAGAGGTCGTGACACGTAACCACCGTCGCGCATCCCGTCACCGCGCGAATCAAGTTCGCGTGGCTCTGATCGATCACGTGCACCACGTCGGCAGCCACGCGCCGCACTTGCAGAGGATAGAGGACCTCCTTCACGAAGAGCCTCAGCAGCGGACCGGCCGGGCGGCCGTCGCTTCGTCCCCGCGGCCGCGGATGGACCTCGATCAGCTCGCAACGCCCGTCGAGCGCCTGCCGCAGGCGGCTCGCATAGTGCCGCACTCCGAAGAGATGGCGCTCGTCGAAATCGTGCACCAGGGCGACCTTCACACTTTCGGCTCCTCCGAGCGGCGTGTACGAACGGCGGGATTCTCGAACAACCGGTTTCGCGACGTTCGGTGGACGAGGCGGAAACCCCGCGGAGCGAGGACCTCCGAGACCGATCGCTCGGCCTCCGCGCTCAGCACCTCGACGCAGGCGTAGAGAGATCGCTCCAGCGCGCGCGACGCCCCGCGAAGCACCTCGGTGTCGAAGCCTTCCGTGTCGACGGAGAGAAGGAAGATCCAGTCATGGGGGACCGCCTCGAGGATCGTGTCGAGCGGCAGCACCGGCACGTGAAACGAGGGCAGCGGACGCAGGTGCTTCCGGGATACGTTGTGATCGACGCGCGCCGCGACGACCGACGCGTCGGCGGGGGTGCTGAAACGGTAGAGCTCCGCGACCGCCGCGCGGCTGCCGCACGCCGCGCACACCGCCACGTCCTCCGGCCGGATCCGCCGGTGCAGCGCCCAGAGCTGCGGGTTCGGCTCCACCACTACGCCGCGCCTCCCGCGGCGGTAGAAGAGGTACGTGTTCGAGAGGCTCGTCGGGTGGAACGCACCCACGTCGACGTAGATGGCGCCCGCGAGGTCGAGCCCATCGAGGGCGCGGGCGACCCACTCGTCTTCGCCGAACTCCGCGTACGTCGCGCGCGGCAGAGCGGCGCGATCACGCCAGGCGCGGAGAGTCCTCCAGCAGTCGCCGAGGCCGGGAAACCGGTTCGCGACCCGTACGCGAAGTGATGTCACCGAAAGGCCCGCTAGCAGGAAGCGCCACGACGGGAAATCCGCTCGTGGTGCTCGCGTTCTCGGCAACGCTCTTCTTCGTCGCACTCGGGGGCATGCCGCTTCTCGATCCCGACGAGGGCCGTCACGCCGAGATCGCACGGCGGATGCTCGCCGGCGGCGAGTGGCTGGTTCCCGAGTTCAAGGGCGCCGCGTACCTCGAGAAGCCGCCCGGCTTCTATTGGACGGTCGCGCTCGCGTACCGGCTGTTCGGCGTCGGTGCGTGGGCGGCGCGCCTGCCGTCCGCCGCCGCGGCGGTGGCCGGTGTGCTCGCCGTCTTCCTCGCCGGCCGGCGGCTCTACGGTACGCGTGCGGGGACGGTCGGAGCGCTCGTGCTCGCGACCTCGTGTCTCTACCTGATGACGGGACGCCTCGTGCTCGTCGACATGGCGTTCTCGGTGCCGCTCGCGGGTGCGATCCTGTACCTCGCGTGCTGGGCCGAGCGCCGCGAGCGGCCGTTTCCGGCTCCGGCGTACGTGCTCGCCGGAGCCGCCACGCTGTTCAAGGGACCGATCGCACTCGTCCTCTTCGCCTGCACGCTCGCGGTTCATCGGCTGCTCTCGCGCGACCAACGCCTCGTGCCGGATCTACGGATCGGACGCGGCTTGCTCGTCGCGGCGCTCGTCGCTGCGCCGCCGTATGCCGCGGCGGCGTTCCTCCATCCCGAGTGGCTGACCGGGTTTCTCTGGAAGAC
>JAXDLK010000032.1:0-2978 GCA_034666665.1 Candidatus Binatota bacterium
TGCGGTTGCCGGTGTTCGTTGCCGCGCTCACCACCGCGCTCGGCTTCCTCTCGCTGGCGGTGAATCCCATCTCCAGCATCCGCGAGATGGGCATCTACGCCTCGATCGGAGTGGCGATCGCCGGCGCGCTGGCCCTGGTGCTGGTGCCGGCGGTGCTCTGCCTGCTGCCGCCCCCGCGTGCCGCCGCCGGCGCCCCGGGCCCGCTCGACGGCGCGCTTCGAGCTCTCGGCCGGGCGGACGTCCGCCACCGGACGGCGATCGCGGCGCTTGCCGCCGTCATCGTCGCGGCCTCGCTCGCCTGCGCGCTCCGGATTCGCGTGGATTCGAGCTACGCCTCGTTCTTCCGGCCCGACGACCCCATCCGCCGGGCGACCGACGCGATCCACCGGAACCTGGTCGGCACGATGGCGTTCCTGGTGGTCGTCGACGGTCGAGAGCCTGGCGTGCTCAAGAAGCTCGACGCCCTGAAGCGCATCCGCGACCTGCAACGGTTCGTCGACGGCCTTCCCGGCGTCGACAAGACCATCTCCTTCATCGATTACCTCGAGCTCCTCGATCGCGGGTCGCAGAACCCGAGCGGCGACATCTTGATCTCTCCGGACGGCAAGATCGCCGAGACTCCGGCGGCGGCGGAGAAGACCACGCTCTGGGAGAACCTCGCGCAGTATTCCGCGGTGATGGAGCTCGTGAACTCGAGCCCGCGAAGCTTCTCGATGGTGGTGAATGCCGACTTCACGCGAACCGCGATCCTGGTTCGCACCACGCTGACGAGCTCGAGCGACGTGGCCGCGACCGCCGACCGGATCCTCGCCTACGCCGCCGAGAGGTTCCCGCCCGAGCTCGCGGTGCATCCCACCGGCAACCTGATCCTGCTCACCCACACGACCGGCAACCTCGTCGCCGGGCAGGTGCAGAGCTTCGCGATCGCCGGCGGCGTGATCTTCGCCATCCTCTCGGGGATGTTCCTCTCCGCGCGGATCGGCTTCCTCGCCATGCTGCCGAACCTCTTTCCGATCGTCTTCTTCTTCGGCCTGATGGGGCTCTCGGGCGCGGCCCTGAACGTCGGCACCAGCATCATCGCCTCGATCGCGCTCGGTCTCGCCGTGCACAACACGATCCACATCATGGCCCGCCTGAGCGCCGAGGTGCGCCGCACCGACGACTCCGAGCGCGCGATCGTCGATGCACTGGCGAGCGTCGGCAAGCCGGCGGTCGCCTCGTCGGTGCTGCTGTTCTTCGGCTTCCTCGCGCTCGGGCTGTCGCGCTTCGTTCCCATCCAGCAGTTCGGTCTGCTTTCCGCGGCGACCGCGGTCGCCGGTCTCTTCGGCGACCTGCTGCTGCTGCCGGCGCTGCTGGCTTCGACGCGCATCATCACGCTCTGGGACCTCCTCTATCTGCGGCTCGGCCGCGATCCCCACAAGACGATCCCGCTGTTCGCCACGCTCCGGCCGGCGCAGGCGAAGATCGTCGCGCTGATGGGCCGGCTGCAGCGCTTCGCCGACGGAGAGCCGATCGTCCGCCAGGGCGACGTCGGTCACGAGATGTTCGTGCTGCTGAGCGGCGCCGCCGAGGTGCGCGTCTCGACCAATGGCCGCACGCACCGCGTGCGCGAGCTCCGCCGCGGCGACGTCTTCGGTGAGATGGCGCTCATCCGCCACCACACGCGGAGCGCAGACGTGCTCGCGATCGACGACGTCGAGGTGATGGCGCTCGACGAACGCTTCCTCGATCGCGTGCAGCGGCGCTATCCGCGGATCGCCGCCGCGCTCTTCCTGAACCTGTCGAAGATCCTGAGCGACCGCCTCGAGCAGGAGACCGGCCGGGCCCGGGCGTAGCCGATGGACCGCATCTACCAGACGATCGTCGGCCGCCCGCTGCCGGTGCTGCTCGTGATCGCCGCGATCACCGCGTTCTTCGGCTTCGAGGCGTCGCACATCCGTGTCGACAGCTCCGTCGAGGCGCTGCTCCCGGAGAACGATCCCGAGAAGGCCTACTACGACCAGATCCGCCGCCTCTACGGCAGCGACGAGATCGGCGTCGTCGCCGTGGTCGCCCCCGACGTCTATCAGCCCGACGTGCTGCGGAAGATCGAGCGGCTGACGGACGAGATCGGCCGCATCGACGGCGTCCAGAAGGTGATCAGCCTGACGAACGTGCTCGACCCCGTCGAGGACGCGATCGAGCCGCCGAAGCTGGTGCCGAGAATCCCGAGGACCACCGACGAGGCGCGGAAGCTCCGCGAGAAGCTCGCCGACCGGGCGATCTACCAGAAGAACCTCGTCTCACCCGACGGCCGCGCCGCGGCGATCAACGTCTTCTTCGCGGACATCCCCGACGACGAGTTCATGCGTCGCGGCATCGACGAGCAGGTCGAATCGGTGGCCGAGAGCGCGCGAGGGCCCGAGGAGATCTATTACACCGGGCTCCCGCACTTCAAAGTCTACTCCGCGAAGGCCATGCGGCGAGACCTCGCACATTTCGTTCCGCTCACGCTGCTGATCATCGTCGCCGTGCTGTTCGCGAGCTTCCGGTCGCTCCGCGGCGTCGCGCTGCCGGCGCTCACCGTGGTCGTCAGCCTGGTGTGGACGCTGGGGATCATGGTGCTCGCCGGCTCGAACCTGAGCCTGGGCACGACGTCCTTGCCCCCGCTCGTGCTGGTGATCGGCACCGCCTACTCGCTGCACGTGATCGCCGAGTACTACGAGCTCGCCGCGGCAGGCGGATCCCCGCGCGCCACCGTCGTCGAGACGCTGCGGCACGTGACCGCGCCGGCCTCGATCGCGGCGGTGACGACCGTGCTCGGCTTCCTGTCGATCGCGGTGAACGACATCTCGAGCATCCGCGAGATGGGCATCTACTCGTCGATCGGCATCGCCATCGCCTTCTTGCTGTCGCTGCTGCTGGTGCCCCCCTGCCTGGCACTGCTGCCGGCTCCACCCGCTCCGGCGACGCGCGACTTCGCACCCGGACTCTCCGCG
>JAXDLK010000033.1:0-11733 GCA_034666665.1 Candidatus Binatota bacterium
TCCAAGGATCAGATTCCCCGGAAGATCGACGTGCCCGGCGCAGTCGCCCGGCAGGCCACCGACTTCGGTGACGCGACCGGCTTCGGCAAGATGGGAGGGGAGTACTTCTCCCTCGGTGCCGGCACCGACATCGCGCCGCTCCTGAAGGGATTGAAAGACGACGGCTGTCACGCGCCGCACTGGGGCTACATGATCTCCGGCGAGGTCGTGGTGACCTACACCGGCGGCGCCGTCGACGTCTGCAAGCAGAACGACCTGTTCTACTGGCCGCCGGGCCACAGCGTCCGCGTCGTGCAGGACGCCGAGGTCGTCCTGTTCAGCCCGCAGCGCGAGCACACCGACGTCATGGATCACATGCTGAAGGCGATGAAGGGCTGAGTTGGAAGGGGCAATGTTCGGCCCCGTGGTAGCCGCCCCAAGAACTGACGACAGGAGAACCTCATGCCCACTCCCACCAAGCCGAAGAGCAAGAAGGCCGTCGCCTCGAAGGCGAAGGTCAAGGACCTGCGACCTACGAACCGAGAAGCCGCCAAGGTGAAGGGCGGCATGTACTCCGGCCCTCCGACAGATCCGATAGAGCCGTGAGCCCTGACGAGCTCGAGCAGTCGAGGACGCGCCGCGCGGACCGCTACCGTGCTCCCGCGGCGCGGTTCCGGCAGAAGCTGTTGCGTCGTGAGCGGCTGCTCTTCGACGTCATCTGTGAGGCCGGGGCCCGCGGGTGTGCATTCCCGACCGACGCGATCAACGTGAACGCCGCGGCGGCCACGCCGGATCCGCGCACTCACGTGGCGGCGGACGCCTACCGCGTGTGCGGCGGCAGGGCGTCTCGACGCCAGACGTGGGACGGCGCCGCGCGGCGCCTGGCCCGACGGTTGGCAAACGAGCTCGAGAGCGAGGCGACGGCGGAGCGCCGTCCGATGTACGTCCTCACGGCGCACGCGACGATCGGCCTGGCGCCGGACTGCGCGGTGCCGCGAGACCCTCTTCTCCGGGCCGCGTGGAAGGCTGTCGTCCAGACGTTCGCGATCTTGTTTCCGTCGACCGTGAAACGGCTCCCGCGTCCGGAGTGGGTGGATCGCCGCCTGGTCTCGACGCTCCGGCGTGAGGCCGCCGCGGGGATCCGTCGGGGACGCCGCGCTTCGGGGAAACGCCCCGGTCCCGAGGGGAGAAGGCTCGCCGTCGACCCGAGGCTTCTGGCGCTGGCCGCGGCGGCGCTCGGCAAGCAAGTCTCCCCGGACTACGTGGCTCTCTACCTGATCTACACGAAACCCGGCGACCACTTCTGGCCGCATCCCGACGACCCGAAATGCGCGCCGATCAACCTCTTCGTGTGCATCGATCGCAAGCTCCCCGCCGGGCGCTCGCGTGGATCCGCCTTCCTCGCGTTCCGGCCGGACGGCTCCGTCGAACGCTACGAGCTGGCTCCGGGGGATGCCCTGGTGTTCGACGGGCGCGGCCTGGTCCACGGCCGGGAGCCGCTCCGCCGCGGCGAGCGAGTGGTTCTCCTCTCGATCTGGCTGAACCTTCGAGAAGGTGCCGTCGCGCCGCGGGCGGCGCGCCCTCGTTCCGCCGCCGCGTAGTCATCCGCTCCGGCGGGCATGTCTCTGCAGATCGGGCCGCGAGGCCTTCGCGGCGATTTGCTTTCGCTCGGGTCATCGTGGCGTAGTCGCGCCGACGCCGAGGAAGCCGGATGCTGGAACCAGCCGTCGCTGCCTCCGCTCTCGAGGGAGCGCCCGTCGGCTACTGGCCACGGCGCTGGATCCTGGTGTTCGGCTGCTTCCTCTCGATCGTCGTCTGTTACATCGACCGCGTGAACATCTCCTTCGCCATCCTGCCGATGGCGAAGGAGCTCGGCTGGGACCCGACGACACAAGGCTGGGTGCTTTCGTCGTTCTTCATGGGCTACCTGGTCACGCAGCTCGTCGGCGGCTGGTGTGCCGCGCACATCGGCGGCCGCAAGCTGCTCGCGTTCGGTGTCCTCTGGTGGTCGCTGTTCACGATGCTGACGCCGCTCGCGGCGTCGTACTCGCTCGGCGCGCTGATCGCCGCGCGCATCGGCATGGGCCTCGGCGAAGGCGTCGCCTTCCCCGCGATCTACCAGCTCCTGGGACGCTGGATCCCGTTGCACGAGCGTGCGCGCGCGGCGGCGTTGAACGGCAGCGGGATCCCGCTCGGTACGGTGGCCGCGACGGTGCTCACTCCGTGGCTGGTCGGGAGCTTCGGCTGGCCCGCCGTCTTCTACGCCTTCGGCGCCGCGGGCGTGGTCTGGTACGTCTTCTGGCAGCTCACTTCGAGCGAGTGTCCCGAAGACGCGCCCGGCATCCATCCGAGCGAGATCGCCTACATCCGCGCACACGCGGCAGCCGAGGTGACGAAGCCCGTGGTGCCGTGGGGCCGCATCCTGCGCTCGACTCCGGTATGGGCGCTCGTCTTCAACCACTTCTGCTCGAACTGGGGCTTCTACGTGATCCTCTCGTGGCTGCCGCGCTACTTCGCCGACGTGCACCGACTGGATCTGAGGGGCGCCGGCCATGCGAGCCTCCTGCCGTGGATCGTCATGTTCGTGATGACGAACGTCGGCGCGCAGCTTGCGGATGGGCTCCTGAAGCGCGGCCGGAGCGTGACGTTCGTGCGCAAGCTCATGCAGTCGATCGGCTTCTTCGGACCCGCCGCCGCGCTGCTGGCCATCGGGCAGGTCCACACGGTGAGCGTCGCCATCGGCCTCATGTGCGTGACCCTCGGCCTCGGCTCGTTCGCGCTTTCCGGCTTCGGGGCGAATCACCTCGACATCGGGCCGCGCTATGCGGGCGCGCTGATGGGCCTGTCGAACACCGCGGGCACTCTGCCGGGAGTCATCGGCGTGGCCGTGACCGGCTACATCCTCGAAGCAACCGGCTCGTGGGCACTGGTGCTCGGGATCGCTGCTGCCTTGTACGTCGCCGGCGGGATCGTCTGGCTCCGTTTCGCGACGGGTGAGAAGCTCTTCGACTGAGCCAGGGCTCGAGGGCAGACGCGCCGCCGCCGAGACGAATCGGCTCACTCGAGAGTGGCGCGATGCCGGTCGGACGGCTACTTCCCAGTAATCCCGTGCCTGATCGGAGCGCGCGCAACCGACCGCGGTCCATTGGGACCCGCACTCCAGGGCCCGGCGACGCCAGGCGCGTGCGCCGCATCTACGAGCAGCGCCCGTACCCGGCCGCCGACGAAACGGCGCTCACCGACCGGTCGTGGAGACTCGCGCCGATGGAATGGATCGACGCGCTCTGGAAGCCGGGACGGAGCGTCGCAGCACCGGGACGAATCCTCGTCGCGGGGTGCGGCTCGGGACGCGAAGCGTTTCAACTGAGCCGGCGCTTTCCGCAGGCGCGAATCGTCGCCGTCGATTTCAGCCCGCGGTCGATCGCGATCGCTCGCAAGCTGCGGCGGAGCGCGCCGGAGATGCGAAACATTCGCTTTGCCGTCGCGGACCTCGCGGGCCGTGGCTTCACCGCCGTCGCCGCCGGCGCGTTCGACTTCATCTCGTGCCACGGCGTGCTCTCCTACGTGCCCGAACCGGCGAGGGTGCTCGTGAACCTCCGCCGCTGCCTGGCACCCGGCGGCGCGCTCCATCTCGGCGTCAACGGAGCCGAGCACCAGAGCGTCGGCGCGAGACGGTTCCTGCCGGCGTTCGGTTTCGATCCCGCGGAGCTCCAGGACACGCCTCGCCTGCGGAAGCTGCTGCAATTCTGCGACGCCATTCTCGGAAATCGGGGCTCCACTCGCCTCGCGAAGAGGGCCGCCGTCCACTTGGCCGGCGATCTCTTCGGCCCCTTCATTCACGACCTGCCGCTCTCCGAGTGGATACGAATGGCCGCGAAGGCGAAGCTGCATTTCCACGGCAGCTATGCCGCGCACCACGCTCTCAGCCGGGCATCGGAGGATGATCTTCTCGCACTGCTGATGCCGAAGTCGCGGCCGGAGCTGAGCGAGCTCGTGGAAACGTTGACGCCGGCAGGTTTCCACCGGCTCGTCTTCACCCGAAGACCCGTCGACGAGCCGCCATGGGAAAACCAGCAAGCGCTCCTCGCCTGGCAGCCGGTGCGGACCCGTCTGTACGGCTCCAGGCTCCCGAGACGCTCGGACTCGTGGCAGGCGCTACGAAACGTGGTGTTCAGCAGCCCGGCCACGAACACGCGCGTCGACTATCGGATGCCGGAATGGGAGCTGGAGATTCTCCGCCGGAGCAACGGTCAGCGGTCGCTCGCGGAGATACTGAAGACGATCCCGGTCACCGTCCCGACCGACGTCCTGCGGCAGCAGCTCTTCGTTCTCTCGCAGTTGCTCGTGATCCAGGTGCTGCCGAATCGAGTCACTTGACGGACGACGCGCGCCTCGCCCGAGCGCGTTCGCCTGCACGGTCTTGCTGAATCACCTCATCGTCGCCGTCCGCTCGACTCTTTCATGGCGTACCAGGCGACGAGCTCGGGATGCTGCTCGGCGACTTCCTTCGGGTGCTCCTCGACGAGCCGCGCCGCCGCTTCCTCGAATGCTTCCTGGTTCGGTGATCTGGTGATCCGGAGCTGGGTCAGCGCCGCCGTCGCCTCGATCGGACCCAGCGGCACGTTCGGGACGTCACGCCGCGGTGAATCGCGGGTCAGCGCCGCCGAAACGCTGCCGATTCCGGCCGCCCTTCTCGCATTCACCTCGGGCGAGTACCCGCTGCCGCCCGGATCGAACCGCTCGGCGATGAGCTGGAGTACGGACGTGTGGTCGAGGACCTGCTTGCACACGCTTCCCGCCTCGACGAACGGGGAGACGACGACTGCCGGCACGCGAACCCCCGTCGTCTCGAACGGCGGGTAGACGACTCCCGCCGGAGGGTCCGAGCGCAGGCGGATCGGCGGCACGTGGTCGAAGAACCCGCCGTGCTCGTCGTAGGTGAAGATCGCGACCATTCTCGACCATCTGGCGGGCTCGAGCGTGAGGGCCTGGTACACGCGACGCAGGAACTGCTCGCCGAATCCGGTCGCCAGCGGAGGGTGGTTGTCGTTCGCTTGGCCGCTCGTGTGGACCGGCGAATCCTCGTAGTCCGGCTCGACGAGAATCACTTGTGGAAACGTCGCCGGACCTTCCGACCTGATGTCGTCGAACAACCTCGGGAACGGCCGAAATCGATCTCCGAGAATGTCGTCCCACAGCCGGGGAAGAAGAGCGAAGAAGGACAGCCCGGCCGAGTACACGCGCCAGCGAACGTGGTGGCGGTCCAGCCAGTCGAAGAGGAGATCCTGGTCAGGCAACAGAGCGCCCGGCGTGACGTCGCGCTCACTGTACCCACTGATCGCCATCAGGCGATTCGGATGGGTGCTCGCCGGCAGTGGTGCGAACCAGCGATCACAGACGGCGAAGCTCCGGGCGAGGAAGTCGGTGATGGGAATCTCTCTCGGCGTGAGGAAGCCCATCGGCGCCGGACGCCTCGTTCGATTGACGGGGGTGAAGGCGTGATACGCCTCCACGAAGCCGGTCATCGTCGGGCCGCCGACGACGTCGGAGACGGCGAGCTGGGTTTGAACCTCGTCGCGCTCGTGCGGCAGATCGCACGGAAGCGGGCCGCTGCTCATGTGGAATGGATGGTAGGCCTCACCCTCGAAAGGGTTCGCGTACTCCGCTTCTTTCCGCGAGACGAGGCCGTCGACGTCCTTCCGCCTGCCGATCCGCGGCAGGCGGAGGTAACCGAGCATGTGATCGAAGGAGCGGTTCTCCATCATCACGATGACGATCGTGTCGATCAGCTCGAGGTCAGGCATGCCGTTCACGCTCCGCAGGAGATCGTGACCGTCAGTCCGAGAGTCGCCGGCGGGTGGTGCTCGGGGTTGCCACAGACTTCATCAGGAAGAAGCGGAGCCCGAAGGATCCATTCGCCCGCGACCGGCGCACCGCGGAACTCCTCCGACCGTCGCGCCTTCGGACCGAGCGTCGTCTTTCGATCCGCGTGGGACACCATGATGGTCCTCGCGCCGACGATCCGAACCGTATCCACGCGCGCGAGATCATCCCACTCGTTCGCGGGAAGGGTTGCGACCGCGACGATCGCGCCGGCCTCACAGGAAGTCCTGCCGAGAAGGCTCTTCGTCCCGCCGACCGAGAACGCCTCGATCTCCTGCTCGGCAACCTTCGACGAACCGAAGCGCTCGGCCGTCAGGGTGAACGTCGTCGTCTCGGCAATGGCGAACGGCTTGCTGCCGGAAGAGCTCACCTTGCCGGTCCCTGCCACGGGAGGCCTGGCCGCGAGGTCAGCGGATCCCTTCACCTCCCACTCGAGACGCGTCGACCGGTTCGCACAAAGACGCTGAGGCGCCGCCTCGAAACGAACGATCTGCGGGTGGCAGCCGATCACGGCTGCGCCGGCGATCGCCGCGATGGACGCTGACGCGCGCCTCGAACGGTTGCCCGAGAGGACGACGATCGTCAGGAGCCTCGGTATCCGCCGCCGCACGTCGATCGGGTTTGCGCCGATTTTCGTACCCGTCAAGCTGCGCGACCGCGCCGTGGATGTGCCCGCTGCCAACCCGACCTCGCGCCCGAGCAGGCGCGGCTGCCGGTTGCGCAACTCCACCGTCAGAAATTCTCCTACAGAAACCGGTTCGCCGGGTTTGGATCGGGCGCCGCTCGGTCGTAGGTTGGTGTGTGGTGGCGCGGTGGTGTTGTCGGGGGGGCAACACGCGATGCGAAGCGCTGCGAAAATCCAAAATCACCGAATCACCGGCGATGTGCCGTGGGGGGCGAGCGCGAACGATTTCCGGCTCGGAGACCCGGACCGCTGAGCGCCATCGGCATTCGGCGATCGTGATCCCATGCCCGAACCCTTGCACATCCTGATCGTCGAGGATCGCCCCGAAGACGCGGAGCTCATGGTTCAGGAGCTTCGACGCGGCAATTTGGACTTCGAGTGGTCACGCGTCGAGACCGAGGTCGAGTACCGCGCCGCGCTCGACGATCGCTGCCCGGACGTCGTGTTATCCGATTACGATCTGCCGCAATTCGACGCCTTCTTTGCCCTCGACATCCTGAAGGAACGCTGGCCGGACGTGCCGTTGATCATCGTCTCGGGTGGCATCCCGGAGGACCTCGCGGTGTCGGCGCTCAAGCGCGGCGCCGCCGACTACCTCTTGAAGGATCGCCTCGGTCGTCTCGCCGCAGCCGTTCGAAGAGTGCTCGACGAGAAGGCCGTCGAGGAAGAGCGGCGGCGTGCAGAGGCGGAGGCGCGAGCGGCGGAGCGGCGCTGTCAGGCGCTGATCGAGCGAAGCTCCGACGTCATCGTCCAGATCGCGCCCGATGGCCGTTTTCTCTACGTCAGTCCTTCCGTTCGGTCCGTGCTCGGCTACGCGCCCGAGGAGATGGTCGGCTCCCTCACGCTCGACTTCGTTCATCCGGACGATCGTGCCGCCCGCGCCGAGCTCTTCGAGCGCCTCTTGCAAAATCCGGAAACGGTGCTCACCAGCGAGCACCGCGTGCGGCGGAAGGACGGTACGTGGGCCTCGATCGAGGCCGTCGAGCAGAACCTGATCGACCATCCGGGCGTCGCCTCGATCGTCGCCCATCAACGGGACGTCAGCGAGCGGAAGCGCACCGAGGCGGAGCTCCGGTCTTCCGCGGCGGAGATCTTGCGCCGCAAGAACGAGCTCGAGGCCGTGATCAAGGCGTCGGGGCAGCTGCTGTACGAGTGGTGGCCGTCCACTGGCGCGATCGCGTGGAGCGGCAGCGTGAAGGAGGTCCTCGGCTACGAAGACGACGAGGGCCCGACCGATCTCGCCGGCGCGGTCTCGTTACTCCATCCGGACGACCTCGAGGCCTTCGAGGCCGAGGCCCGAGGCGCCCTGGCCGAGGAACGTCCCTTCCACCTGACGTTTCGCGTGCGCAAGGCGAACGGCACCTACGCAATCGTCGAGGACGACGGCTCCTTCGTACGTGACGAGAGCGGACGGGTGTCGAAGCTCGTCGGCTTCATGGTGGACGTGACGTCCCGGGTCGAATCCGCCGCGGCGCTGCGGTTCTCCGCGGAGGAGATCCTGCGCCGCAAGAACGATCTCGAGGCCGTGATTCGAGCGTCGGGGCAGATTCTGTACGAGTGGTGGCCTGCCACCGGCGAGATGGCGTGGAGCGGCAGCGTCAAGGAAATTCTCGGCTTCGAAGAAGGCGAGACCCCGCGGGACATGAAAAGCGCGATGGAGTTCATCCACCCTGACGACCGGGTGGGCTTCGAGGCCGAGGCTAGCCGCGCCCATGCCGCGGAAACTGCCTTCCACCTGACGTTTCGCCTGCGCAAGGCGAACGGCACCTACGCGATCGTCGAGGACAACGGCTACTTCGTGCGTGACGAAAGCGGACGCGTGTCCAAGCTCGTCGGCTTCGTCGTCGACGTGACATCCCGCGTCGAATCCGAGATGGCGCTCAAGGAGAGCGAGGCTCGTTATCGCCTGCTGGTCGAGACCTCCCCCGAAGCGATCGTGATCCATTCGGCGGGCAAGATCGTGTACGTGAATCCGGCAGCCGTGAGGCTGATGGGAGCTGTCGACGCCGGCGATCTGCTCGGCAGATCGGTGATGGATTTCGTCCACCCCGACTCCGTCACGATGGTGGAAGCGCGAATGCGCGCGATCGCTGAAGGCGAAACGGTTCTCGCTCCCGTGGAGGAAAGGCTCGTCACGCTGAGCGGCCAGATCCTCGAGGTGGAGCTCGGGACGAGCTCGCTCTTCTACCTTGGCAGACCCGCGATCCAAATCGTCGCGCGCGACGTCACGGCCCGCAAGCGGGCGGAGGAACGGGTTCGACGCTCGGCGGAGCGGTTGCAGATCCTGCACCAGATCGACAAGGGCCTCCTCGAGGGGCTCCAACCCTCGGCGATCGCCGGCGAGGCGCTGCGAAGCATGCGATCGATGATCGGGTTCCGCCACGCGGACGTGATGGAATTCCGTGCGACGTTCGGGGACGTGCTCGCCTCCGAACCCGACATCCTCGAGGGGTTCCGGGTCGGCTCCGCCCTACCCATGTCGAACTATGGGGGCTTCGAAGGAATTCTCCGCGAATTGCGAAGCGGCAAGAACCAGAGGCTCGACTTGCGTGCGCTTCCACCGGACTGGCCGGTGGTTGCCGCCGGGTTGAAGACAGGCGCCTGTCACTACCTCGTCGCACCGCTGATCGCCGACGGGATCTTGGTGGGTACTCTCAATCTGGGCTTCGATGCCGAGAGCGGCTTCTCACCCCAGAACGAGGAGGTCGCGAGCGAGATCGCCGCGGAGCTCGCCATCGTCATCCAGCAGGCGCGGCAGCGGCAGCGCGTCACGACCGCGGAGACGGAATACCGCGACCTGTTCGATCGCGTCCCGATCGGTCTCTTCCGGACGACGCCCGAAGGCCGGTACCTCGACGTGAATCCTGCGCTCGTCAAGAAGCTCGGGTTCGAAGATCGTCACGAGCTGATGAGCTGCAACGCGGGGGATTTCTACGTGGACCCGGCGGACCGCAAACCGATGCTCGCACAGCTCGAAGCGAAGGGCCTGGTGGAAGGCTACCAGTATCGAGCGCGCCGGCGCGACGGCACGGTGATCTGGCTCGAGAACAGCGTGCGTGCGATTCACGGCCCGGACGGCAACGTCGCGTGGTACGAGGGCACCGCGAAGGACGTGACGGCGCAGAAGCAGGCCGTGGAAGCTTTCGAGGAACGGCTCGATCTGTCACAGCTTGCCGCAGACGTGGCGATCGCGCTCACCGGCTCGGGGACGACAGAGGATCTCGTCGGTTGTCTCGACTCCGTCGTCCGGCTGCTCGGGTCGTCGTCGGCCGGCATCTGGACGTTCGACGAGGCGGAATCCGTCCTGGAGCTCGCGGCGACCGCCGGACCCGCGCTCCACCTCTCCGAGATGTACGGCCGGGTGCCTGTCGGTTCGACGGTGATCGGCGGCATTGCCGGGCAGCGGGCTTCACACTTCACGAATTCCGTCGCCGACGATCCCATGATCATGCAGGAGTGGGCGCGGGGCGAGGGCATCGTCGCGTTCGCCGGCTACCCGCTGCTCGTCGACCGGCGATTGATGGGCGTCTTCGCCGTGTTCGCACCGGAGCCGCTATCGCTGGCAACGGTCGAGGCGCTCGGGTCCATCGCTCACGGCGTCGCGGCGGGCATCCAACGCAAACGAGGCGAAGACAGTCTGCGAAATGCCCTCGACAGGGCGGAGGAATCGGATCGGCTGAAGGGTGCATTCCTCGCCAACATGAGCCACGAGATCCGTACACCGCTGAACGTCATTCTCGGGTACACCTCGCTGATGGCCGACACGGGTTCGGACGATGAAGGCAATCTCGTCGCGGTGGCTGCGATCCGGCGCGCGAGCGATCGGCTGCTGCGCACGATGAACGCGATCCTAGACGTGTCGAAGATGACCGCACGAGCCTTCGACGTGACGCCGGAGCCGATCGACCTCGCGGAGGCGGTCGAACAGCGCGTGCGACTCTGCGAGCCGATCGCCCGAGAGAAGGGGCTCGAGGTCTCCTGCACGATCGACTCCCGCGACGTATGGGTCCGGTTCGACGGGTACTGCCTGTCGCAGGCGCTCACGCACCTTCTCGACAACGCGGTCAAGTTCACCGAGGCCGGCGGTGTCCGCGTCAGGCTGTCCTGCGAAGCGTCGGAAGGGTGCGTGCTCGAGATCGCGGACACCGGCGTCGGCATCGACGCGGCCTATCTGCCGCGGATCTTCAGCATCTTCACCCAGGAGCGCTCCGGTTACACGCGCCCGTTCGAGGGTGCAGGGTTGGGCCTCGCCGTCACCAAGTCGTATCTGGAGATGAATGGTGCGTCGATCACCGTCGACAGCGTCGCGGGGAGAGGATCCACCGTGCGCGTGCTCTTTCCGTCGGCGCTGATCACGTCGCCGCCCGTGGCGGCCGTGCCGGCCAGACGAAGGCCGTTTCGCGCCACGGCTTGAGATTGCGCACGTCGTGAGCGGACGGTCGTCGCAAGCGTTCTCGGGAGAACATCCATGACCGAATCGAAGCCGTTGCCGGTCGCCGTGGTGACCGGCGTGGGGCCGGGCTTGGGCGCGTCACTCGCGCGCAGGTTTGCCCGGGACTATGCGGTCGTGTTGATCGCGCGCCGAGCCGACTTCCTGCAATCGCTCGCCGGCGAGATCCGGGCAGCGGGCGGGGTCGCGCTCGAGGTGCCGGGCGACATCGGTGAACGGCGCGACGTGGAAGCGGCGTTCGAGACGATCCGCCAGCGCCTCGGCCCGCCGGAGCTGCTCCTCTACAATGCCGGAAGCGGTGCCTGGGGCACGATCACGGAGATCACGCCGGAGCAGTTCGAGGACAGCTGGCGGGTCAACGCCTTCGGCGCCTTCGTCTGTGCGGCGGAGTGCGTGCGCGACATGCTGCCGCGGAAGCAGGGAGTGATGCTCTTCACCGGCGCCACCGCCGGGGTCAAAGCGGGAGCGAAATCCGTCGCCTTCGGCCCTGCCAAGTTTGCCATGCGGGGATTGGCCCAGTCGCTGGCGCGAGATCTCGGCCCCAAGGGGATCCACGTCGCATGGATCAACGTCGACGGCGCCATCGACGTTTCGGGTCGGCGAGGGTCTCGAGTCGACGAGGAAGGAATGCTCGACCCGGACGCCATCGCCGAAACGTACTGGCATCTGGCCCACCAGCATCGCAGCGCGTGGACGATGGAGCTCGAGGTGCGGCCCTTCAAGGAGAAGTTCTGAG
>JAXDLK010000034.1:0-17567 GCA_034666665.1 Candidatus Binatota bacterium
TCAGTCGCGGTAGCTCTCGAGCATGTCCTCGATCAAAGCCTCGCGCCCGCGCTTCGCGATCACCCGGGAGCGGTCCATCAGCACCTCCTTGGTCTCGACGAAATCGAGGCGCGAGTACCCCCAGATGCGTGGATGCGTGTAGGTATCCATGCGGATCGCGTCGCAGGGGCAAGCCTCGACGCAGTAGCCGCAGTAGATGCAGCGGAGCGTGTCGATCTCGTAGCGAACCGGATACTTCTCCACGCCCGGATCGGGCGACTCGCCGGCCTCGATGTAGATGCAGTTCGCCGGGCACGCGGTCGCACAGAGGAAGCACGCGGTGCAGCGGACGGAGGCGTCCTCCTTGAGCGTCAGGCGGTGGCTGCCGCGGTAATTGTCCGGATAGCGCTTCCGCTCCTCCGGATACTGCACCGTCACGGCGGCGCGGCGGCCGCGCGCGAGCCCCAGCTGATGCGCGACGTGGAGACCGAGATTTCGCCAGAAATGGTAGCCGGTGACGAGAAGCCCGCGGGCGATCTCCGGGAGATAGATCCGCTCCCAGAACGTCATCTCCTCCCTGCGCTTCATCGCCGGGGACTATATCGGCGAAGAAACCGGAGTCAACGCGCCGGTGCGGAGGAGAAGCCGCGCGGCCGCGAGCACCGCGTCACTGAACGCGGAGCTTGATCTCCGCGGATGGGACACACTCGCGCTCGAGCAGATGGAACTCGACCGTCTCGACGAGGCGGGCCGCGCGCTCCTCGAGACCGCGGATCTCGAGCAGTCCCTGCTTCTCGGCGACCGGGAGGTCGAGGGAGAAGGCGAGCAGGTTGACCAGCATCTCGTCACACAGGGTGGGATCGTCGAGGATCCGTGTCTCCGTCTGCTCCTCGACGAACGACCGCGTGCGCTCCACGAGCGTCCGCCGGAGCGCCTCGGAAAGCCGCTCTCCGGCGGGGCGCCGCGGGTACCACTCGACGGCGCCGAAGCGATACGGCCGATCGAAGGTCTGCTCACGAACCACGAACTCACGGACTCCCTGGAGCAAGATGTGGGAGCGGCCGTCCGGCAGATCGATCTTGCGGGTCATACGACCGGCGCAACCGACGGCGTACATGTCGGGTACCATGCCGGTCGGGTCCTCGCCGCCGCCGCGCAGCAGGGTCATGCCGATCAGGCCGTCGCCGGTCCCGACGTCACGTACCATCTGGCGGTAGCGGGGCTCGAAGATGTGCAGGGGCAGGAGCACCTGCGGGAAGAGCACCACGTTCGGCAGCGGGAAGAGAGGGAGCAGCGACGGCAGCGACATGTGCGCAGGGTCCGGCAGCGATACTCCAAGCCTGGCGGCCACGCAACGACGCAGGCGCGTGCCGCCGCGTCAGAAGCCTTTGACCTGAGCCGCCTTCTGGTAGAGCAGGTACGCGATCCCGAACCCGAGCACGACGATCACGATCAGCAGCGCGATGCCGCCGGTGCCGTACGTCACCGGATGATGCACGCTGAGCATCAGGAAGAGTAGCGGGAACGACAGGTACGTATTCTGCTTGGAGCGGGTGCCGGCCATCGCCACCAAAGCGGCATCCGGCGCTTCGCCGTTCTTGATCGCCATGATGATCTTCTGCTGCGCCGGCCAGATCTTCATCCACACGTTGTAGGCCATGTAGATGCCGAAGATCGCGCCGACGTGAATGTAGATCGCGCGCATCGACATGCGGCCCTCGGCGTCGGTCAGATACGGCCCAGCCCAATAGAGGATCAGCGCCAACAAGATCCCGGTGACGAGCGTCCACATCGCGCCCCAGCGAAAGAAATAGAGGGCGCGGGGCAGAAGCTCGGGATTCACGGCCTTCTTGGTCGGACCGTCGATCGTCTTCTGGAAGTTCGCGTTGACGAAGTTGAAGAAATAGAGGTGGCCGATCCAGACGACGCCGGCGATCAGGTGGATCCAGCGGATAAGGTTCTGTGTGAGATCTCCCCCGAACGTGTCAGTCATCGACTTCCCCCTCTTTCTGTCCCCGGCCCCGATGCTTCGTAGCTTGTCCTAAACGCGCCCCCTGCGGGCGTCAACCCCGGAGCTCTCTCAAGGGTAGACGACCTTCACTTCGGCGGTTTGTCGAGGAACGACGTCGATCACCTGGCGCTTCGTGCCGAAGCGCTCGTGCCAGACCTCGATCGTGTAGTGGCCCGCGGGGACTCCGGTGAACTCGAACCCGCCGTCGTCGCCCGTGACCGCGAAATGCGGATGGTCGACGACGCCGAGGTAGGCGTGCATCCAGGGGTGAACGTCACAGCGGACGTTCACCATCACCTCCGCCTTGGGGATCCGCACCGACCGCTTCGCGCCCTGAACCCCCATGCCGAAGTTCGCGGCGGGCGAGTTCTTCGGGTCGATGTGGACGTTGTGCAGCGTCGGGTCGCTGTTGAGAAAGCGGATCTCCTGGCCGGTCTCGGCGCCGAAGACGTGTCCCCGCGTGCGCGGGCTTACATAGAGGCAGCCGCGTTGATCGACGACCACCGGGTCTTTCGGGATCTCGAAGACGTAGCTCTCGAGACCGGCCGCGACGTAGGCGAAGGCGTTCGCCACACCTCCGTCCTTGACGACGACGTCTCCTATCGGTCCCTGGCTCGAGCCGGCCGCACACGCCGGGTCGCCAATCTTCGGTATCGTGCTCGGCGGCGGCGTCCCGGGATACGTCACCAGGCCATGCACGTTGCCCGCCATCGCCGGGTCGATCTTGGTCGCCGGGCCGCGCGCGGGTACGTCGCCCTCGCCCGAGGAGCAGGCGGAGAGCAGCGCCGAGAGCAGCAGCGCGGTCCGGATCGGTCGCCGAACCATCTCGACGTTCGGCTCGACCATCCGTTCGGACGATCTGTACGTGCTCAGCTCAAGCCGTCGAGGTTCTGAATGCTCGGGCGCTGTGCCAGACGATCGATCCAGCGACGGAGCGCGTCCCATTCGGGCTTGAGCTCGACGCCGACGGCCTGGATCACGAGCAGGCGAGGCGCGAAGGCGGCATCGGCGATGGAGAACTCCCCGGCCAGATAGGCTTGCTCCCCGAGCTGCACGTTCAGGTAGCCGAGCGCGCGCTCGACGTCGTCCCGGCTGCGGCGGACGCGTTCCGGGTCGCGCTCCGATTCGGCCTTCCTCACCTCCGCCATGAGCACACCCACCGGCAAGATGAACGCGGTGTCCGCGTAATCCTCGAGCAACCGAACACGCGCACGGAGGCCGGAATCGGGGGGCATCAGCTGGGGATGGGGATACTCGTCTTCGAGATATTCGTTGATCACCGTCGAATCGTAGAGCACCAGGTCCTCGTCGATCAGCACGGGGACCTTGTGGAAAGGATTCATTTTCAAGAACTCGGGCCGCATCTGCTCGCTCTTGCGCAGGTCCACGTTGATCTTCTCGTACGAGAGCTCCTTCTCGGCGAGAACGATCCTGACCTTCTGGCAGAAAGGGCACTGCGGATAATCGTAGAGCTTCATTCCGTCTCTCTTTCCTTTTCTCCGGGAAAAAACCGCCGCCACACTTATGAGGATTCTCCCGTCAGAGCAATGCTGGCGCGTCGCGTCACGCGAGGTGGCGGAGCAGCAACGTGGCGATGCCGAGAAACGAAAGGAAGCCGAACACGTCGGTGAACGTCGTGACGATCACGCCCGAACCGAGCGCCGGGTCCTGCCGCAGCGCTTTCAAGACGAGCGGCACCGCCGCTCCCGAGAAGCCGGCGATCGTCATGTTGATGATCATCGACAGGAAGAGGACGAGCCCGAGCATCGGTTGCCCTCGCCAGAAGTAAGCGGCCACGGCGGTGAGCACGCCGACCGAGGTGCCGATCGCGAGACCGATCACGAGCTGCCGCCGGATCGCTCTCATTCCCGCGTCGACCGTCAGCTCGCCGAGCGCGATGCCGCGGGTGACGATCGTCAGTGTCTGCGTTCCGCCGTTGCCGCCCATCCCGGCGACCACGGGGAGAAATACCGCGAGCGCGACGACTTTGCGGATCGACGACTCGAAGAGCCCGACCACCGTCGCGGCCAGGAACGCGGTCGCCAGGTTCACGACCATCCACGGCAATCGCCGGCGGATCGAGCTCGAGATCGGGCTGAAGACGTGCTCCATCTCGGAGAGGCCGACCATGCGGAACATGTCCTCGGTCGCCTCCTCGTGGATGACGTCGATCACGTCGTCCACGGTGATGACGCCGAGGAGCCTGCGATCGTGATCGACCACCGGAACCGCCAGCAAGTTGTACTTCGCGACCACCTGCGCGACGAGCTCCTGATCCGCGAGCGCGTCGACGGCGACCGGGTCGCCGATCATGATGTCGCGGATCGGCGTCCTCGGAGGGCACGACACGAGCTTGCGGATCGGCACCACTCCGCGGAGGCATCCGCCGTCGTCGGTCACGTAGAGATAGAAGACCTGCTCGACCTCCTCCTCGCTACGACGGCGGATCGCGTCGATGGCTGCCTCGGCGGTCGTGGACTCCCGGAGCGCGAGGAAGCGCGTAGTCATCACGCTCCCCGCCGTGGATTCGGGATAGGCGAGCAGGCGCTCGAGCTCGGAGCGCACCGCCGGCGGCAGCGCGGCCGTCAACCGCTCGCGCCGCTCGTCCGGGAGCGCGTGCAGGAACATCACGGCGTCGTCCGGCGGCAATCGGCTGAGCACCGCGGTGATGCGCTCGTCGTCGATCATCGCCAGAATGTCCGGCAGCATCTCCGACGGCAGCTCGGAGAGAGTCCGGGCGGCGCGGCGCACGTCGAACAGCACGTCGACGACGGTGCGGATCTCCGCCGGGCCGAGCTCGGGCAGCATCTCGGCCACGTCCGCAGGCGGCATGCGGTCGACGAGTCGCTCGACCCGCGACATCGCTCCCGCTTGCAGGAGCTTGCGCAGAACTTCCGCCCGGACTTTTGCTGTTGCCACGAATCCTCCCGGCTCCGCACTCCCCGCCGAGAGGACTCTCGTCAGGGAGCGGTTCGCCGAGCTCGCCCGTAACTAGGGCCGGTTTGGTCGCTGGACGAGGACATCACGCCAACCTCCGAGGTATAGCCACTTCGCCACGCAAAGACAAAAGTGCGGCGGGCCGCGAAGTGCCGCGGCACGAGTTTCCCGACCCGCGGCCGTGCGGCGGAGCGCAGCCGAGCGCCCCGCGCCGCCCGGCTGAACTGTTCACCCCGGCGGATTCGAGGGCGCGACGTGCTCCCAGGCGTGGTAGCTCGAGCGCACCAAGGGTCCCGATTCGACGTGGCGAAACCCGAGCGCCAGCGCCTCGTCACGAAGCTCCGCGAACTCGCCGGGAGTCACGAACCGGGTGACGGGAAGGTGCTCGCGCGTCGGCCGGAGGTACTGGCCGAGGGTGAGGATGTCGCATCCGGCCTGCCGAAGATCGCGGAACGTCTCGAGGAGCTCGGCGGTCGCCTCACCGAGACCGAGCATCAGACCGGTCTTCACCAAGAGCGCACGCCGCGTCTCCTTGGCGCGGCGCAGGAGGTCCAGCGAACGCGCGTACCGCGCGCCGGGGCGGACGCGCGGGTAGAGTCGAGGTACCGTCTCGGTGTTGTGGTTGAGAACGTCGATCGGTGACGCGACGACGACTGCGAGCGCACGTGCGTCGCCCTGGAAGTCCGGGATCAGCACCTCGACCGCGCATTCCGGCACGCGGTTCTTGATCGCCCGTGCGGTCGCGGCGAAGTGCGCGGCGCCGCCGTCGGGCAGATCGTCGCGGTTCACCGACGTCACGACGACGTGGCGGAGCCCGAGCCGTTCGGCGGCGCTGGCCACGCGGCCGGGCTCGAAGGGATCGAGCGTCGCGGGTGCGCCGTGCCGCACGGCACAGAAACCGCAGCTCCGCGTACAGGCGTCGCCCATCAGCATGAACGTAGCCGTCGAGTGTCCCCAGCACTCGCCCGCGTTCGGGCACATCGCCTCCTCGCAGACCGTGTGCAGCCCGAGCTCCTTCAGGATCTTGCGGGTGCGGAAGAAACCCTCACCGGTCGGAGCCTTCGCCTTGATCCAGGGCGGCTTGCGCGCGCCGGTCGCACCGGGCTCCGCGGCCGCGATCCGGGCGGCGTAGTTGCGCCCGCGACGCGGCGCCGCTCCCCGGAGGCGCGCCGGCGCGTACCGTGGGAACACCGCGAGGAACTCGGCGAGCAGACGGCTGCGAACGGCGTCGAGGTCGACCGCCGCGGTCGCCTCTCGAGCGAGCGACGTCATCTCGACGCCGGAGATCGCGCAGGGAACGATCGCCCGAAAGTACTCGAGGTCGGTCGTCACGTTGAGCGCGAACCCGTGACACGTCACCCATCGCCTGACGCCGATGCCGATCGAGGCGATCTTCCGTGATGGACTTTCGCCGACCCAAACGCCCGTGCGTCCCGGCACGCGATGCGCGACGACGCCGAAGCCCGCCAGCGTGCGCACCAGCACCTCCTCGAGGTCGCGGAGGTAACGATGCACGTCCCGCTCGTCCTCCTCGAGTCGGAGGATGGGATAGCCGACGATCTGCCCCGGCCCATGGTAGGTCACGTCGCCTCCACGGCTCACCCGGTGAACGGGGACCGATAGGCGTTCGCCGGCGCCCCCGAGGTTCGCATCGTCGCCTCCACGACCGAGCGTGTAGACGTGAGGGTGCTCGACGAAGATCAGGCTCTCGGCCCCTCCGGAGCGGGCTCGCTCGATGCGCTCCTCCTGGATCTCCAGCGCCGCGGGATAGCCAGTGCGGCCGAGATCGACGACCTCGAGTGTACGGCTCCCCCCCGCCGAGCGGACGGCGATCGTCTCCGCCGCGCTCATCGTCGTCGCGCGAGCCTCACAGCAGGAGCTGCACCGGGTTCTCGAGCAGCCCCTTGAGAGTGCGCAAGAAGTCCGCCGCCTCCGCGCCGTCGATCACGCGATGGTCGGACGAAAGCGTCACCTTCATCGTCGGCTCGATCACTACCTTGCCGTCACGCGCGAGCGGCCGCTCGACCAGCGCCCCGACCGCGAGCACCGCCGCCTGCGGAGGATTGATCACCGCGGCGAACTCGTCGATCGGGAACATGCCCAGGTTCGAGATGGTGAACGTCCCGCCGGACAGGTCGTCACCGTGGGGCTTCCCCGCGCGCACGCGCTCGACGACTTGCCGGGTGTCCTGGGCGATCTCGAGCAACGCCTTGTCCGCGCAATCGTGAACCACGGCGACGATGAGTCCCTGCTCCGCCGCGACGGCAACCCCGAGGTGGATGCCGTCCGGGTGCTCGATCGCCCCCTCGCCGGCGTACCGGGCGTTGATGCGCGGATGCTTGCGGAGCGCGATCGCCACCGCGCGGAGAAGGATGTGCGTGTAGCTGACGGCGGGACCATCGGGCAGCGCGGCGGCGAGGCTTTCCTTGACCTTGCCTGCCTCCGCCATGCGGATCTCCGCGGTGATGTAGAAGTGCGGTACATCCCGCTTGCTCTCGGCCATCCGCCGCGCCACGGTGCGGCGGACGTTGGAGAGCTCCTCGCGGCGGCCTTCTCGACCGCGTCGGACCGACGGAGGGGCGGCGTCGCCCTTGGCTTCCTGCTCCTGCGGCCGCTCCTCGGGCTGCGGCGACGCTGCCGCTGACTCCCGCGGCGCAGGCGTGCTCGCGGCCCGCAGGCGCGGCTTCGCGCCGTCGGCTTCCTGCGATCCCCGTCCGTCGGTCCCGCCGGCGGCGCCGCGTGGGCGAGGGCCCGGCGGACGTGGCCGAGACTCCGACCGCGCTCGCGCGGGCTCCGGCGAATCCGAGCCGGCCGCTGCGTCTTCGTCCTCGTCTTTGCTCTCCGACTTCGCGGTCGAAGCTGGACCGTCTTCGTCCCCGTCGCCTTCGCGCTTGGGCTTCGCCGCCGAAGCCGCTCGGCCGCCGTCGCCGTCCGCATCCGCGCCGCCGTCGCCACGCGACAGCACGGCGATCACGTCCCCGACGGCCGCCGAGCTCCCTTCTTCGACCAGGATCTTGTCGAGCACGCCATCCTGGTCGGCCTCGAGCTCCATGTCGGCCTTGTCGGTCTCCACCTCGGCAAGCACGTCGCCCTTGGCGACACGCTCACCCGTCTTCTTCAGCCAACGGAGGATCTTGCCGTCCTCCATCGTGTCGCTGAGCTTCGGCATGGTGACTTCGATCGCCATGGTTCGATTCCATCCCCGTCCGGATCAGGTCCGGTCGTCGCCCGCTCTCCAGAGGATAACGGAGGCGAGCATGGAGAAAAAGGCGCGGCGGCGCGAGCGGCGACCGCGGCGCGGCGGCACCGTCAGGTCGATTCCGTAGCCTTCTCGCGGCGTGGCTGGCGCAACTTGCGGATCAGATCGCGGTAGTCCGAGGTCGTCGTCCGGAACGCCAGTCCGAACTCGCACGCGTCCGGCATCCGTCTTTCCCAGCGAAGCTCACCGACGCCGCACACCGCGGGAGGATCCGAGTCGGGAAGAAAGATGCGAAACACGCGTCCGGGGAGCCGCTCGCCGTCGACCCGAACCTTGATCCCGGCGAGGCTGAAATCGATCGACTGCCCGCGCTGCTGCAGCTGTCCGTCTTTGCGCGGCCGGAGAAGGATCGAAGTGAAGTGCGGGAAGCGTCTCCCACGCCGTTTGTCCTGCTTTGGTCGACTCAGCACTGGTACCCCCAAGCTCGGACCCGGGCTGTCCCGCCGACTCCCCTCGCGAGAAGGTCGTCCGATGCTCACGCACTTTCGACGATGTATCCCCGACTATCACAGCGTCGGTGGCGCGCGAAACCCCAAAACCGGCGAAGACATCGAATTCGCGTCGGAGCTCGCGGCTCTGCGCCACATGCCACGAGGCCACGAACCCGATCCTCCGCGTGCCTTCGGGATTCGTCCGGGCGGCCGGACAGTGCCGCTCGAGCACACCGACTCGGACTGCTGCTTCTGGACTTCGACGGCGAAGCTGAGATGCACTACCGCGGCCCGAAATTTCTGTTGCCCGGACCTGCCTCCATCGCGTACCCTGCGGTCTCACAACTTCAAGAAGGTCGATGTCAGCGCGGTCGGTGAGACCGCGGCGCTACCGGTCGTGTCCAGCCACGTGACGAGATCGCGAGCTTCGGCTCTGCTGCTCTGTGCTCTGGCGCTCCTCGCCGGCAGGCCGGCGTCCGCTCACTTCGCGGAACGCACCGACTCGCTCTGGGGATTCGTCTCGCGTTCCGAGCTGGTGGTGATCGGCACCGTCGTCGCCGCGCAGCGGGCGGAGGAGCGAGGCCATACGCCTCTCCCCGGCGCGATCCGGCTGCGCGTCGACGAGGTTCTCCGCGGCCGAGCCGCTGCCGGCGACGTCGGCGTGCTCGTGACCGGGCTTCACCAGCCGTCGTACCGCGACCGCGAGCGGGTCCTCGTCTTCGCGGAGCGGAACGGCGGGACAAACGGCACGCTGCGCTCCATCCAGAGCCGCGGCGAAAAGATCTCCACTGACGCGAACGGCACCGTCGTCGCGGCGGTCCGTCGCTACGCGGCGATCGCCGCGATCGCCGACGAACGATCTCGCCGCCAGCGACTGAAGGACGAGACGCTGCGATCGCTCGCGAGTGCGGACCCGCGCATCCACGCGGATGCGGCCTTCGATCTGAATCGGCCCGGTCTGATCGACGAGGCGATCCGCGACGAGGACGTGACGGGGCTCGAGCGCCTCGCTCGGAACGAATCCGCCCCACTGGTGGTTCGCGAGGGAATCGCCGCGAAGCTCGGGCTGCTCGCGCGCTCGGGCCGGCGACCCGCCGTCGAAGCGCTGGCGCGGATGGCCGCGGGGGCTACGAACCCTGCCGCGCGGGTCGCGGCGATCAACGCGCTCGCTGCCAGCGCGGCGCCGCACGCCTACCGCACGCTGGTTCCGGCACTCGGCGCGCGCGATCCCTACGTGCGGCTGGCCGCGGCGGAGGGTCTCGCCTGGCTCGGAGCCCGCGAAGCGATCCCGGCGCTCGCCGAGCTCGCGCGCGACCCGGACCCCCGCTTCGCCTTTGCCGCGGTCAAGGCCATCCGTCGGATCGGCGGTACGTCCGCGGACGCGGCCATCCTCGAGATCCGCTCCTCCGCGTCGCCGGAAGAGCGGCAACGCCTCGGGCTCGCCGCCGTGCAAACTCATCCTTCCCGAAAGGAATCCAACCCATGAAACGCTCGCTGTGTTGCCTGATCGCGTTCACGCTCGGCGTAGCCCATTCGGTCTCCGCCGCATCGATCTCCTGCACGGCCAGCGCGTACCGGGTGCGGCGACTCGGTGGGCCAGCCGCCTCGCTTCCAGTGACGCCGATGCTGCGCTTCGCGCAGCTGAGCGACGTTCACATCTTCGACGACGACACGCCTGCCGCGATCTCCGGCACGGAGCTCGAGCTCGCGCTCGAGCCGACGATCGCGAACGGCTCCGCGCAGCGCCTTCAGGACGAGTACACCGACGAGGTCCTGAACGCGATGATCAAGACCGTCAACGCGTGCAACGCGAAGAAGCCGATCGAGCTGATGATCGCCACCGGCGACAACATCGACCACGACCTCCTGAACGAGCTCCGCCGCTACATCGACAACCTCGACGGTCGCTCCGGTGCCGACACCGCGTACGAGGCGAACTGCGGCTACGTGACGAAGGATTCACGAGGCGAGGCGAAGCTCGGAGCCGCGCCGTGCGTGCCTGAGATGCGGCCGGCCTTCGCCGTTCCGACCGGGAAGCTCGCGCACGATGCCGGCGCGCGACCGCCGACCGATCCCGCCGACGATTTCGCGCTCGTGCGCTCGCCACGGCAGGTCGCAGACGCCACCGCCGCGGCCGCCGCCGGGCAGTCGCTGTCGCTCGCCGCCGGCCTGCCGCAGGCGCTCGCCTGCAACGCGGGGCCGGGTTGCGCGAACGTCCGTCTCGACGTCCCCTACTTCGCCGTCTTCGGCAATCACGACGGCGCGATCCGCGGCACGCTCGCGTTCCAGCAGCCGTTCCAGGCGGGGCCGGCTGCGTTCGGGCGCTACTTCTTCGAGAGCCAGCGCGAATGGATCAACGAGTTCTTCTACACCGCGTCCAAGCCGGGGCCCGTCGGCCACGGCTTCGGTCAGGTCGAGCGTGCCCGGTTCGACGATCCCGACGACCGCAACGACGGCTACTACGCGTTCGATGCCGGCGGCGGCGCCGTCCGCATGATCGTGCTCAACACGCTCTACGACGGAGTGCGAAACGAGCTGCATCGGAACGGCCAGACGAACGCGGACACCGGCGGAGTCGCGACCGGCAACGAGGCGGCGAATCCGATCGGCCTCGAGACCGGCGTGCTGCCGGCGGAGCAGTTCGAGTGGCTGCGGCGAGAGCTCGACCGCGCACGCGACGCGGGGCGGCCGGTGATCGCGTTCAGCCATCATCCCGATCGCTCCTTCAGCGAGCGGCGTCTCGGCTTCACGGCCGACGGCGGCAAGACCGCGAAGGAGCTCGACGAGCTCTTCGGAAGCTATCCGAACTTCGTCGCCCACATCGCCGGCCACACGCACGAGAACGTCGTCCGTGCCTGCGCCCCCGGTCCCGGCGGGTGCCTGATCGGCGCCACGCCGGGCGCGACGGAGCCTTCGGTGACACATGCTTTCTGGCGGATCGAGACCGCCTCACTCATCGACTACCCGCAGGAGGGCCGGATCATCGAGGTGTTCGCGCTCGGCGGCGGCCGCTACGGCCTTCGCCTGACGATGCTGTCTCCGGATCCGAACGACGCCACCGCGAAGCTCTCGCACGATCTCTCGATCAAGGAAGCGACCTGCAATCTGTCCGCGATCCTCGGCGGACCGATGTCGAGCGGACCGTACGATCAAGGCCGGCTCGAGCGGGCAGTCGACGGTGCCGGCGAAGCGGCGGTGCAGCAGAAGTTCTGCCAGGGAGACGCGAGCCTCGCGGCCGCTGCCGGAGACCCCGAAGACCGGGACGTGGTCCTGCTGCCGTGACGTCGGCGGCGTTCGCTGCTGGTCCGCACGATCTCGGAGCGAGATCGTGCGGCGGCGGCTGATCCCGCGCCCATTCCGTCGATTCGCCGATCGCCGTGACGCCTGCCGGCGGACGGTGTAGAAGCCGCGCGCCATGCGCAAGGCGCAGTTCGCCGCCCTCGCCGCGGGCATCCTCCTCTTCGCAGTCCTCGTTCGCCGCCTCGGGCCCGGGATCCTCTTCGAGGACCTGCGAGCGATCGGCTGGGGGCTCGCGCTGGTGATCGTGATCGAGCTCTCGGTCGACGCCGTGAACACGCTCGGTTGGTGGTTCACGTTCGCGCCGGACGACCGCCGCATGGGGTTCGGCGTCCTCTACTTGGTGCGCCTCGCCGGTACTGCGCTCAACCAGACGCTGCCATCGGCGAGCCTCGGCGGCGAGCCGGTGAAGGCACTGCTCCTGCGGCCGTGGGTGCCGCTGTCGCACGGGTTCGCGAGCGTCATCACCGCGAAGCTCTCCTATGGCATCGCGCAGTCCGCCTTCGTCCTCGCGGGCCTGATCGCTGCCTCCGGCCGCGTCGATCTCCCCCGTGGGCTCGCGCTTGCGCTGATCGGCGCCTTCCTGCTGCCGGTGATCGGCCTCGCGCTCTTCTTTCACTTCCAGCGCCGCGGTCTCTTCGGGGAGGTCGCGCGGCTGATGCTCCGGGTCGGCCTACCCGAACGATGGTCGGCCGCCCTCGGCCGCGCGTCCTCTCGGGTCGACGCACGCATCCGCGACTTCTACGCGCTGCAGCTCGCCGACTTCGGCAGCTCGGTCGCCTGCCATCTGGCGAGCTTCGGCCTCGGAGTCCTGCAGGTGTGGCTGCTGCTCCGCTGGATGGGCATCGGCGCAGACCTGATCGCGTGCACCGTGATCGAGGCGCTCTCGCTGCTGATCCAGCTGGCGCTCTTTCTCGTGCCGGGCGGGATCGGAGTGCAGGAGGGCGGCAAGGTGCTGATCTTCACCGCGCTCGGTCTTCCCGCGGCCGCCGGGCTGAGTCTCGGGATCGCGCTGCGGCTCAACCAGATGGCCGGAGTCGCTCTGGGGCTAGCGGCATTTGCCCTTCTGCAGTGGCGACGAGGCGAGACGCTTGCCGTTCCGGGTCATCCTCCGGCGGCTCCGTGACCGCTGGCGGCGTCGCGAGCGCCACGGCGACGTGGACCGCGACAGTCACCCCGGCCCAGCAGGCAGCGAGCGCGAAGACGACTCGCGGGAAGCCCAGCAGGAAACCCGGCAGGAAGGTCCAGACGTAGACGTTGCGTCGTCCCGCGACCAGGCGAAAGCGCCGCAGGAAGGGCCAGCTCTCCTCGAGCGGACGGCCGTACCGCCGTTCGAACAGCAGGTACGCGAGGTTATCGATCAGGTCGAACGCCGTGAACGCGATCCCCGCCGGCCAGGCCCAAGGCGCGCCGGCCGCCGAGAGGTGGCTGCCGAGCGCCAGGTACCACGAGTTCTCGTAGAAGAAGTCGAGGACGTGCTCGATCTCTCCCTGCGGAGTGGTCGCGCGTTTCAGCCGGGCGAGCTTGCCGTCGACCCCGTCGAGCACCTCGACGGCGATCGCCAGAAGAACCCCGGATGCGAGGCGACCGCTCCAGAAGCACCACGTCACGACGAAGCCGAGAACGCCGGTGAGCACCGTGACCTGATTCGGCGTGACCGCGGTCGGCGCGATCCGGCGGAGCACCCAGTTCTCGACGGGCGGGTCGAACCACTCGGCCGGGAGGTCCTTGGTGCGCTTCTCGATGTGATCGAGGAGCACCGACCAGGCGCGAGCACGATCGTCCGCGCTCCGCACCCGCAGCAGATGGACCGGCACTTCGCCGCGCCGAGCGCGCCAGTAGGTCGGAAGCTCGTCGACGACCAGCCACTCCACCGGGCGACCGATCGTACCGGCCGAGAACGTGCCGAGAACCTCCGCAGGGTCGGATCGCCTCCGCCGCACGCCGGTGTCCTCGGTGGCCGCCGACAACCTCTGCAGCAGACGATCGTCGACCAGGTAGTCGGCGCCGACGACCAGCCACCGTCCGGAGAGACCCTGCGCCGCCTCGCCCGCCATGGCCCACGGGTCACCGGCGTCCGACCGCCGTCGCGTGACGGTGGTGCTCGCGGGAAGTACGGGTGCAGCGATCTCTCGGACGGGCGACGTGACCAGCACGACCTCGCAGATGCCGGCATCGGACAGCTGCCGGATCAGGCGCTCGAGCAGCGTGAGCCCGCCGACCTCCTGCGTCGGGTCACCCGAGGACGCGGAGCAGACGACGATCGCTCTCACCGGGGGGAGCGTCACCGATCACCGGCATCGACGCCGTGGCGGCACACGCCCCTCGCTTCGGGCTGCTCACGGCGTCGGACGGTCATCGCCCGCCTCACCCTCCTCTCCGTCGGTCACCCGCGCCGACCGCGTACCACAAGCAGGTGGACCGCTCCACCGGCCACGAGGAACACCCCGCGGTCACATGACGAGGCCGGTCTGGATCGCGTAGCGGGTGAGCTCCGCGTTGTTCTCCATCGCCATCTTCTCGAGGATGCGGGCACGGTAGGTGGCAATCGTCTTGACGCTCAAGCCCGTTTCGCCGGCGATCTGCGTCAGGGTCTTGCCCGAGGCGATCAGGCACAGCACCTGGAACTCGCGGTGTGAAAGGATCTGATGCGGCGGCTCGGGCACCCCGCGGTCGAGCGCGCGGGCCAGACGGTCGGCGACCGCGGGAGTGACGTACCGTCCTCCGGCGAGCGCCGTGCGGATCGCCGAGACCAGCTCCTGCGGCGCACTGTCTTTGGTGACGTATCCCGCCGCGCCGAGCTTCAGGCCGCGGACCGCGTACTGCTCTTCCGGGTAGATGCTGAGGAGCAGCACGGGCACGTCGGGATGCGCGGTCTTGAGCTCCTTCAGGAGCTCGAGCCCGCTCCGCCCGGGCATGCCGATGTCGAGCACCACCGCATCCCAGCGGCGCCTCTTCATCAGCGCGAGCGCCGCGTCCGCGCTCTCCGCCTCGCCCGCGACCTTCATGTCTGGCTCCGCGGCGAGGATCGTCTTGAGCCCCTGACGGACGATCGGATGATCGTCGACGATGAGAATGCGGATCATGGGCCGAGCGGCAGCGAGACGCGGACGACGGTTCCCTCGCCGGCGGCGCCGGACACGTGGATCGATCCGCCGAAGATCAGCGCCCGTTCGCGCATGCCGAGGAGGCCGAGCGACTGCGAGTCCGTCACTCGCCCCGGCTCGATGCCGGTGCCGTCGTCCTGCACCTCGAGCGTCACCGCTCCCGGCTCCTCCCGCAGGCGCACGTGGACCTGGGTCGCACGCGCGTGCCGCGCGACGTTGGTGAGCGCCTCCTGCAGGATGCGAAAAAGCGCCGTCGCGCGCTCGGCATCGATGCGCTCGTCGTCGAGCGTTGCGGAGAGCAGGCAGTCGAGGCCCGTGCGGAGACGGAATTCCTCGAGCTGCCATTCGGCGGCTGCCGTGAGGCCGAGGTCGTCGAGCAAGCTCGGCCGGATCTCGGCGCAGATGCGGCGGACGGAGGTGAGCGCACGCTCGATCAGCGGCGTGAGCGAGTCGACCTGGGGCCGCTCCGCGCCCGCCGACGTGCGCGCGACCTCGAACTTGAGCGCCGTCAGCACCTGGCCCAGCTCGTCGTGGACCTCGCGCGCGATCCGCCGCTTCTCCTCCTCGCGGATCTGCTGCAGGCGGGCGGCGAGCGCCCGAAGCTCCTCCCGCGAACGCGCGATCTCCAGCTCGGCGAGGCGCCGCTCGCTGACGTCGAACACGACGCCCTGAAAGAAGCCGGTGGGTCCGCCGCCGATCGGCACCGCCTGGTCACGAAGCCAGACGACGCGGCCGTCCCGCGCGACCACGCGGTACTCTGCGGAGAACGCCTGGCCGGTGGCGATGGAACGCTCGCGCTCCGCCAGCATCGCGGCACGATCCCCGTCGTGCACCCGCGACGTCCAGAAGCCCGGCGTCAGCCATGCGTCGACGTCGTAGCCGAGGAGGGGCGCGATCTGCGGGCTCACGTACGTCAGGCGCATCGGATCGCCGACGTCGGTGACGTAGGTGACCGCGGGAATCTGCTCCACGAGCGTTCGGTACTGCGCCTCGGCGCGCTTCCGCTCGGTGACGTCGCGCACGACCGCGACGGCGGCGCGGACCGCCCCGCCGTCACCGCGCACGGGCCTGACCGAGCCGTTCAGCCATCGACCGCGAGGCACCCGATCGTTGCGGATGAACAAGTCGGCGAAGTCCACGGACTCGCCGCCAAGCGCTCGCAAGAGCGGGTTCTCCTCGAGCGGGAACGGCGTCACGCCGTCTTCCCGGTAGGCCCCGTATCGCTCGCTCCAGCTCTCCGGCGGCGCGTCGGTCATGCCGATGCCGACCAGACGCTCCGCCGGCGGATTGAAGAGAATCAGGCGCCGCGAAGAATCCGCGACGATGACGGCCTCGCTCATGCTCTCCAGGATCAAGCGCCAGATCTCGGCTTGCTGCTGTCTCTCGCGTTCCTCGCGGCGCCGCTCGGTGACGTCCTGGAAGGTGCCGATCATCCGCACCGGCCGCCCCGCGGCGTCGACCTGCACCGCCGCGCGCGCGTGACAGACGCGGATCTTGCCGTCCGGCCTGACGATGCGCACCTCGCGCTCGGCGGGTTTCCCGCGGATCATCATGCTGGCGATGACACGGTCGAGCCCCGGACGGTCCTCGGGGTGCACGCGGTCGAGGACGAAATTCGAATCCAGCGAGACGTCGGCCGGCTCGACCCCGAAGAGCCGGTATTGCTCCGCGGACCAGACCACCTCGTCCGTCACCAAGTCCCAGTCGAAGCTGCCGATGTGAGCGAGGCTCTGCGCCTCGGCGAGCTGCTCCTGGCTCCGCCGGAGCTTCGTCTCGCGCTGGATTTGCGAATTCGGGGCGTGCACGCGGGTCGCAGCCGGCGTCGGCCGTCCGGCCTCCTTTCGTCTACTCCTCTGCCGGAAAAAGGATGCGCGCGATGCGGCGCTTGCCGACCTCGAGGAGCACGCGTCCGCGGCACGGCACCTCGAGGGTGGCGTCGGTCACGCGCTCACCCGAGAGCGAGACGGCGCCCTGCGACAGCAGGCGCCTCGCCTCGCCGTTCGACTTGGCGAGGCCGGCGTCGACGAGCAGCCGGCAGATCCAAACCCGATCGCCGTCGCCGGTCCAGACCACCTCCGGGATCTCGGTCGGCAGCTCGCGGCGCTGGAACCGCTGCTCGAACCCGAGCATCGCCTGCCGCGCGGCGTCCGGGCCGTGGAAGCGTTCGACGAGCTCCGACGCGAGACGCTTCTTCGCCTCCATCGGATGCACGCTGCCGGAGCGTACCTCCGCCGCGAGATCGCCGCCGCGAAGGCTCAGGAGCTCCGCGTAGCGCACCATCACCTCGTCCGGGACGGCCATCAGCTTGCCGTACATCTCCGCCGGCGGCTCGTCGACGCCGATCGCGTTCCCCAGGGACTTGGACATCTTCTGCCCGGCCAGTCGGCCATCGACGGCGCGCGCGTCCGTGCCCTCGAGGAGCGGCATGGTGAGGATCGCCTGCGGCTCTTGCCCGTGAGCCTTCTGGATCTCTCTCCCGACCAGCAGGTTGAACTTCTGATCGGTGCCGCCGAGCTCGACGTCGGCGCGGAGCGCGACCGAGTCGT
>JAXDLK010000035.1:0-5867 GCA_034666665.1 Candidatus Binatota bacterium
GCGCGTACCAGCCGGCGCCGAGGCCGACGACGACGCGCCCGCCAGTGATCTGATCGAGCGTCGCCGCCATCTTGGCGTACAGGGCGGGATTGCGGAATCCCGGAGGTGAAACCAGCAACCCGAGCTCCGCGCGTGAGGTGATCGCTCCGATGGCCGACAACGTCGTCCACGCCTCGAGGATCGGCAGCGTGGGCAGCGGAATCCCGTAGAGGTGGTCGTTCAGCCAGAGCGAATCGAAGCCGAGGCGGTCCAGCTCCGCCGCCGCCCGGCGGGTGTCTTCCCAGGTGCGCTTGATCTGGGGAAGCGTCGCTCCGAAACGAACCGAGTCCGTCATGGGGATCCTCCGTCGTCGGGACGGCCGCGCTCGAAGACCGTCTTCTCGAGCAGGAAGAAGACCCCCGCGACGGCGCCCACGACCAGGATCGCCGTGCGGCCGGTGATGGCGCCATAGGTCATCGAGATCGGCACGAAGAAGGCGTACACCAGAGCCCGCAGATCGAGCGGCCGCGGCAACAGCAGGATCATCACGACTCCGACGGCCACCGCGCCCCCCAGGCCTACCACGCTCTCGTGCGCGAGCTCCCAGCCCATCACGCCCGCTCCCCCTCCGAGCAGGGCTGCGACGATCAGGTTTCGCGAGGTCGCGATCGCCGAGGTGAGCGGCCGCTCCCCCTCGTTCATGGCGCGGTTCTGGCAGAGCCCCCGCAGCCGAGCAAGCGAGGGATCAGCGAGCGTGACCGCCGAGCACCGACCAGCCGATCGTCAGCGGCACGATCATCCCGACCTCCGTGACCCAGAAGCCGACCCATTCGCCGGTGGCGGCGGCGCTGCGCGCGACCAGCGCCGTCAACACCGCCAGCGCGGCCACGATCACCCACCGCGTCTGCCGGGCGCTCAGGCTTTCAACCTTCCGGGTGGCCCCGCCCTTCCTCGGGTCCGGCGCGCCAGAGGTAGGCGATCGCCGGCAGGAACGTGCATCCGAAGAGGGCTATGCCGGCGCCGAGGACGATCCAATCCCCTCGACCGGCGCCGATTCCTGCATAGAGGGACGCCCCACCCCATGCGAGGAAGAGCAGCGCCAGAACCGTTCCCAGGACTCGTTCCATCCAGAATCAATGGGCGGACGGTGCTGGGCCCGTGGCGCCGGACGGTGGACTCCCGGGAGCCCCCGTCGGCGGGCTTCCGGCGGCCCCCGCGGGCGCGGACCCCGCCGCACCGGTCGGCGGGGGTCCGGCGGGCGCCGTACCGGCGGCACCGCCGCCCGAGGACTTGCAGTTCTTCACTTCGTCCTCTGAGATCACCAGGTTCTGCGACACGTCCTCGACGGAGCGGCCCATCTGCAGCTGCTTGTTGACGAGACCGCAGTTCACCTGGGCCGCCACCGGCGCCGACAGGGTCGCCACCAGCGCGCCAGCGGAGAAGAACACGAACGTCCTCTTCATTCACGCCTCCATGATCGTCGCGTCGACGATTCTCACCGTGCCATGATGCGTGCCTGCGCGCGCTACCGGGTCGAACCCCGTGCGGCGATCGCGGTCGCGAGAACGCCGTCCGAGCCTGCCGAACCCGTGGCGGCTGCCGAGATCGGGTCGGAGTAGCGGATCGTACGGTTCTTGCCCGAACGCTTCGCGGTGTAGAGAGCGGAATCGGCACGTCCCAGAAGATCCTCCGCGGTCACGGCGGGCTCCCAGACGGCGAGGCCGGCGCTGAACGTGACGCGAACGTCCGTGCCGTTCACCGGGAACGACTGCTCGGCGAGCTTCTCCTTCAACCGCTCGATGGTCGACATCGCCTCGTCGGCCCGCACTTCGGGCTGGAGCAGGAGGAACTCCTCGCCGCCGTATCGTCCGACGCTGTCGTACAGGCGGACGTTCGTCTTGAACACCGCCGCGACGCCCTGCAGCACCCGGTCGCCGAACTGGTGGCCGTAGTGATCGTTGCAGTGCTTGAAGTCGTCGAGATCGATCATCGCGACCATCAGCGTTCCGCCATGCCGCTCGGCGCGCTCGGTCTCCTCGTCGAGCCGATGGAGCACGTACTTCTTGCTGTAGAGACCGGTGAACTCGTCGACCATCGAGAGCTGCCGGATGCGATCCTCGGCGCGCCGGATGCGCAGCATCACGGCGACACGAGCGAGCAGCAACGACATCGGAATCGGCTTGATCAGATAGTCGTACGCGCCGAGCTCGAGGCCGTGGAGACGATCCTCGTCTTCGCTGAAGTTCGCCGTCACGAAGACCACCGGAATCGAGGACGTCTCCGCCAGCGCTTTCAGGCGGCGACAGACCTCGAACCCGTCCATCGCCGGCATCTTGACGTCGAGGAGGATCGTCTCCGGCCGCTCCGCGACGGCCTTGGCGATCGCTTCCTCGCCTCCGCCCGCCTCGACCACGCGGTGGCCGGCATCCTCGAGCATGTCGCGAAGAAGCGAGCGATTCGCTTCGAGGTCGTCGACGACCAGGACCGTGGCCTGAGGGTCCACCCAGTTTCGGATTAGCAGCAGCCACGCCGCCGGCGCAAGGCGCGCGCCCGGCGCCGTCCTATTTACACGGCCCACGGCCGGGAATAGATTTCCCCGCCGAAACGTCATCCGTACGGAGGGAATCGTCCATGTCTGATGCGCCCGCGAGCTTACCACGGCTGAACGAGCCGGCACCCGACTTTCAGCAGAACTCGACCCACGGTCCGATCAAGCTGTCGGACTTTCGGGGCAAATGGGTCGTGCTCTTCTCTCATCCCGCGGACTTCACCCCGGTCTGCACCACGGAGCTCAGCGAGTTCGCCCGCCGCGCCCCGGAGTTCGAAAAGCACGGCGTCCAGCTGATGGGACTCAGCATCGACAGTGTGTACTCGCACATCGCCTGGATCCGGAACATGGAGCAGCATTTCAACGTCAAGGTCACGTACCCGCTGATCGCGGACCTCGACATGAAGGTCGCGCACCTCTACGGCATGATCCACCCGGGTGCGAGCTCGACGGCGACCGTTCGCTGCGTCTTCATCATCGACGATGAGGGAATCCTTCGCGCGATGGTCTACTACCCGCTGACGAACGGCCGCAGCGTCGAGGAGATCCTGCGCATCGTCCAAGGGCTGCAGCTGAACAAGAAGCAAGGCGTGGCAACCCCCGAGGGATGGAAGCCCGGCGACAAGGTGATCATTCCTCCGCCGGCGACGCTGGCCGATGCGGAAAAGCGCGTTCTCGACAAGACGCTCCAAGTCACCGACTGGTACTTCTCGAAGAAGCAGCTCTGAGGTGATCGGGCGTTCCGCCCGCACCCTGGTTCCGGCAGCGCCGGGGGCCCGTTCCCCGGCGCTGCCTTCGTTTCGGCGCCGTCGTTTACTTTCCTCGTCGTTTCTCTTAAGTGCCACGCGGCCGCGAATCCCGCCCGGTCGCGGGTTCTCGACCTACACATCATCTGGAAGCGACCCCGTGAATCGGGGCGAGAACGGACGCTCCGCGCGCCGGCGCGGGCGAACCGAGCAGCCATGGCCACAGCCGCGAAGGTGAAGGATCTGGTCGTCGTCATCCCGGGGGCTCTCGGGAGCCGCCTCTTCTGGGCCGGCCAACCTCTCTGGGGAGACGGCTCGACGAGCTTCCTGCAGTGGCTACGGCAGCGGGGCGGCGATCTCGGCCGGCTGGCCGTCGGTGGAGACGACCCGACCGTCGACGACCTCGGCGACGGCATCAGCGCCGAAGGCCTGGTCGAGTCGCCGCTCGTCGTCGGAAGGTTCCTGAAGGTCTCGGGGTATGGTCCCCTGCTCCACCACCTCGAGCGCACCCTCCGGCTCCGCCGCGGAGAGAACCTCCGCGTCTACGCGTACGACTGGCGGCGGGACCTCCGCGTGGCCGTGCGTCGCTTCACCGGGTGTGTCGAGGGCTGGCTACGCGAGTGGCGCGAGCGCTCGGGGTACGGCGATGCGAAGATCGTGCTGATCGGGCACGCGATGGGAGGCCTGATCGCGCGGTACTGGGTCGACGTCGAGGGAGGTTGGCGCTCCGTCCGCCGCATCATCGCGATCGGCACACCCTATCTCGGGTCGATCCGAGCGCTCGACGTCCTCTATTTCGGTCTCGACTTCCAGAGCTACGGGCTGCCGCTCCACGATCTCACGCCGGTCGCGCGTACGCTGACGTCTCTGTACCAGCTGTTGCCGCAATATCCGTCGATCCGCACGTTCTCGGGCCAGCTGGTGTCGCCGTTCGAGATGCGCATTCCCACCTTCGACCATCAGAAGATGGAGCGCGCGCGCCAGTTCCACCGGGATCTGGTGGACCACAATCACAGAGCGCGCGCGGAGGCCGGGTATTCCGCGATGGCTTCGACGGTCATCGCCGGCGTCGGCCAGCCGACGGTCGAGGAGGCGCGGCTGCTGCCGAACGGGATGCTATCGGTGGATCAGGACGTCTTCGAACAGGCTACCGACGGCGACGGCTCGATCCCGAGATTCAGCGCGGAGGCGGAGACCCACGGCAGCTTTCAGAGCCACTCGATTTACGTCCCCCAGCTGCATGGAGCGCTGGCGAGCGATCCCGCCGTTCACCTCCATCTGGGCGAGCTCTTGCGGGAGCGCACGTCGGACCCTCATCGCGACGGCGTTCCGCTTCCGCGGTTCACTCTGCGGCGGCTGACGGACGGCAGGCTGCGCGTGCATGCGGACGCCTTGTCGCTCCACGTCGCGCGTCCCTACTACCGTGCCGGCCAGGTGATCGAGCTTCGCGTCGGAGCGCGCACGGCGACCGGCGATCCCTTCGACGCGCGCGCGGTCAAGTTGCGGCTCGCCGTGGAGGCGGCAGGCTCCGCGGCGAAGCGCCGTCGTGGGTTCGCGCTCCGGCCGGCGCCGATCCGGGGACGGCCCGGATGGTTCTCAGCGAAGCTCAAGGCGCCGCCGCCGGGCACCTATCGCGTGACCGCCGCCAGCGCCGACCGACTGCTGTCGGCGTTTCCGGTCAGCGACCTCTTCGAAGTCTACTGAAGCCGAAACGCTCGCTTGCTAGGCGAACAGTACCTTCGCGAGCTGGTCGCGGTAGCGCTCCGCCAGCGGGTGTCTCGGTCCGAGCACCTCGAACACGTCGAGCATTGCCTTCCTCGCGGCCCCGTCTTCGAAGGCGCGGTCGGCGCGGACGATCTCGAGCAGCTCCGCGAGCGCTTCGTCGTAGGCTTCGCGCGCGGCCAGGAGCCGCGCGAGCTGGAGACGTGCGGGCAGGTCTCGGGGGTTCGCTGTCAGCTGCGCCCGCACCTCCTCTTCGCCGCCGCCTTCCTCGCGGCCGAGCCGGATGCGCGCGGCGATGCGATCGGCTTCCGCACGCTCGCGCGTGCCCGGAAGCACGCGCTCGAGCTCGCCGAGCGCCGCATCGGGATTGCCGTCTTCGAGGAGTCGGCCGAGGCCGAGGCGCGCCAACGGATGGTTCGGGTCGAGATCGACGGCCTGCCGGTAGGAGTTCTCGGCCTCGACCGCGGCGCCGCGGCGCTCGGCATCGGCTCCGGCGGCCGCATGGCGATCCGCCTCGGTCGGCAGCAAGCGGTCGACGAACTGCCGGGCCACGCGCTCCGGCACCGCGCCGACGAACTCGTCCACGAGCTCTCCGCCGCGAAACGCCTTGACCGCCGGAATGCTACGAATCCCGTACGACGACGCCACCGCGGGGTTCTCGTCGACGTTCACTTTCGCGAGCACGAGCTCCCCCTCGTGCTCCTCCGCCAGCCGTTCGAGGATCGGGCCGATCGTGCGGCACGGCCCGCACCACGGCGCCCAGAAGTCGACCACCACGGGCACCGTCTCGGACCGCCGGAGCACGTCCTCGTCGAACGTGGCGTCGGTGACGTCGATCGTGGCGGTGCTCATCGAGCCCGAGACTCCGAGGC
>JAXDLK010000036.1:0-6017 GCA_034666665.1 Candidatus Binatota bacterium
TTCCCCGACGCACCGACGCGCGTGACCCAGATGATCGAGACCCTCGAGATCTGCACGCGCATGTGGAAGGACGAGCGCGCGACGTTCCAGGGCAAGCACTACCGGATCGCGGACGCGCTCTGCTCCCCAAAGCCGATGCAGAAGCCGCTGCCGATATGGATCGGCGGCTCCAAGCCACGCGTCATGCGCGCCGCCGCCAAATACGGGCACGCGTTCAACATCACGGTGAGCGCTTCGGCTCCCGGCGATCTCCCGGATCGTCTCCGCGACCTTGACGATGCCTGCCGCGCGGTGAAACGCGACCCGAAGACCCTCCTGCGGAGCGCGTTCCTGCTCGCGTGCGTCGGCAAGACGCGCGCCGAAGCGGAGGCGCGGCTCGACGAGATCGCGAAGCGCCAGAAGACCGATCGCAAGGGCTTACTCGCATCGCGGCCGGGTCTGCTCTTCGGAACGGCCGACGAGGCAGCCGAGAAGCTGAAGACCTACGCCGACAAAGGCATCGGCCACGCGAACATCATGTTTCAGCCATACGGCACCGAGCGCGAGCAGATCGCGGCATTAACCCAGATCGTGCCCGCGTTCGACAGCGTCTCGTAATCCCGCGATGAACGGATCGCGACGCGACCCGATTGCGGAGCTTCGAGGGAACACGCTCATCTGGATCGCGGTCGTGATCTGGCTGGTGTGGGGCTATCTCGGGCAGACGCCGCCGGGTGGTCCGTACACCGAGGGCCTTCGGGGAGCTTTCGTCGCCGTCCTGGTGGTGATCGTCCCGCTCATCTCGCTGATCATCGCCGTGGCGTGGATCCTGGCGTTTCGCGAGCGGCGGAAAGGCGAAGCCGACCGGTAGCGACCGCGCCGGTCAGTCCTTGGGTCGCTTCGTGTGGTGGTCCGTCTGACGCTGGTAGGCGGACGCGAGCGCGACGAGGAGCGGCTCGCTGAACGGCGGCCCGACGAGCTGAAGTCCGACGGGCAACCCGTCCGTCCCAAACCCGCAGGGAAAGAAGATCGCGGGGACGCCGGCGAGATTGCCGGCGGCAATGAGGCCGATGTTCCCCGGCTTCCGGTTCGCGGGCGGCGTGGCGCTCGCCGTCGTCGGCGGGATGTCGAGCGGCTGAGTGATCGGGGTCGCCGTGATCGCGCGGCCGACCGACAGGATCACGTCGACCTCCTCGAACGTCGAGTCGAGCGCGTCCTGGAGGCGCGTCCGCATGCGCATGGCGTGGAGGTAGTCGCGGGCCTTTGTCTCGAGCGCGGCGCGGAGCCCCGCTTTCTGGCGAGCGTCGATGAGCTGCTCGAAACGCTTTCCCTCGATGAGCTCGGCGAAGATCTCCGCGCCTTCGGAGCCGTAGACGGTCTGGACCATCGGGCCGAACGGCATGACCGGCAGCGTGGCCCGAACGAACTTCGGGGCGATGCGCTTGAACTCCTCGACGCCCTTCTCGAGCGCCCGTTTGGCCTCGGCCGACGCGTGCTCGGCGATGTCCTCCTCGGCGAATCCGATACGCGCACGTTTGGCTACGGCGGCCGCCGAGCGCGCGGTTATCGGCTTGAACCGCTTCCCGCTCGTGGTCCGATCGGCGGGGTCCGCGCCGGCGATCGCCTCGAGCACGGAGGCACAGTCGTCCGCGGTGCGCGCCATCGGACCGAGCTTGTCGAGCGTCCACGAGAGCGCCATGGCGCCTTTCCGCGACACAAGTCCGTAGGTCGGGCGGAGTCCGGTGACGCCGCAGTACGCGGACGGCGTGCCGATCGAGCCCGACGTCTCCGATCCGATCGCGAACGGCACCAGCCCGGCGCCGACCGCGGAGCCCGAGCCGCTCGAGGAGCCGCCCGACCAGCGCTCCTTGTTCCACGGATTCAGGCCGGGCCCTTGCAGCGACGCGCTCGGGTACCGGTAGCCGCCGCCGCCCGCGAGTTCGACCATCGCGAGCTTCGCCGCGAGGACGGCGCCGCTTCGCTTCAGCTTCGCAACGACGGTCGCGTCCTCTCCAATGATCTGGTCGCGGTACGGCGGCGCGCCCCAGGTCGTCGGTGCCCCGCGTGCCGCGAGCAGGTCCTTCGCGCCATACGGGATTCCGGTCAGCGGACCGCCCTGTTTCTTCGAGATGGCGCGATCCGCGCTCTTCGCTTCGTCGAGCGCGCGCTCCGGCATCGTCGCGGCCACGGCGTTGTACTTGGGGCCGAGCTTTCCAAGCAGGTCGAGGGAAGCGCGCGCAAGCTCGACCGCCGAGATGCGCCGCTTGCGGAGCGCCACGGAGAGCTCAGCCGCGGTGGAGAAGCGAACTTCGGCCGCGCTCAATCGGCTTTGAAGACCGTCGGAGGCTCCGTCTCTATCGGAATGCGTTGCGCGCGCAGCTCCGTCGCCGCTTTCTGCACGATCTCGCGCGCTTCGTCGGCAAGTCGCGCGGGATCGTCAATGCTCCGCTCATCCTCAGCCACGGGAGTGCGGAGGATAGCGTGCTAGGCTCGGCCAAGGAGTCGAAGGCCGTGCAACACCGCCGTCAGAGCCTCGTCGAGCGACCGTTATCTCCGCGTGACTACGACATGCCGGTGGGTTGGTGGGGCTGGAACTGGGAACCGCCGATCCCGATGTCGGTCATCGAGATCCTCGAGGCGCGGAACATGGATCCGAGGACGGCGGCGCTCTGCGGAATGGTCCTCGAGTCGCACGGGTCGATCCTCATCGCGGCCGAGCAGCCGCATTCAGGTAAGACGACGACGCTCACCGCCTTTCTGGACTTCCTCCCGAACGACGCGCGGCGGGTGTTCATACGCGGGTGGGTCGAAACGTTCGACTACCTGAAGCAGACGACGCCCGAGAACACCATCCTGCTCGGGAACGAGCTCTCGTCGCATTTGCCGGTCTACCTCTGGGGCCCGAAGGCCGTTCGCGTCTTCGAGACGCTCCGCGAGGGATATGCACTGGGATCGACTTTGCATGCGGACACCGCGGATGAAGCGATCGCGCAGCTCACCGGCGAACTTGGCGTGGCGCCGAGCGATCTGGCGCGGGTCGACCTGCTGATGGTGATGCGGGTGTACGCCACCGTCCGAGGGCAGTACGCGCGCCGCGTCGTCAGCCTGCACCGCCTCACGCCACACGAAGGAAACGAGGTCGGCATGCTTCCGCTCGTCGAACATCGCGAGGCCACGGACGACCACGAGCACCACGAGGAGGCCGAGCTCGAGCTCCTGGCGCAGCGTCGAAACGAGGACGTCGACAGCGCGGCGGCCGAGCTCGAGCGGCGCACCGAGTTCCTCTGTGAGCTGCTCCAGGAGCGGCGCCGCGAAATTCCCGACGTACGCGCGGCTCTGGCCGAGTACCGTGGAGAGAGAACCCCCATCGAACTACGAGGAGATCCGACCGTATGACACAAGCCACGACCATCGCCGCGCTCCGCGAGACCGGTTACCGGCCGAAGAGCGTGAAGGAAGAGCTCCGCGCGAACCTCATCTCGGCGCTCTCCGCGAAGCGAGAGCTGTTCAAGGGCATCGTCGGCTACGAGACGACGGTGATCCCGCAGATCGAGAACGCGGTCCTCTCCGGCCAGGACATCATCTTCCTCGGCGAGCGCGGCCAGGCGAAGACGCGGATCGCGCGGCAGCTCATCGAGCTGCTCGATGTATCCGTGCCCGCGATCGCCGGCTGTGAGATCAACGACGACCCATTCGCACCGATCTGCGCCGCGTGCAAGTACCGCGTCGCCAACGACGGGGACTCGGTCGAGATCGTGTGGCTGACGCCCGACCAGCGCTACAGCGAGAAGCTCGCGACACCCGACATCTCGATCGCCGACCTCATCGGCGAGGTCGACCCGATCAAGGTCGCCGAGGGACGCTACCTCTCCGACGAGATGACGATCCACTACGGCCTCGTACCGCGTACGCACCGCGGGATCTTCACGTTGAACGAGCTCCCCGACCTCGCCGAGCGCGTGCAGGTCGGACTCCTGAACGTCATGGAGGAGCGCGACGTCCAGATCCGTGGCTACAAGGTGCGACTGCCCCTCGATCTCTTCGTCGTCGCGTCGGCCAACCCTGAGGACTACACGAACCGCGGCCGGATCATCACGCCGCTCAAGGACCGGTTCGGCTCGCAGATCCGCACGCACTACCCCAAGGAGATCGCGACCGAGGTCGGGATCATGGAGCAGGAGCGACAGGTCTTCGTCGACGAAGGGATCACGACGATCATGCCCGCCTATATGAAGGAGGTCCTGGCGGAGATCTCGCAGCTCGCGCGACGCTCGCCTGAGATTTCACAGCGGTCGGGCGTCTCGGTCCGCGTGACCGTCGCCAACTACGAGAACCTCGCGTCCGCCGCCCTCAAGCGCGCTCTGCGCACCGGCGAGACGAGCGTCGTGCCGCGCATCACCGACCTCCCGGCTGTGGTCGCCTCGACAGCGGGCAAGATCGAGCTCGAGTCGGTCGGCGAAGTCTCGGAGGAGCGCGTCATCGACCGCCTCGTGCAGCGCGCGGTGCTGAACGTCTTCAACCGGACCTTCTCTCTCGTGGAGTTCGATTCGCTCCTCGCCGCGTTCCAGCGCGGCGCGACGATGCACGTCTCCCCCACTCTCTCGAGTCAGGAGTACGTGAAGCAGGCCCTCCAGATACCTGGAATGAAGGGCGCGGTCGCCAAGGTCGGCGCAACCGGGAATCCCGCCGCCATCGCGGCCGCCGTCGAGTTCGTCCTCGAAGGGCTGCACCTGAACCGCAAGCTCAACAAGGAGCGTGGCGAGACCCGCTCCACGTTCAGGGCCTGATGCAGGAGCCACCTCCGCTCGAGCCGCGAAACGACCCGCCGGGGCTCGCGCAACCGTTCGGCGACCTCCGGTACTCACGCTGGGACGGCACGCAGCGGCTCGACGCGCTCGAGGCGGAAGAGCTCCTCGGCGCGATGGCCGATGAGCTTCTCTCCGGGGGCGATCTCGAGGATGCCATGGCGCGGTTGTCGCGCTGGGGCATCCCCGGCCGCATGGAGGGGTTGAAAGACCTCCTCGAACGCCTCCGCACCGCGAAGCAGCGGCGCGCTCAGCGGCACGATCTCTCGAAGACCTTCGACGAGCTCAAGGAGAAGCTCGAGGAGGTCAAGAAGCTCGAGCGTGACGGCCTCGATCGGCGGCGTAACGCGGAGGCTCCGAACGAACAGCTCAAAGCGACGATGGAGAAGCTCGCGTCCGAGCGGATGGCGCAGCTCGACGCGCTTCCGGACGACTTCGGCCGCGCGGTTCGCGCCCTCAAGGATTACGAGTTCGTCGAGCCCAAGGCCGCCGAGAAATACAAGGAGCTCCTCAAGGAGCTGCAGCAGCAGGTCCTCGGGTCGTACTTCAAGAACATGCGCGAGTCGCTGCAGAACCTCACACCGGAGCAGCTCGAGCGGACGCGCCAGATGATCCGGGACCTGAACCGCGCGCTGAAGGAACGAATGGACGGCGGCGAGCCGGACTTCGAGGCCTTCCAGCGCCAATACCCCGAGCTCGCCGGCAGCGCGAAGGATTGGGACGACCTCCTCAAGCAGCTCGCGCAGGGCATGGCAGCGATGCGATCGCTGTGGCAATCGATGTCGGCGGACATGCGCGACCAGCTCGAAGGGCTGCTCGGCGCGGCCTTCAACGATCCGGGCCTGCAGCAGGCGATGAACGACCTCGCCGAGACGCTTGGCGAGCTCATGCCGATGGATGGCTACGACCACGCGATGTCCGGCGACGAGCCGCTGACGCTCGCCGAGGCACTCGGCCTCATGGACGAGATGAACCAGATCTCGGACATGGAAGACACGGTCCGAAGCGCACGCAACTCGGACGATCTGGAGTCACTCGACCGCGATCAGGTCGAGCGGTTGGCCGGACCCTCCGCGCGGCAGGCGCTCGACGAGCTTCGGCGTATGACCGAGCTTCTCGAGGAGGCCGGACTCATTCGCAAGGACGGCGAGCGCTACGAACTGACGCCGCGGGGCATTCGCAAGATCGGGCAGAAGTCGCTCGAGGAGATCTTCTCGACGCTCAAAAAGGACG
>JAXDLK010000037.1:0-5703 GCA_034666665.1 Candidatus Binatota bacterium
GCGTGGAGCTCGTCGGTCCCGTGACGCCGTACGATACGGCATTCGGAGTTCGCCCGCAAGGTGTGGAAGCGGAGTTCCTCTGCTTCAAGGATCCCGACGGAACGATCCTCGAGTACGCGCAGTTCGCCGGTGATGCGAGCGACGTGTTGAAGTGACCGGGATCAGGGCGCGCCTTCGGCGTCCAGATCCGGCAACGTCGGGAAGAGGCGCACGCCGTTCACGAGGAAGTCGCCTTCGACGTAGGGGCAGAGCGCCTTCCGGTCGCGGATCCGCCAACCCTCGGGCCGCCGGACGAGCTCGTCGTGATAGACCGCGGCGATCACCCACTGGTTGTGGCTACCGTCGTTGCGGATCTGCAGGTGAACGGCGTGAACGGGCGTGCTCGCGCGCGCGCTGTCGCCGTCGATCGACACGACATGGGGCGACACGAGGTGCTGCGTCCAGTAGCAGCGGTCGTGGAAGTATTTGAACTGCGCGAGCCCCTTCGGCATCGAGAAATCGATCCTCGTGCCGCGGAGGCGGTAGAGGATGCTGGCGTCGTCGTCGAATACCTTCGGCAGGAGCTCGTCGTGGAGCTTCTCGTCGAAGGCTCTCGCCACCTGCTGGATCACGTGGACGATCGCGAGGTGGTCTTCCAATCGGTGGACGTCGGTCATGTGGCTCTCCTCGAGAGTTTTCCCATCGATTCCCTTCTCGACCTTTCGGGAAATCCTACCCGCCCCTTCCTCCGCCATGCGGATATCGAGAGCAAGAGCGGCACGCCCTGCGACGGCCGGCCTCGAATGGTCCTCGGCCTCTGAGCGGTCCCTAGTACGAGCCGTTCACACTCCGAGGACTTCCGAGCTCAGCTTTGCGCGAGAAGATCCCGGACGATCGCCGTCAGCTTTTCGTGCTCCAGCAGGAACGAGTCGTGGCCGTAGCCGGATTCGATCGCGTGGTACTCCGCCGGAACGCCGGCCGACGTCAGCGCGGCGACGAGCTCTTCCGACTGATACGGCGGATACAGCCAGTCCGCGCTGAACGAGCAGACGAGGGCCCTGTCGCAGCGCATCCGCCGGAAGGATTCGGCGAGCGTGTCATACCCTTCGGCCGCATCGTAGAGGTCGATCGCGCGGACCAGATGCACGTAGCTGTTCGCGTCGAAGCGCTCGACGAACTTCCGACCCTGGTGCTCGAGGTAGCGCTCGATCTCGAAGAGCGTCCGCAGGTCACCCTCCGGAGCGCGCCGCCTGCCGAACTTCTGCCAGAGCCAGCCGTCGCTCAGGTAGGTAACGTGGCCAAGCATGCGCGCGATCGCGAGTCCCCGTCTGGGCGGATCCTGGCCGTAGTAGTCGCCGCCACGCCAGTTCGGGTCGGCGAAGATCGCCTCGATGCCGACCTTGTGGATGGCGATCGACTGCGGCGTCGCGCGCGCCGCCGTGGCGACCAGTGCGATCGAATCCACCATCTCCGGATGGAGGACCGCCCATTCGATCGCCTGCATGCCGCCCATGGAGCCGCCGCAGACGCAGCGGATCCGGCGGACGCCGAGCCGCTCGAGGAGCGCCCGCTGCACGCGGACCATGTCGCGAATGCCGATCCGCGGGAAGCTCGCACCGTATGGCCGGCCGGTCGCCGGATTCGTCGACGAGGGGCCGGTGGTGCCGTAGCAGCTCCCGAGGATGTTCGCGCAGATGACGAAGTAGCGATCGGTGTCGAACGCGCGGCCACGGCCGATCATCGCGTCCCACCATCCGAGCGATGACTCTCGGTTCCGGTGACGGCCGGCTGCGTGCGCGCTCGCCGTCAGTGCATGCTCGATCAGGATCGCGTTCTCGCCGCGGTCGTCGAGCTCGCCGTAGGTCTCGTACGCCACGGTGACGGGACCGAGCCTTCCACCACCGTCCAGCACCAGCGTCTCGGGTAGGGTGATGGACTCCGTCGCCACGATGCCGACGGAGCCCTCTTCCACGACCACCACCGGAGATTCGCCGGGTGCGTCGTCGGTCCTCATTGGTGGGGACGTTGCTGCGTAAACGGAAGGATGGAGGAACGCCTGGTGAGTAGCACGTCACGCGCCGATCATTCCGTTTAGGCAGCAACGTCCCCTGTGTCCACTCGGCTCCTCGAGCCGCGAGGCGTTTCTCCTCCGACGGAACCGATCGTTGCAGAGTTCACACGGGTGCGGGTCGAACTGCGCGATTCTCCACGTGCATCGCATGGCATGCGCGATGCACCTGTCGCGAGGCATGACTCGCTCGTTCCTCCGCGCCGGATTCGTCTGCGGGATGCTGCTGGCGGCGCTCGCCACCAGGGCGATGGCCGCGCAAGCGAGACCGCCCACCAGCACCAGCTGGTACGTGTACGTGACGAGCAACGAGGCGAATGCCACGCTCTACGATTGGGCGTACGACGCCGGCTACCGCGCCGGACGGCGACACCTGTCGCTCGCCGGCACGCAGAACGACACCGTCGTCCTCGACTTCGGCCAGCCGTGGGCGAGCGGGACGTCCCGCGGCACGTGGAGCTTCAACGCGACGTACGGCCGGTTCGTCACCACCGGCGCGATCGCCGAAGCGGTCAAGCAATTCGCCTCGGGCTACTACCGCGGCGTCGGCGGCGACGTGCAGTCGCGCCTGCGGATCGCCGTCGGAACCAACAACTACGGGCGCTACGCGGATTCCGCACACGGGCGCGCCTGGGCAGAGCTCGTCGCGACGATCGGTTCGTGGCTTTCGGCGAACCCGCCGGGAAAGCAGGTTGCGGTTCGCGGCGCGAGCGACATCGAGATCGGCTACTCGACGGCCGAGAGGGCATCGGCCTGGGTGAACGGGTACGCGAGTGCGTGGCAGTCGCCGTACCTCCTCTACCACTACGGAGATGCGGCGGGGTGTCCGCAGAGGGGCACCACGCGAACGCCGGCAGCATGCAACGGCGGCTGGCATCAGGACGACGTCGTCTACGTCTCCTGGCGCGCGTCGCCTTGCTACCCGCTGCCGGAGATCTACTCGAACGCCGGAGGCAACGCGCGCCAGTGGCAGCAGCTCTCGCTCCATTCCTACCTCGCCTACGGCCGGCCCATGTCGATCCTCGGGCCGCTGTCACAGAGCCGCGCGTGTGCTCAGCGAGGCGGGTGCGCCGGGACGAGCAACACTCCGGCCGAAGCCTGGTCACAGCTGTGGAGCGAGCTGAACGCGGATGGCCGCACGGCTCGGAACCTGTCGGTCTCCACCGACATCGAGTGGCGGAAGTAGGGAGGCGACATGCTCGCGTATACGCGACGGGTGATTCTCCTGGCCGCGGTGCTGGTCGCGGCGATCGCCGCGCCGGGACCGGCCGATGACGCGGGCCCGAGCCCCGAGATCGAAGCACTCCGAGAGCTCGGAACGAGCGCGTCGCTCGACCCGGCCATGCGGGAGAAGGTCCGCGCGCTCCGAGGGCTCGAGGAGGAGGACGAGCGCATGACCGCTGCCGGAGAGATGTCCGACGAGGAGCGCCGACAGATCGTACGCGAAAAGCGCCGCGGACACCGAGCGCGGCTCCGGGCCACGCCTTCGCACCGCCCGCGGCGTCGGGCGACGCCGTCGTTCGAGGGGATCTTCGCGAGAGACGAGGTTCCGGCACCCTTCCGCTCGAGCGAATTCCGCGTGACGAATTTCTGGGGCGGCACCGTCGACCGCACGCGCGTCGGCGTCTACGCCGGCTATCGCCCGGAGGATCCGTCCCGCGGAGTGCTCGTCGTCTTCGACGATCCCTCGGATGTCGAGGGCCGCTCCTACGAGATGCCGAGCGGCGCCGGTCCCGCGGTCATCCTGTCGGAAGGAGACGGGGAGCTCGGCGTCGGGTCCGTCGCCGGAGAGTTCGAGGTGCTCGAGCAGCGGAGCGACGGCACGAGTCCGCCGCGTATCGTCCGCACGTCCGGCCTCGCACGCTACCGCTTCGACCTTCGCGAGCGGGTCTATCGCTGACCGGCCGTCAGGCTTCGCGCTGCGATCTCTCCAGCGCCTGCCCGACGTCCCAGAGAATGTCGTCGAGGGTTTCGAGCCCGACGGAGATCCGGACCATGTCCGGAGTCACGCCGGCAGCGATCTGCTCCTCTTCGGAAAGCTGTCGGTGGGTGGTCGAGGCCGGGTGGATGACCAGCGTCTTCGCGTCGCCGACGTTCGCGAGGTGGCTCGAGATCTGCAAGCTCTCGATGAAGCGCACGCCGGCGTCCCGTCCGCCGCGAATGCCGAACGTGAAGATCGCCCCCGCGCCCTTTGGCAGGTAACGCCGCGCGAGCTCGCGATCGGGGCTGTCGGGCAGATCGGGATAGCTGACCCAGAGGACGGCGGGGTGCTGCTTCAGGAACTCCGCGACGGCGAGAGCGTTCGCGCAGTGCCTCTCCATCCGGAGCGGCAGCGTCTCGAGACCCTGCAGGAAGAGGAACGCGTTGAAAGGGCTGAGCGCCGGGCCGAACGTGCGCAGCGTCTCGACCCGCGCCTTCATGATGTAGCCGAAGTCGCCGAACGTCTCGTAGAAGCGGATGCCGTGGTACCCCTTCGAGGGCTCGAGCATCGCCGGGAAGCGGCCGCTGTCCCACGGGAACTTTCCGGACTCGACGATCACGCCGCCGATCGAGGTCCCGTGCCCGCAGATGAACTTCGTCGCGGAGTGAACGACGATGTCCGCGCCGTGCTCGAACGGGCGGCAGAGGTACGGCGAAGCGAACGTGTTGTCGACGATCAGCGGCAGCCCCGCCTCGTGCGCGACCGCCGCGACGCGCTCGATGTCGAGTACGTTCGCGCGCGGATTGCCGATGGTCTCGGCGAAGACCGCCTTGGTCTTGCTCGTGATCGCCTTGCGGAAGTTCTCCGGATCCTCGGGATCGACGAAACGAGTGTCGATGCCGAGCCGGCGGAAGCTCACGTCGAACTGCGAGTACGTGCCGCCGTAGAGCGTGCTCGCGGACACCAGCTCGTCACCCGCCTCGAGGATCGTCAGGATCGCCACGGCCTGCGCCGCCATGCCCGAGGCCAGCGCCAGAGCTCCACGTCCGCCCTCGAGCGCCGCCATCCGCTCCTCGAAGGCGGCGTTCGTCGGGTTCATGATGCGCGTGTAGATGTTGCCGAACGTCTGCAGGTTGAAGAGGCTCGCGGCGTGGTCGGCGCTGTCGAAGACGTACGCCGACGACTGGTAGATCGGCACCGCGCGCGCCCCCGTCGTCGGGTCCGGCTGATGGCCCGCGTGCAGGCACAGGGTCTCGAAGCCGAACTTGCGGTCGGACATCGTCTTCAGTGCGGAGCGGCCGCGCTCAGTACGGGAGCCATCGCGGCCGCTTCGACGAGATCACCGACGTGTAGACGCCGATGAAGCCGAGGCCGCCGAAGAGACGCGCATGCTCGATCTTCATGCAGCGGTTCATCACCACCTCGAGGCCGGCACCGCGCGCGCGCTCCGCGGCCGGCTCGTGGATGACGCCGATCTGCATCCAGACGACCTTGGCGCCGATGCGAATCGCGTCCTCGACGATCGGCGGCACGTCCTCGGGCTTACGGAAGACGTCGACGACGTCGACCGGCTCGGGGATTTCCTCCAGGCTCGGGTAGCAGCGCTGCCCGAGAACCTCGCCGTACGCGGGATTCACGGGAATGATCCGGTAGCCGTGATCCTTCAGGTACTTTGCCGCGAAGAAGCTCGGCCGGAACCAGCTCGCGGAGAGGCCGACGACGGCGATCGTCCGGT
>JAXDLK010000038.1:0-2582 GCA_034666665.1 Candidatus Binatota bacterium
GCCCGATCTGGGCCGCGGAGGCGAAGGTCGTCGGCGAGGGCGGCGAGGAGGTGCCGCGGGGAATCGAAGGCGACGTCCTCGGCCGCGGCCCGGAATGCTTCCTCGGGTATCGCAACCCGGCACACGACGCGGACGCCTTCGCGCCCGGGGGCTGGTTCCGGACGGGAGATCTCGGTGCCGTCGACGAGCGGGGATACCTGACGATCACCGGCCGCAGGAAGGACATCGTCATCCGCAAGGGCGAGAAGCTGAGCGCGGCCGAGATCGAGGAGGCGATCCGCAAGCATCCGGCGGTGGCCGACGTCGCCGTGGTCGCGGTCCCGGATGCGGTCGCCGGAGAGCGAGCGTGCGCGTGCGTCGTCACCCGCGACGGTAGGCCGCTGCCGCTTCCGGTGCTGGTCGCCTTCTTACGCGACTCGGGGATGGCCACGCGAAAGCTCCCCGAGCGTATCGAGAGCTTCGAGCGCCTGCCGCGCACCGCGAGCGGCAAGATCGCCAAGGCCGCGCTCCGGGAGCTCGTCCTCTCCCGCGGTTAACACCATGCCGGTCGCTCAAGCGCGGCTACGCCCGGCGTGAGCCCTCTCCCATCCTGGGAGAGGGTGGCCGAAGGCCGGGTGAGGGTTCGGTGACGGTACAAGTTCAGTGTGCGAGAACCGAGGATGCGGAACCCTCACCCTCGACCCTCTCCCTGGAAGGACCCTGGAAGGGAGAGGGTTTCGGAGCCTGACGCCGTTCACTGGTTAACTGACCGGCATCGGCCTAGGTCGCGGCTGGGTGAGAGGCAGGTGCGCTCAACTGAACGGCATTGCGGCTAACACCCCCCTGACAGCACGTTTGCGACCGCCGTCGGCCGAATCGCGTCGCCCATCGCGCGGATGGCGTCGACCTTCCGATCGAACGCGCTCCAGTCGTCCGCGTCGGCGATCCGCTGCCAGATCGCCTCCACCTCGTCGATCAGCAGGTCGCACGGGCCGTCGCCGTCGAAGTACGGCTCTCCGAGCGCGGCCGGATCGCGCGGCTGGCGACCGTCGAGAGCGTCCCGGACGGGGCGGAACGCGTCGCTCGCGTACCGTGCGGCTTCGCGACTCGCGCTCGCGCGCGGTTCGCTCACGGCTCCGCCGAACCAGTCGAAGAAGAAGCGCTGAAAGGGCATGCGACTCTCGCCGAGGAACGAGACCACGACGCGGCCGAGCGCGGCATCGACTTCCGGGGCTGCGGGCGCGAGACCGAGGCGCTCGACGACCTTCGCGCCCAGGGCGCGGTCCACGAGCGACCCGAACGCGTGCCAGGCGGGGAGAAGATCGTCGCCGGATCCGACGATCGAGAGCGCATCGGCCAGGTAGGCCAGGTTCCACTTCATCGCCTCGGCCTGACGGCCGAAGGCGTAGAGGCCACTGGCATCGAAGTAGGCGGCCACGAACGCGGGATCGAGCGCCGGCAGGAAACGGTACGGGCCGTAATCGAAGCTCTCCCCCGTGACGTTGACGTTGTCGCTGTTCAGCACGCCATGGACGAACCCCGCCGCCGTCCAGCTCGCGACCAAGGTCGCGCATCGCTCGGACACTTCGCGGAAGAATGCCGCGGGAGGATCGTGACGGTCGCCGGCGAGATGCGGAAAGTGAGTCTCGAGGACGTACTCGAGAAGCTTCCGGATGCTGCTCCCGTCTCGGTGGAACGCGAGCCGCTCGAACGTGCCGATGCGAACGAAGGAGTGGCTGAGGCGCACGAGCACGGACCCGCGCGCCGGCGATGGCTCGTCGTTCCGGAAGAGGCGCTCTCCGGTCTCGTAGAGGCTCAGCGACTTCGACGTGTAGACGCCGAGCGCCTCGAGCATCTCGCTGGCGAGCACCTCGCGAACGCCGCCCTTGAGCGTCAGACGACCGTCGCCGTCTCGCGACCACGGCGTGCGACCGCTTCCCTTGGTGCCGAGATCGAGGAGCCGCCGGTCGACCGTGTCGCGGAGTTGCGCGAAGAGGAACGCGCGCCCGTCTCCGAGGTACGGGTTGTACACGCCGAACTGGTGACCGTGGTACCGGAGCGCGAGCGGCCGTTCGAGGTTCCCAGGTAGGGGTTCGAAGCGGGCGAAGTGCCGCGCCCACTCGTCGTCGGTGAGCTCGCCCACGCCGATCCGCTCCGCGCACCGGCGGTTCCGGAAGCGCGGCACCTCGGACGGAAACCGTGCGGGTTCGACGACGTCGTCGAAGCCCTCGCCGAGAGCCGGCCAGCGGGGATCGGGTTCGTAGCGGTCGGAGAGCGGCACGGCTCCGCAGCATAGTCGCCGCGCGCCGCCCGGCAATCCGGGAAGACGATCAGCGACTGCGCGCGCGGACGATCACCGCATCGATCGACTCGATCGGCACCACGGCGTCGAAGAACTCGCGGCCGGCGAGCTCCGACAGGTGCACGACTTCGTCGCCGACGCGCGCGACCTTTCCGCGGATCTCTTCACCGGCGCCGACCCTGAGGCCCACCGTCTGACCGACGCTGCGCTCGAGGACGCTCTTGACGCTGTCTTCGGCCTTGACGGTGAATCCCTCCTTCTCTTCGGCAGAGCTCACGAGGGTGGCGGCGAGCAACCAGGC
>JAXDLK010000039.1:0-3118 GCA_034666665.1 Candidatus Binatota bacterium
GGTCGTGAACGAGAAGTACTCCGACGCGATCGAGTCGATGTACCGGTAGCGCCGTCAGGACCGACCCTCACCCCCGCGAACTGCCCGATCTTCCGTACCCTCTCCCATCCTGGGAGAGGGTGGCCGAAGGCCGGGTGAGGGTCCGGTCGGGTGAGGGCGCCGCGCGACGGTAAAGACGGATGTGGCTGCGCGAGGTCGCTTTCGGCCGCCGGATCAGGGAGCGGATCTCGTGCCATGCCTGTCGCTGACCTCCGGCCGCTCGAGAAACGAGCGGACGTGCGCGGCCGCCGAGGAGAGGTCGCGGAAGAGCCCGTTCCAGGTGATGCGGCCGCGATCCAGGACCAGCACTCGGTCGTCCCGCTGCAGCGAAGTAAGCCGGTGGGTGGCGAGGATCGTCGTGCAGCCCGGGAGCGCCCGTCGGAGCGCCGACCACACGTTCGACTCGCCTTCGACGTCGAGCCCCGACAGCGCCTCGTCGAATACCAGGATCTGCGGCTTGCGGAGGATCGCGCGCGCGAGCGCCAGCCGCTGGCGCTGCCCCGTCGACAATCCTACGCCATGCTCGCCGAGAGGGCTCTCGAGCCCCTGCGGCAGATCTCTCACGAAGCGCTCGAGCCCGACCGTGGCGATCGCGGCATCGATCTCCGCGGCGCTCGCCTGCGGATGCGCGTAGCGGACGTTCTCGAGGAGCGAGGCGTGCACCAGGAACGGCTCCGGTCCGAGCACCGCCATCCGGCCGCGCAGCCACCCGACGTCGAATTCGCGGACGTCGTGCCCGTCGACCAGGATCGTGCCCGCCGTGGGCTCCCACAGACGTGCGAGGAGATCCATGATCGTCGTCTTGCCGGACCCGCTCGGGCCGAGCACCACGAGGCGGCCGCCGGCGGCCAAGTGAAAGTCGAGCTCGCAGAGCACCGGTTCTCCGGGCACGTAGGCGAACGAAACTCGCCGGAACTCGATCTCGCCGCGAAGGTACGCCAGTCGCAGACTTCCCCCGCGTGGCTCGCGATACTCCTCCGCCGCGTCCAGGAACTCGAAGATGCGCCCGAGCGACACGCTCGACCGCTCGATCCGGAGATACAATCCCATCAGCACCTGGAGCGGACTGAAGGCGCGCGACTGATAGGCGGAGAAGGCGATCAGCGCTCCGACCGTCATCTCACCGGTGATGACGAGGTAGCCGCCGTAGAGCGTCGTCACGGTCGCGGCGAGGAACCCGGCCGCAGACACCGACGTGCTCCCCAGGTACGACAGCATCTCGTATCGGGTTACGATCGGAACGAAGCGCCGTCCGAGGTCGCCCAGGCGGGACAGCTGCAGGTCCTCGATCGCCAGCAGCTTGACGAAGCGGACGGCGGAGAGCGACTCGACCAGGAAGGAGGAGATTCCCGCCGTCGTCTCGCGCACGATGCGAGCCTGCTCGACCAGCCGCGGCCGGATCCACAGCACGCCCGACAGCTGCAGCGGCAACAGCACGATGGTCGCGAAGAAGAGCCTCCACTCGAGCCACAGGAGCAAGCCGATCGTGCCGGCGAGCAGCAGCAGGTTGCTGACGAACGTGAACGCCGCATCGGTGAGCACGGACTGCACCTCGGCGATGTCGGTATCGAGCCGCGACAGCAGGTCCCCGAGCCGCGCGCGCGCGTGGAAGCGGAGCGACAGGTTCTGCAAGTGAGAGAAGAGGTGCTCGCGCAGATGAAAGAGGATGCGCGCGGTGACGCGGGTGTACTCCCAGCGACCGAGAGCGCCGATCCCGTAGCCGACGGCCGTCGCCGCGACCATACAGCCGCTCAGCACGAAGAGGAGTCGGAGGTTCTTCCCGAGCAGCACGTCGTCGATGAGGATCTTGGTGAAGACCGGCCACAGGAGACCCAGGGCGACGCCGAAGAGCGACAGCAGGAACGTGAGCAGGAGGCGCGGGAAGAAGGGTGCGACGAACGGCACGAGTCGGCGGAAGCGTGCGAGCGTCGTCCGCAGAGAAGCTCTCGGAGGGGCGACCGGCGCAGATGCGGCTGCCGATACGGGCGCCGCTCCCGATGCTGGCGGGGAGGTCGTGGGCGCCGCGTCCGACACTGGCCTATCTTTCACGGAGGGGTGCTGCGTCGCCAGCCGCCATTTCGCGCGCCGCCGGTGCCGTGAGCGTGCGGGGGCAGCGCGTCGACGTCGTCGTCGTCGGCGGTGGTCCGGCGGGAGCGATCGTCGCCCGCGGCCTGGCGCTTCTCGGTCACGAGGTCGCGGTCGTGTCGGCGCCTCGGCCGTTCGCCGCCGTCGAAGGGGTGTCCGAGCGCGCCGCCGCGGTGTTGCGCCGGATCGGCGCGCGTCACGCCCTCGCGGCACTCGGCGGTCCGATCCCGCGGACGTCGACCTGGGGCGGACGCTCGAGCCGAGCGAACGTGGAGCACCTGGTCGATCGGGACGCGTTCGACCGGCGGCTCCGGCAGGACGCCTGCGACGCCGGCGCCCGCGGCGTGGAGGGACGAGTCGTCCGCTGCCTCCGCGAAGGCAATGGCTGGCGGGTCACCGTGGCGACGTCCGAACGGAAGTCGGCCACTTTGCAGGCGCGGTTCCTGGTCGAAGCGCGCGGCCGGTCGGCGCCGGTGGATCCGACCGCGCGACGAGGACCGCTCGGCGTCGCGCTGGTGGCGGAATGGCGCCTCGCGAAGCGGAAGCGGCGGCAAACCGCGATCGCGTCCTTCCGCCACGGCTGGGCATGGCTCGTGGTCGCCGGCCACGGCCGGGCATACCTACAGGTGGTCGTCTCGGGAGCTGCTCGCCGGCTGCCGTCGCGCGGCGCGCTCGGTCGCTTCTACGTCGCGCTCGTCCGGCAGATTCCGGAAGCCGCCCGATGGCTCGAAGGAGCGGAGATGGCGGGAAACGTGCGGGCACGCGCGTCGACGGCGGCTCTCTCCGGCGAGATCGCCGCCGACGACTTCGTCAGGGTCGGCGATGCCGCGTTCGCCGTCGATCCGCTCTCGGGAAGCGGCATCTACGAGGCGATCGCCGGCGCTCTCGGCGCGGTTCCCGTGGTGAACACCCTCATCCACCGGCCGGCGCAAGGCCTCATCGCTCGCCGCTTCCATCGCGAGCGGGTCGAGGACGCGTTCCTGCGCATGGCGCG
>JAXDLK010000040.1:0-14340 GCA_034666665.1 Candidatus Binatota bacterium
GATCTCGCCCGCTACATGCGCGAGGCGGTCAGCGTCTCACCGGAGCACCCGGTGCTGATCGACGGCTTCCTCGACGACGCGATCGAGCTCGACGTCGACGCGGTGTCCGACGGCGACGACGTGGTGATCGGCGGCCTCATGGAGCACATCGAGCGCGCCGGCGTTCACTCCGGCGACAGCGCCTGCAGCTTGCCGCCGAAGACGATTCCCGCCGCCGTTCAGGACGAGATCCGTCGCCAGACGGTGGCCTTGGCGCGCGAGCTCGGCGTCGTCGGTCTCATGAACGTGCAGTTCGCGGTCAAGGATGCCGTCGTCTACATCCTCGAGGTGAATCCGCGCGCGTCGCGCACGGTGCCGTTCGTCAGCAAGGCCACCGGGCGCCCGCTCGCGAAGATCGCCGCGCGGGTGATGGTCGGCCGGAAGCTCCGCGATCTCGGCGTCACGCGCGAGATCGTCCCGACCTACGTGAGCGTCAAGGAAGCGGTCTTCCCGTTCCTCAAGTTCCCCGGCGTCGACACGATCCTCGGGCCCGAGATGAAGTCCACGGGCGAGGTGATGGGGATCGACGACTCGTTCGGGCTCGCGTTCGCGAAGGCACAGATCGGCGCCGGCACGATGCTGCCGCTCGCGGGCAAGGCGTTCATCAGCGTGACCGACGCCGACAAGGCCGCGATCGGTGCGATCGCGCGCCGGCTCGTGGGGTCGGGCCTGACGATCGTCGCCACCCGCGGAACCGCGGATCACCTCGGCAGGCTCGGCATCGAAGTCGAGCGGGTGAACAAGGTGCACGAGGGGAGCCCGCACGTCGTCGATGCGATCCTGCGCGACGAGATCGCAATGGTGATCAACACCCCGCTCGGCGCCGAGTCGGTCGAGGACTCGTTCTCCATCCGGCGAACCGCGCTCGAGAGCCGCGTTCCGTACTTCACCACCGTCGCGGGAGCGGCGGCGGCCGCGGAAGGAATCGAGTACCTGAAGCGCGGCCACCTGCGCGTGCGGGCGCTGCAGGACTTCCACCGAGAGGTCGGGGGGTCGGACCCGCCTGGGGACGCGTGAGGCCCGCCGACGCGATCGCCGAGCTGGTTCGCGCGACGGAGCCGCCGCTCCGGTACCTGGCGACGGCGAGATCCTTGAACCTGGCCGACGGCGGGGTTCCGACGGCGCACATCCTCGGGCTCATCGAACGGGCGATGCAGACAGGGAGGGGCAGTGAGGAGCCGCTCCAGCGGCTCCGAGATCTGTTCGCCGGTTGGCCACGGGGGAACGAAGCGGCGCTCCGCGAACGCGCCCGCCAAGGCCTCGATGCCCTCGAAGCGCTCGGGCGGCTGCAGCAGCCGACCGAGGCGTCTTCACCGCCTGCAGAATCCGTTCTGCCAAGGCAGGCCCGGGTGTCGGCGAGGACCGTAGCCGCTGCGGCGACGGCGGCCGCAGCGCCAACGGTCGTCACGGCAGCGGCCCCCGCGTACCGGCGCACGCAGGGGCCGCTCGAGGCCGCGCTCGAGCTGCTCTCGGCGCCGGTTCAGTTCCTCAAGGGGGTCGGGCCGAAGCGTGCCGAGTGGCTCGGGCGGTTCGGTCTCGCGACCGTCGAGGACGTCCTCTACCACGTGCCGTTTCGCTACGAGGATCGCCGCCGGCTCGCGCGGATCGCCGAGCTCGTCGTCGGCGAGGACGGCACGTGCGTCGTCGAGGTGGTGACCGCGGGGGAGAAGCAGGGCGGGCGTTCCCGCCGGATTCTCGAGGCGATCGTCCGCGACGAGACGGCTCTGATGTCGCTCACGTGGTTCCACCAGACCTCGTACTTCGCGGCGAAGCTGAAGCCGGGCATCCGCCTGGTGATTCACGGCCGGGTGCAGGGCGTGCGCGGCCGTCCGAAGATGGTTCATCCCGAGCTCGAGGTACTCGAAGGCCCGGACGAGGAAGAGCTCGGTCGGGTGGTGCCCGTCTACGAGAAACCCACCGAGATGACGGTCGGGGCCATGCGCGCGATCGTCCACTCGGCGATGGACGAGCTCGGCGATCGCATTCCGAGCGTGCTCCCGGAGGAGATCACCGCTCGCCTCCGCCTGCTCGATCTCGCGGCCGCGCTCGGGCGGGCACACCTGCCGGACGCCGACGCCGACACCGCCGAGCTCGGCGAGCGTCGCTCCCTCGCGCATCGCTCGATCATCCTCGACGAGTTCTTCTTCTATCAGCTCGGCCTCCTGCTGCGGCGGCGCGCGATCGTCGAGGACAGCGGAATCGCCTTCGCGCCGGCCGGCCGACTGGCAGAAAGGCTCCGCGGCTCCTTGCCGTTCCGGCTCACGGGAGCGCAGGAACGGGTGCTGGCGGAGATCCGCGTCGATCTTGCCCGGCCGCATCCGATGAACCGCCTCGTCCAGGGCGACGTCGGCAGTGGCAAGACGGTGGTGGCGATGCTCGCCGCGCTCTCCGTGGTCGAATGCGGCTATCAGGCGGCGCTGATGGCGCCGACGGAGATCCTCGCCGAGCAACACCACGCGACGATTACGCGCTGGCTCGAGCCGCTCGGCGTCCGGGGGGTGCTGCTGACCGGCAAGGTACAGGGGAAGCCGCGAACCGACGCTTACGCGGCGATCGCGTCCGGTGCGGCGGCGGTCGTCGTCGGCACGCAGGCGATCATCCAGGAGGGAGTGCGCTTCCATCGTCTCGGCCTCGGCATCGTCGACGAGCAGCATCGGTTCGGCGTGCTGCAGCGAAAGGCGCTCCGCGCGCTGGGAGAGAACCCGGACGTATTGCTGATGACGGCGACGCCGATCCCGCGGACGCTCGAGATGACGGTCCACGGCGATCTCGACGTCTCCTCGCTCGACGAGCTGCCCCCGGGACGGCAGCCGATCGAGACGCGGGTGGTGCGCGAGTCCGACCGTGATTCGGCCTGGAAGCGCGTCCGCGCCGAGCTCGACCGTGGCCGTCAGGCGTATCTCGTGTTTCCGCTCGTCGAGGAGAGCGAAGCGGTCGATCTCCGCAGCGCGAAGGCGATGGCGCGTGACCTCGTGGCCGGACCGTTTCGCGGCTACCGCCTCGCGCTTCTCCACGGTCAGATGCGCAGCGACGAGAAGGACGCGGTGATGCGTCGCTTCCAGGGGGGCGATCACCAGCTGCTCGTCGCGACCAGCGTCGTCGAGGTCGGCATCGACGTGCCGAACGCGACGGTCATGGTCGTCGACCACGCGGAACAGTTCGGACTGGCTCAGCTCCACCAGCTGCGCGGCCGCGTCGGCCGGGGAGGGGAGCGCTCGTTCTGCTTGCTGATTTCTACGGGCCGGGCGGGCATCGAGGGCTACCGCCGGCTGAAGTTCCTCGAGGGCGAGACTCGCGGCACCAAGATCGCCGAGAAGGATCTCGCGCTCCGCGGCGCCGGCGACCTCCTCGGGCTCCGGCAATCGGGGCTCGCGCAGTTCCGCGTCGCGGATCCGATCCGTGACGTAGACATCCTGGCGGAGGCGCGCGCGGAGGCACTCCGCTTCCTCGACGCCACGGGCGGATTGCGGTCGCCGGACGTGGAGCCGATCCGGCGCGTCCTCGAGCACCGCTGGCAAGGACGGCTCGGACTCGCCGAAGTGGGATGACCTCGATGCCGACGGTGGAATTCTGGTTCGAGCTCGCGAGCACGTACTCCTATCCCGCGGCGCTGCGCGTGGAGGAGGTCGCGCGCTCGTCGGGAGTGGCGGTCGCGTGGCGCCCCTTCCTCCTCGGGCCCATCTTCCAGAAGCAGGGCTGGAACGATTCGCCGTTCAACGTCTACCCGGTGAAGGGGCAGTACATGTGGCGCGACCTGGAGCGCATCTGCGCGGCGCTCGACCTGCCGCTGCGGAGGCCGTCGCGCTTTCCACGCGGCAGTCTCCTCGCGGCTCGGCTCGCCTGCTGGTTCAGCGACGAGCCCTGGGTTCCCGAGCTGGTCCGCCGGGTCTACCTGGCGAACTTCGCCGAGGATCGGGACATCTCCGACCGCTCCGTCGTGGAGTCGATCGTGCGGGCGGTCGGGCAGCCTGCGGAGCTCCTCGGTGTCGCCGAATCCGACGACGCCAAGGCGAAGCTCCGCGCCCAGACGGAACGCGCTTCGACGATCGGTCTCTTCGGAGCGCCGAGCTTCGTCGTCGGCGAGGAGATCTTCTGGGGTAACGACCGCCTCGAGCAGGCAGTTGCATGGGCTGCAGGGCCTCGGGACGGCGCCGGGAGCGTGACCGAATGACGGGATCCGAAGGGGTGATCGTGATCACTGGCGGAGGTCGGGGCATCGGCGCCGCCACGGCGCTTGAGGCGGCGAGGCGCGGTTACGCGGTGTGCGTGAACTACGTTTCCGATCGCCGGGCGGCGGAATCGGTGGTGGCGACGATCGTCGACGCGGGCGGCCGAGCGATCGCGGCTGCGGCGGACGTCGCCTCCGAGGCCGACGTCATGCGGTTGTTCGCGACGGTCGACACCGAGCTCGGCCGCCTTTCCGTGCTGGTGAACAACGCCGGCATCGTCGAGCCGCAATCGAGGCTGGACGCGATGGACGCTGCGAGGATCTCACGGGTGTTCGCGACCAACGTCCTCGGCGCGTTTCTCTGCGCCCGCGAGGCAGTGAAGCGGATGTCGACGCTCCACGGCGGACTCGGGGGCGTCATCGTCAACCTCTCGTCCGCCGCCGCGCGGCTCGGATCTCCCGGAGAGTACGTCGACTACGCGGCATCCAAGGCTGCGATCGATACGATGACGATCGGTCTCGCGAAGGAGGTCGCTGCCGAAGGCATCCGCGTGAACGGCGTACGTCCGGGCATCATCGATACCGAGATTCACGCGCGCGGCGGCGATCCGCATCGCGCCGAGCGCCTGAAGGAGTCGATTCCGATGAAGCGCGCCGGGCAGTCGGAAGAAGTCGCCAAGGCGATCCTCTGGCTCGCCTCCGACGAAGCGTCGTACGCGACGGGCGCCATCCTCGACGTGTCCGGCGGACGGTGACCGGATGGCACGCATCGCCCCGTGCGCTATGGGTGGCGAATGGAACGTCCGATCGTCTACTTCAATCCCGGATGTGGGCAGGCGCGGGGCGCGCTGGAGATTCTCCGCGCGCGCGGCGTCGAGTTCGACGTCATCGAATACCTGAAGACGCCGCTCGCCCGTGGCGAGCTTGAGCGGATGGTTACGATGCTCGACGCCCCGCCGGCGGAGCTCGTGCGCAAGGACAAGAGGTTCGCGGCGCTCGGCCTCGACGCCGAAGCCTATCGCACCGCGGACCAAGTCGTGACGCTCCTGCTCGAGCATCCCGAGCTGATGCAGCGGCCGGTGGTGGTGCGGGGTGGGCGGGCGGTGATCGCCCGTCCGGCCGAGAAGGTGCTCGAGTTCCTCGGCATCGAATGATCGTCGGCGGATCGGCGGGCGGCCGGGTCCGACCGTCGCGCGCTCTGTGGTCTTCCGTTGGTAGGGTTGCTGCCGCGGCCGGTGCCTCGTTCGCCGCGGCCGTCGTCGCCGCGATCACCCTCGCAGTCACCGACCTGTACGTGACGGGCCACGGTCACCCGTCGCTCATGCGCGCGTGGATCGACTGGGAAGCCGGGGGAGTCCACCTGAGCCGGGCGGACGTCGGGATCTTGGCCGTTGCGATGGCGGCGGGAGTCGCTTCGTGGCAGCGTCTTCGGCGGTGACGGCTTCGGAGCGCCGGGGCTCCACTGGCCGGGCGTGATGATCGACTCGCTCGTTCCGCCGACGGTCGTGCTCGTCGCAGCCGCGGCGCTGGTGAGCGCTCGGCGGAAGTGGCTCGCCGCTCCGCCGTCCCGCGGCGTGAGCGTCGCGGATGTGTCCGTCGTCCTGGCGATCGTCACGCTCGCGGCGGTCCTCGAGCTCGCGATGGGCCGGACGCCGGTCTACCAGCACGGACCGGTGCGGCTTTGGTCCGGCAACGTCCACAGCGATCAGAACTCGCAGCAGATCGCCGACCCCTACACCTTGACCCACGTATCGCACGGCGTGGCGCTCTACGCGCTCACGCGGCTGGCGCTCGGGCCCTCCCGCTGGTGGCTTCGCGCCACGGTCACGGTCGCGATCGAGTCGGCGTGGGAAGTTCTCGAGAACACCGATCTCGTGATCGAGCGCTATCGCGCGCAGACGATCTCGCTCGACTACTACGGAGACAGCGTCCTGAATTCCGTCTGCGACGTGCTCGCATGCTTGATCGGCTTCGGCCTCGCCGCCCGGCTCCCCACCCGCGTCACGATCATCGGTGTCGTCGTCGTCGAGGCGGTGCTCGCCTTCTGGATCCACGACAACCTGACGCTCAACGTGCTGATGCTGATTCGGCCGGTCGATGCCGTCCGCCGCTGGCAGCAGGTGGTGGTTCCGTCGGGCGGATGACTCCTAACACTGGGCGAATGGGCGAATTTTTCGAGCGAGCCTCCGGGCTGTTGCGCTACCACGGCCATCATCGACACCGTTGCGCCTCGATTTCCTCGATCGGTGGCCCTCGCCTCGCGGTGAGGTTTGCTACGATGACTGAGTGAACCGTGGCGAAGGTCGATCGTTCAGCGAGGAAGCGGTTCGACTGCTGTTTCAGCGCTTACGGCGTGCGCCAGCTCCACAGGCTGTGCCCGACTCGCTTCCGGTCCTTTTCTTCGGCGACTTTCTTACCGCGTCAGTTGCGACGATCGCCCTGAATCCATCGGACCAGGAATACACGACCCCCGATGGACGCCTGCTGGTGGGAGCGGGCCAGCGATTTGCTACGCTCAGCTCGCTCGTCGCCGAGCGCCGCGATGCGCTCACGGATGCGCAGTGTGCAGAGGCGATCAACTGGATGCGCGAGTACTTCGGCGACGCGAAACCGATTTACGGTTGGTTCGCTCACCTCGAGCGGTTTCTGGAGGGAGTAGGTTTCAGTTACCGCAACGGTTCAGCAGTCCATCTCGACCTGGTGCAGGAGGCGACCGCGCCGGTATGGTCCGGATTACAGGATGATGACAAATCCGTTCTACTCGACCTTGATCTGCCGTTCCTCGACGAGCAGATCCGCCTGAGTCACTTCGATGCGATCTTCTGCAACGGTCGCACGGTGAGCGACAATTTGTGCGCCCGGCTCGGTGTCGTCATCAGGCGCCGTGGCGAGCTCCGACGTCTTCGATGGTGGACCGGCGAGGCAACGGTCGGCGGCGAGACGAAGGTGCTCGCGGGTTGAAACCATCCACTCGATCGAGCGACAGGGCTGACGGCCGATGCCGAGCGCGAATTTGGGCGCATGCTCGCCGCCGAGATCGGCTTGCAGTCGAGACACTCGGCGAGCTGCGGTGACGATCCAGGGAATGGGCGAAACGATCCGCGACGTGGTGCGCGCGGAGAGCGTCGAACGATGCCATCGGCCGAGGACGCTATGGTCCACCCATCCTTCGTGACGTTCGTCGAACGGATCGTGCTTCCCGCGAACGCCGCGAATCCGACTCACCACCGGCTCGACGGGGGGACCCGTGGTGGCAACCGTACTGTTTTCGGTAAGTTCCGCCACGGGCAAAGGATCTGGAAGGTCCATGCGGATACTTGGTACGAACCGCTCCTGGCAGCCTTCGCACGCGCCCGCGAAGGTGCTGATCCATTCATCGAGGGATGGACACGAGGCGGGACGCGTTGCCTAGAGCTGGCGAACGTTCAGGGCTTGACGCCGCGTCCGCCAAACAAGCACCTCTACATCTACGAGGCGTAGACGACGTGTCGCGTTTACCGTCGCGTTGACAAGGGTCGGACGTCCGCCGAGAATCCGCGCCCTCCCATGGATTTCCCCCGCATCAAGCGTCTTCCCCCGTACGTGCTCGCCGAGGTGACCGAGCTCAAGCACCGCGCGCGCGTCGCCGGCGAGGACATCATCGATCTCGGCATGGGGAACCCCGACGGAGCGACTCCTCCGCACATCGTCCAGAAGCTCGTCGAGGCCGCGGCGAAGACACAGAACCACCGCTACTCTCTCTCCCGCGGGTTGCCGAAGCTCCGGCTGGCGATGGCGAACTGGTACCGCCGCCGCTTCGGCGTGGAGCTCGATCCCGACACCGAGGTGGTCGCCACGATCGGCGCGAAGGAGGGGCTGACGCATATGGCGCTGGCACTCGTCGGGCCCGGCGACATCGTCATCTGTCCGAGCCCCGCGTACGCCATCCATCCATACTCCGCGATCATCGCAGGCGCCGACATCCGCACGCCGCCGATGCTGCCGACGGAAGACCTGCTCGGGCACATCGAGGAGACGTTCCGCCAGTGCTGGCCGAAGCCGAAGCTCCTGACTCTGTCCTTCCCGAACAACCCGACGACGGCGGTCGTGGATCGGCGCTTCTTCGAGCGGGTCGTCGACTTCGCGCACGAGAACAAGCTGCTCGTGATCCACGATTTCGCCTACGCCGACCTGACGTTCGACGGCTACGAGCCGCCGAGCTTCCTCCAGGTGAACGGGGCCAAGGACGTCGGTGTCGAGTTCTTCACCCTGTCGAAGAGCTACAACATGGCCGGCTGGCGCGTCGGGTTCGCGGTCGGCAACCGCGAGATGGTCGGCGCGCTCGGCCGACTCAAGAGCTACATCGACTACGGCATCTTCGCCCCCGTGCAGATCGCGGCGATTCACGCGCTGAACGGACCGCAGGATTGCGTCGACGACATCCGCCGCCGCTACCAGCGGCGGCGGGACGTGCTCTGCGACGGTCTCAACCGGGCAGGGTGGCCCCTCGAGCGCCCGCGCGCGACGATGTTCGTGTGGGCGCGCATTCCGGAGCCCTTCCGCGAGCTCGGCTCCGTCGAGTTCAGCAAATTCCTGCTCCGCGAAGCCAAGGTCGCGGTGTCGCCGGGCGCCGGGTTCGGCGAGTACGGCGACGAGTTCGTGCGCTTCTCGCTGATCGAGAACGAGCATCGAACCCGCCAGGCCGTTCGCGGCATTCGTAAGGCGCTCTCGCGAGGCGAGGTGCCGGGCGCGGTACGGGCTCGGGCCGGCTGACCCCGGCGGTGCGCGGCGAGGTCACGATTGCGCTCCTCGGTCTCGGCACCGTAGGCACCGGGGTCGCGATGCTGATCGAGAGGAACCGGCCGCTTCTCCGCCGCCGGCTCGGTCTCGACCTCCGCATCGTCGGTGTCGCCGTTCGAGATCCCCGCCGCGGCCGCGATTCGCCGATCACCCGCCGGCTGCTGACGACGGACGCGCGCTCGCTCGTCACCGATCCATCGGTCGACGTCGTGGTCGAGCTCTTCGGAGGCTACGAGCCGGCGCGGAGCCTCGTGCTCGCGGCGATCGCCGCCGGCAAGGACGTGGTCACCGCGAACAAGGCGCTGCTCGCGGTGCACGGCCGCGAGGTATTCGCCGCCGCGGAGCATCAGGGCGTGCGCCTCGGCTTCGAAGCCAGCGTCGGCGGCGGCGTGCCGATCATCCGGGTGTTGAAAGAAGCGCTCGCGGGCGATCGCAACCGCGCCGTCTACGGCATCGTCAACGGGACCTGCAATTCGATCTTGACGGCGATGACGGACCGCGGGTCGGAGTTCCCGGCGGCGCTCGCGGAGGCGCAAGCGAGCGGCCTCGCCGAGGCGGACCCGTCGCTCGACATCGACGGCACCGACTCCGCGCACAAGCTCGCGCTGCTCGTGGCGCTCGCCTTCGGAATGGATTGTCCGGTGGCGGAGATCCACACGGAAGGCATCCGGCCGATCGCGCAGATGGACGTCGCGTTCGCGCGCGAGCTCGGCTACGTGATCAAGCTCCTGGCGATCGCCAAGGACGACGGCAAGCGGGTCGAGGCGCGCGTCCACCCGACGATGATTCCGCGGACGCATCTCCTCGCCGACGTCCGCGACGCGTTCAACGCGATCCACATCCAGGGCGACGCGCTCGGGTCGACGATGTACGTCGGACCGGGAGCCGGGCGGCTGCCGACCGCAACGTCCGTGCTTGCGGACGTGGTCGAGATCGCGCGGCAGAGGGCGCATCCCGGCGAACGCCCCCCGCCCCCGCTGGGGATCCCGGTCGCCGAGCTTCGCGCCGCACGCCTGCGGCCGATCGGCGCGATCGAGAGCGAGTACTACCTGCGGTTCTTGGTCGTCGACCGGCCGGGCGTCCTCGGCCGCATCGCCGGGATCCTCGGCCGCCGCGGCATCAGCATCGCGTCGGTGATCCAGAAGGATCGGCGCAAGGGCAACTCGGTGCCGATCATCATCCGCACTCACGAAGCGCGCGAGTCGAGCCTGCGCCGCGCGCTCTCCGACATCGGTCGCCTGGCGGCGGTCCGGGGCAAACCCTTCTTCATGCGGATCGAGGACCGGCTCTGAGTCTTCCTTCGCGCGGGGCGGATCCGCTGTTAGCTGTAAGAGGATTCCCGAGAGGGCTATAGAAGGAACGGTCGCCGGAATGGATCGGAACCTCGCGCTCGAAGTCGTCCGCGTCACGGAAGCCGGTGCGCTCGCCGCCGCGCGTCTGATGGGTCGTGGAGACGAGATCGCCGTCGACAAGGCGGCGTCCGAGGCGATCCGCCGCGCGTTTCGCTCGATTCCGATTCAGGGTCGGATCGTCATCGGCGAGGGGGCTCCCGACGAGGACGTGCCCCTCTACGAGGGCGAGGAGATCGGCAGCGGCCAGGGATCGCGTCTCGACGTCGCGGTCGACGCGGTCGAGGGCGATGCGGCGTGTGCCAGCGGCGGACCGAACGCGCTGTCGGTGGTGGCGATCTCCGATGCGGAGGACGGCGGCTTCGTGCGCTGTCCTCGCTGCTACATGGACAAGCTCGCCGTCGGCCCCGACGGCCGCGAGGCCGTCGAGATCGACCGCTCGCCGGGCGAGAACGTCAAAGCGCTGGCGGAGGCGAGGGGCATGTACGTCGAGGACCTGACGGTCGCGGTCCTCGACCGCCCACGGCACGAGAAGCTGATCCACGAGATCCGCGCGGCCGGGGCTCGCATCAAGCTGATCGCGGATGGGGATCTCTCGGCGGCACTCGGCACGCTCCGCGACGAGAGCGGCATCGATCTCGCCCTCGGCGTCGGTGGCGCCTCCCAGGGCGTCCTCGCGGCGGCGGCGCTCGTGTGCGCGGGCGGCAAGTTCCAGGGGCGATTCACTGCCACGAGCGGGTTTCAGGCCGAGCGCCTCCGCGCCGCCGGGATCACGGATTTCGCACGGAAGTACGAGGCGACGGACCTCGCCCGCGGCAACCTGATGTTCGCCGCGACCGGGGTCACCTCGGGGACGCTGCTCGAGGGCGTGCGCTTCTTCCGCGGCGGTGCGACCACGAACTCGATCGTGATGCGCTCGAAGACACGCACGTTCCGCTTCATCCAGGCGGTGCACCATTTCGACTTCAAACCGGAGTACTGACCTTGCATCGGCGTGGATCCGGTCTCCTGCTGGCGCTGCTCCTGTGCGCCGGCTGCCGTTCCGCGGCCGCGGCCGAGCGGCTGACGCTCGCGACCACGACCAGCGTGCGCGACTCGGGTCTCCTCGAGCACATCCTTCCCGACTTCGAATCCCGCGAGCACGTGCGTGTCGCGGTCGTGGCAGTGGGCTCGGGACAGGCACTCGAGATCGGCCGTCGTGGTGATGCCGACGTGCTGATCGTCCACTCTCCCGATGCCGAGAAGGCATTTTTGAAAGAAGGTCACGGCGCCTTCCGCTGGCGCATCATGTGGAACTACTTCGCGATCGTCGGCCCCGAAGGAGACCCTGCGGGTGTCCGAGGCTCGCCGACCGCCGCGGCCGGCATGGCCAAGATCGCCGCGTCTTCGCGCACGTTCGTCTCCCGAGGAGACGATTCCGGCACTCACGTGAAGGAGCTCGCGTTGTGGAAGGCCGCAGGCCTCGACCCGTCGTCCTTCGCGAGCTGGTACAAGTCCATCGGCTCGGGGATGGCCGCGGCGCTGCGCATGGCCTTCGAGATGGATGCGTACACGCTGACGGATGAGGGCACCTACCGTTCGATCCCGGAGGTGGGCGAGGCGGCGACCGTGAAGCCGGGGCTGGTGATCCTGCTCGGCGGGCTGGATCATCCGGCGGAGGATCTGCGCAACGTCTACTCGGTGATTCCCGTGAATCCGGATCGCCACCCCGGTGTCCAGTCGGACCTCGCCAGGCATTTCGCGACCTGGATCACCTCCGAAGGGGCTGCGGCGAAGATCCGTCAGTACCGCATCGGGGGCCACCCGCTGTTCGAGCCGTCGCCCGAGCGGCATTGAGCTTCGACTCGGAGATTCTGCTCGTCGCCGGCAGGTCGCTGTACGTCTCGGGCCTGGCGACCGTGCTGGCGAGCGCGGTCGGCGTGCCCGCGGGGACCGTGCTCGGGCTACGCGACTTCCACGGGCGCCGCTTTCTCCGCTCGTTCCTGCACGCGCTCTACGGGGTTCCGCCGGTGCTCCTCGGCCTCTGCCTCTACCTCCTGCTCTCGAAGACGGGGCCGCTCGGCGGCTTCGGATGGCTATTCACGATCGAAGGGATGATTCTCGCACAGTTCCTCCTCGTGCTGCCGTTCGTCACCGGCCTCACGATGAATGCGATCCAGGAGCTCGACGCCGCTCTCAAGGATACCGCGCGGACGCTCGGCGCGCGCCGCGGATCGTACGTCCGCATCCTCGTTCGCGAGGCGCGCTCGGGCGTGTTGTCCGCGGTCATGGTCGGGTTCGGCCGGGCGATCTCGGAGGTCGGGGCGGTGATCATGGTCGGCGGGAACATCCGGCACGAGACGGAGGTACTGACCACCGCGATCGTCAAGGAGACCAGCCGTGGCAACTTCACCGCCGCGACCGGGCTCGGCCTCTTCCTGCTCGGTACCTCCGCGCTGGTGTTTCTCGCGCTGACGGTGCTGCAGGAGCGTACGGAGTGAAGGCCGAGCTCGCGGCGGAATGGATCACCAAGCGATACGGCGATCGTACCGTCCTCACCGGCGTCAGCCTCACGATCGCGCGCGGCGAGATCCACGCGGTGCTTGGCCCGAGCGGCTCGGGTAAGACCACGCTGCTTCGCATCATGAACCTGCTCGAGGCGCCGGACGAGGGGACCGTGCGGCTCGACGGCGAAGAAATCCAGGTCGCGCGGGCGGCCGAGCCGCTGGACGGCATGCGCTACGCCGCGCGCCTGCGGATGGCGATGGTGTTTCAGAAGCCGGTGGCGTTTCGCCGGACCGTCGTCGAGAACGCCGCCCTCGGCCTCGAGATCCGCGGCCGGCCGCGCGCCGAGATCGTAGAGCGCGTATCTGCCGTGCTCCAAGAGCTGGGTCTCGCGCGGCTGGCGAACGCGCCCGCGCGGCGGCTCTCCGCAGGTGAGCAGCAGCGCCTGGCGTTCGCGCGCGCCGCGGTCCTCGGGGTCGATTTCCTGCTGCTCGACGAGTTCACCGCGAACCTCGATCCGCGGAACGTCGACGTCCTCGAGCGCGCGGCCCGCGCGTATGCGCGCGAGCACGGTGGCGGCGTGCTGCTCGTCACCCACGATCTCTTCCAGGCGCGGCGAGTGGCCGACCGCGTGTCGTTGCTGTCGGAAGGGCGACTGGTGGAGAGCGCGCCGAAGACCGAGTTCTTCGAATCGCCGAAGGATCCGCGCACGCGCGGGTTCCTCGCCGGCGAGCTGGCCCTCTGAATGGCGTCTCCTCAGCCCGCATGGAGGAGAATGGTGAAGACGAGGCCGCCCACGAGAAGCATCGCCGAAACGATGCACCCGAGGACGTAGGCCGGCAGCTTCGCGCCGAGGGGACGCGTGAACACGACGGTATGGCGCGCGGCTTCGGTGCCGGGGGGAACGCCGCCGGTCACGAGCGTCAGATGGCGCGGGCGGTCGAGCACGAAGCGAGCGATCACGAGCCGCGCCCACCCGAACCCCGTGGTACGGGTGCGAAGGACGACCGAGCTGAGCGGAACGTCTTCGCGCGAGAGACGATCGTGGAGCGTGAACGTCCCGCGGAAGAGCGTGGAGAGGAGCGGCCCCTCGACGCTCAGGAGGATCGGTCCGGAGACGTCGAGGTCGACCTCCTGCTCCGCGCCGAGCGGCACACGTGCGAGCGCCGGCGTGCGGACGAGCCGCAGCAGCCCATGGATGCTGAAAGCGAGCATCGCGAGGCCCGCAGCACCGGCGAGCGGCGGCAGCCAGCGCGGCAGGGTCGAGAGAACATCGTGCGGGATCATTCCGGCGTCACGTGCCCTTCATAACCGAGCAGGCTGCCGATTCCCCGAACCGCGACGTCGACGCTCAACCACCAGCCGAGCTCGTCCGCCTTGACCGCCGCCCGGACGTTCGGTGCCAAGCCGAGCGGTATGGGAAGCCCGAACACCCAGGCTCGCCGGGTGGTGAACAGCATGTTCCCCTCGTCCACGGCGACGTCGAAACCGAGGCTCAAGGGACCGGCGGACTCGACGAGC
>JAXDLK010000041.1:0-6508 GCA_034666665.1 Candidatus Binatota bacterium
CGCGGTTGCAGTCGAGGTCTGAGTCCGAGTCGCAGTCGAGGTCGGAGTCTTCGTCGCGGTGGCGGTGGGAGTACGGGTTTGGGTCGCGGTTGCAGTCGAGGTGCGAGTCCGAGTCGCAGTCGCCGTCGGAGTCCTCGTCGCCGTGGCGGTCGGCGTGCGCGTTGCCGTCGCGGTTGGGGTACGCGTGGCCGTGGCCGTCGAGGTACGCGTGGCCGTCGGCGTCGGTGTATTGGTCGCGGTCGCAGTCGACGTCGCGGTCGAGGTTCGCGTGGCCGTCGCCGTGGCGGTCACCGTAGGAGTGGCAGTCGCCGTCGCCGTGGCGGTCGCCGTAGCCGTGGCCGTGGCTGTGGAAGTCGCGGTGGCAGTGCTCGTCGCCGTCGCGGTGGAGGTCGGCAAGGGGTCGAATCGCTGTCCGAAGACGCCGAGGTCCGATCCGTCACGGCCGCTGTCCTCCCAGGTGACTACGAAGCGGCCGTTCCGATCCGCGGCGACCGCGGGGTACCCCTGATATCCCGTGAAATACGTGTTCGCCTGGAACTCGGCTCCCAGCCTGGCTCCGGTGACGTCGAACCGCTGTGCGAACGCGTTGGAGTCACCGGGATCTCCGGGCGTGTAGTTCGTCCATGCGACGACGAAGTTCCCGACCGGATCCGCGGCGACCATCGGTCTGTTCTGTTCGCCGTAGCCGTCGGCAGGCAATGGCACGTCACCGCCGTCCAGACGGTTGCCTGCCGCGTCGAACGACTGCTTGAAGACGTCGTTTCCGACCGTGGATCCGAAACTGTGCCACGCCACCAGAAAGTCGCCGTTCGCGTCGATTCCGACCGACGGGTCGGACTGAGCGTTCGGCGTGGAGCTGTTGACGCGAAACTCGCTGCCGATCGAGCTCCCCGTGCTGTCGAAGCGCTTCGCGAAGATCTCGTCGTCGCCCGTCTGGTTCGAGGTCCAGGCCACGACGAAGTCGCCGTTCCCGTCGACCGCGACGTCCGGCTGATGATTGATCACCATGTACGAGTTGGCGATCGCCAGCTCCGCCCCGATGCGGGTCGCATCGCTGCTGAACCGCTGGCCGACGACGTCCGTCTGCGTGGAGAACTGGTATCGCTCCCAGACGACGACGAAGTCCCCGTTCGCGGCCGCGGAGACCGCCGGGTTCGTCTCCGGGCTGCTCGGGTCGTGGACCACGAACGTGCTCACGTCACCGGACGCAGGCTCGATCAGGCCGGCAACGACCGACGGGAACGTCGAGGAGCTGGATGTGCTCTCCCAGACGACGACGTAGGCGTCGGTGCCGCGCGGGGCGACGTCGGGATGCATCTGGTAGTAGGAGGTTCCTACCGGCCCGGAGACGCGGAACTCACTGCCGACGGATCCGGTCGCGTCGTAACGCTGGGCGTAGATGTTGGCGGCTGGGGTGTACGACTGGTTGTCGCTCTGCCAGACGACGACGAAGTTGCCCGTGGGGTCCGCCGCCACGGCAGACTCGTGCTGCGCTCCCGTCGCGAAGCTGTTGGCCTGGAACTCGGGGCCGACGGGGGTCTGCGGGCGGGCGACGACGGTGGAGGCGAGCAAGAAGACCAGCGCCAATGCCGACGTGCGGTACGCCTGCGCCCGCCGCTCCGCGTTCCTCATGTTACTCGTACCGCAATGCTTCGATGGGATCTGCCGCCGCCGCTTTTAGTGCGGGATAGAGCCCGAACACAAGGCCGGAGACGACCGAGATCGCCAGCACGCCGGCGGCGGTCGAGAAGGTGATGCGGACCGGCCAGCCTCCGAGGAAGCGGAGCGCCAGGGCGGCGGAGACGCCGAGGACGAGACCCGACGCGCCGCCGAGGAAAGTCAGCATTCCGGACTCGGCGAGGAACTGCAGCGCGATGTCGTGCGACGTGGCGCCGACGGCCCGGCGCACCCCGATCTCACGGGTTCTCTCCATCACCGTCGCGAGCATGATGTTCATGATACCGACTCCGCCGACGAGCAGCGAAAGCGCGGCGATGCCCGCGAGCACCGCGCCGAGGGTGCGCTGCGTCCGCCGGCGCTGCTCCAGGAGCTCGAGCGGCACGACGACCTCGTAGTCGCGCCGGCCCCGGTGTGTGCGCTCGAGGACGCTGCGCACGAGGCCGGCCATCCCGGTGACGCTCGACCGATCGCGGACGAGGATCGAGATACCGGTGAGCGGCCAGCCGTCGCGCATCTCGCCGGAGGGCGCCACCGCTTCGAGAGGCACGTAGGCGTCGCGGTTGACGTCGTGCCCCCGCGCGATCGCCCGGTCGCCGGTGAGCCTCGCCCGCGGCGCGAGCACGCCGATCACCTGGAACGATCGCTGTCCGATCCGCACTCGCCGCCCGACGGGGCTCGTGAAGCGGAAGAGATCCGCGGCGACGTCCGCGCCGAGAACGCACACGGCACGGCGCTGGCGCGAGTCGTCGGCTGCGAGGAAGCGGCCGACCGCGAGCGACAGCTTGTTCGCCACGACGATCGCCGGCGCGGTGCCGACGCGGCGGGCGCGGACCTCGCGGTCTCCGGCAGCCGCCGTCGTCCAGCTCTCGGACAGCGGCGCGACCGCTTCGATCTGTGGCGACGAGCGTTCCAGGCGGTCGGCGTCGGCGAGCCGCAGCGTTCCCGGCCCCGCCGGCCGGCGTGCGGCCGGGTCGTTCTCCAGGGCCGCGCTGCGGACGAGGATGCCATTCATCCCGAGCTCCTCGACCTGCTTCAGCACCTGCTCGCGGGCGCCCTCGCCGATCGCCAGGATCGCGAGCACCGCGGCGATGCCGACGGTCACGCCGAAGGCGCTCAGGAACGCGCGCATCCGCTGCGCGCGGATCCCACGGTAGGCGAGCACCAGGAGCTGCCACCAGTACGCGCCGTCAGCCAACGAAGGTTCCGTCCTCGAGCGAGAGCTTGCGCCGGGCGAACGCGGAGACCGCGTCGTTGTGCGTCACCACGACGATCGCCTTCCGCTGGTCGTTCAGCCGCGCCAGGATCTCCATCACCTCGTTGCCGGTCTTGGCGTCGAGGTTGCCCGTCGGCTCGTCCGCGAGAATCAGCGCCGGATCGTTGACCAGCGCGCGGGCGATCGCCGCACGCTGCCGCTCGCCCCCGGAGAGCTCCGCCGGAGCATGCAGCCGGCGAGCCGCCAGTCCGACCGACTCGATCGCCTCGAGAGCTCGGCGCCGGCTCTCGGCGAGCGGCAGGCGAGCGTAGAGCAGCGGCACTTCGACGTTCTCCAGCACCGAGAGCCGCGGGATCAGATGAAACGCCTGAAACACGAAGCCGACCTCGCGATTGCGGAGCCTCGCCAGTGACCGGTCGTCCAGGCCGCCGAGGGAAACGTCGCCGAACCGCACGTCTCCCTGCGTGGGGCGCTCGAGCCCGGCGAGGATGTGCAGCAGCGTCGATTTCCCGGCTCCGGACGGCCCCATGATCGCGACGAACTCACCCTCGCCGACCGCGAGACTCACGCCCTTCAGCACCTCGAGGGGCTCGGCGCCGACGCGGTAGCTCTTGTGGACGCGGTGGAGTGCGGCGAGCGGGGGACCGCTCACTGACTCCACGGCCAGGATCGCTCCGGACGCGGCAGCAGGCTGACCACGTCGCCGTCGCGAAGCCCGGAAAGGATCGCCACCCGATCCTCGTTGCTGCTTCCGAGCTGGACTTCGCGCTCGACCAGCGCGCCTCCGTCGCGGACCCAGCAGACGGAGCGGCCGCCCTGCTGGAACACGGCCTCGATCGGCACCAGCAGCGCGTCGCGTACCTGCTCGACGCCGATCTCCACCTCCGCGGTCATGCCGGGCCGGAGACGCGGGTCGGTCTTCACCAGCAGCACGCGCAGCGAGAACTGCTTGTCGCCGCCTTCCGCGCCCCGGCGCGTCGCCAGGTTGCCGATGAACTCGATGCGGCCGTCGAGGGTCAGGCCCGGGAAGGCCTCGAGCTTGACGCGCGCGTTCTGGCCGGGGTGGACCTTGTGCACGTCGAACTCGCGAACCGAGGTCTCGACCGCCATCTGGGAGGTGTCGGGGATCGTCATGATCGCCTGGCCTTGCCAGACGGAGTCGCCGATCTGGATCTTGCGGTAATCGGAGCCGACCGGGATCTCGTCGTAGACGAGGAAGCCGGACGCCGGCGAGGCGATCTTCGCCCTTCCGAGCTCTCCGCGGGCCTTGTCGAGATCCGACTCCGCGGCCTCGACCGCCATTTCCGCTTTCGCGAACAGCGCCTGCTGGCGCGCGATCTCGTGGACGGCGGTCTCGCCGGCGCGCGCGAGCTCCTGATCCGCGCGCTCGAGCGCGACCCGTGCGCGCTCGAGGTCCGCCGGCTGGCGGAACTTGACGAGGTTGTCGTACTGCGCGACCGCGAGCACCTTCGCGCGCCGGGTCTCGCTCAGGCGCGTGAACGCTTCCTCGTACTCCTTGCGCGTGATGAATCCTTCGCCGAGAAACGCTTCCGCGTCGGCGGCGCCCTCGGAGGCGTGCCGCCACTGCTCCTCGGCCTGATCGACACGGGCCTTCGCCTCCTGGACGCTGAGCGGGCCGCCGCCGTTCTCGAGCGTCGTGAGCTCGAGCTTCGCCAACCGGGCGCGGGCCTGGGCATCCTGGACGATCTGCTCGCGCTTCGCCTTCGCGAGCTCGAGATCCTGCCGCACCTGTTGCCGGTTCGCGTCGGCTTCCTTGAGCGCCCGCGTGTACTTGGTCACGTCCTCGAGGAAGGGTGCGGCATCGAACTCGACGAGGACGTCGCCCTCGTGGACGAGAGAGCCCTCGGCGAGGAGGCGGACGACCTTCGCCCGGTTGCTCTGGATCTCCGAGGCGATCGTCACCGACCGCGGCGCCACCAGCGTCCCCATCTCGATCACGCGCACGTCGAGCACGCCCCGCTCGGCACGGCCGACGGCGACCTCCTCCGCGCGGCGCGATCCGCTGCCGACGAAGCCGCCGAAGAAGAGGCTCGCGAGCAGGAGCGCGCCGGTTGCCCAGAGAAGATTTCGGCGGTCGCGCGGCATCATCCGGTTCTCGACCTTCGCCTTTCGAGCTGTCAGGCGCACGATGCGTGCTTGGCGCCGTCCGCGATCGTCGTCTCGAGAAAATCGCCGAGCAGGCCCGCGGCGCGCCGCACGCGCAGCGACGCGAGGACGCGCTCGATCCGGAGCGCGACCTCCTCGCGTTCCGCCTGCGACAGCGTCTCCTCGGCCTGCAGGACCTCGAGGGTGTCGGCGTACCCGCGATCGAACCGCAAGGTCGCGAGCTCGACGTTCGCCCGCGTCGCTTCCACGTTGCGCTCGCCGACCTCGATCCGCTGCTCGACGGTCGCCAGGTGACGGACCGCTTCGCGCACTTCCATCGCCACGCGCTCGCGCACGTCGGCGTGCTCGCGCTTGCGCCGCTGGAGCTCGATCCGCGCTTGCCCCGCGCGGGCCGATTCGGCGCTGCGGTCGAGCGGATTCGTTCCACCGACGAGGAAGCGGAAGCCGGAATCGTCGAACGACGTGCTCTGGCGGAAGCTCGAGCCGAAGCCGACGAGAGAGAAGTTCACTCCGACCCGAAGATCCGGGTAGCGGCCATGGTCGGCGAGCGCGACCTGCCGTTCTGCGTCGGCGACCTCGGCGGCGGCGTCGGCGACCTCGACGCGCTGGCCGAGCGCGGCCTTCAGGAGCTGGTCCTCGCTCTCGTTCACCACCACCGAGAGCGCGCCCGGCTCGACCTCGAGAGGCTCTTCCAGGTCCTTGCCCAGAAGCAGGCGGAGCCCGTCCCTGGCGCCGAGCAACGACTCGCGCGCCTCGAGGAGCGCCCCCTCGGCCCCGGCCGTCTGCGCCTGGGTGCGGAAGATGTCCATCCGCGTGGCGACGGCACGCGCGAGGCGCGCTTCCGCAGCCCGTGAATGGCGCCGCGCGCGCTCGAGCGCGCCGTCGAGGATCTTGACCAGCGATTCGAGACCGACCACGCGATAGAAGCCGTCGACCACGTCGACGACGACTTGCTCCTCGACGAGCCGGAGCTGGCGCTCTGCGCCGCCGATCCGGTGCTCGGCGTCGGCGAGGGCCCCGGTGTTCGCCTGCTTGCCGAAGCTCTGGAAGAGGCCTTGCGACACCGTCACTCCGGAGAAGGAGCGGTGGAAGTCGTTCTGCGACGAGGTGGTGCCGGCGGCGAGCTCGACGATCGTCCCGTAGGAGAACTTCTTGTTCAGGCTGACGACGCTCGACTGCGAGGTCTCCGTATCCGTTCCGAGGCCGCTCGTCGCCTGCGGCGTGAGCTGCACGGCGAAATCCGCGTTGGCGATGTCCCGGCCGTATCGCGCCCCGGAGAGCGCGTCGCACGCGTCACGGATGCGGGGGTTGTCGCGCAGCGCGTCCGAGAGGGCTTCGCCGAGTGACAGCGGCGGGACCTCCGCGGCGAGGACCCAGGAGGCTGCGCACGCGAAGCAGACGATTCCGGCAGCGAGTCTCGTTCCCGCTCGACCGGCTGCTGTGCTTCGCGCCAACGTTCGCCTCGTCCGCGTCTTCTAGGGAGCGGCC
>JAXDLK010000042.1:0-21055 GCA_034666665.1 Candidatus Binatota bacterium
AGATGGTGATGCCGGGGGACAACGTGGCGATGGAAGTGCAGCTGATCACGCCGATCGCGATGGACGAGGGGCTGCGATTCGCGATTCGCGAGGGCGGCCGCACCGTCGGCGCCGGAGTCGTCACCAAAATCTTGGAATGATCCTCGAGTCAGTGCGCCGAATGCTAGTGGCGATGCGCGGGGGCGCGGGCGGGAACCAGTGAACGAGAAGATTCGCATTCGGCTGAAGGCCTACGATCACCGACTGCTCGATCAGTCGGTGAAGGAGATCGTCGAGACGGTCAAGCGCACTGGCGGGCGGATGGCGGGTCCGATCCCGTTACCGACGCACATCGAGCGTTTCACCGTGAACCGCTCCCCGCACGTCGACAAGAAGTCACGCGAGCACTTCGAGATTCGAACCCACAAGCGGCTGCTCGACATCCTCGAGCCGACGCAACAGACGATCGACGCCCTCGGCAAGCTCGACCTCGCGGCCGGCGTCGACGTCGAGATCAAGCTGCAGTGACGAATCGCTTCCTCGGGACCCGGAATCGAAACCTTCGATGGCCATCGGACTGATCGGAAAGAAGCTGGGCATGACCCAGGTGTTCGCCAAGGACGGCAACTTGATCCCGGTGACGGTGATCGAGACCGAGCCGTGCACGGTGATGCAAGTGAAGACGCCGGCCACCGACGGCTACGCCGCTGCGCAGCTCGGAGTCGGCGAGCGCAAGGCCCAGCGCCTGTCGAAGGCGGCGCTCCACCACCGGCAGAAGGCCGGGAAGATGGCAGCCGTGCTCCGCGAGTTTCGCGACCCGGGCAACGTCTCGCTCGCGCAGGAGATCAAGGTTGCCGACGTGTTCCAGGCCGGCGATCACGTGGACGTGACCGGCTTCAGCAAGGGCAAGGGCTACGCCGGTGTGATCAAGCGCCACCAGTTCTCCGGATTTCCCGGGAGCCACGGGACGCACGAGTACTTCCGCCACGGCGGCAGCATCGGGAACCGGTCCTACCCGGGGCGTGTCTTCAAGGGAAAGCGCATGGCCGGGCGCTTGGGGAACGACCGGGTGACGATCCAGAATCTCGTCGTCGTCGACGTTCGCGCCGAGGACAACCTGCTCCTCGTCCGCGGCGCGGTTCCCGGCGGCAAGAACGGCCTGGTGATCGTCCGCAAGGCCGTCAAGGCAATCGAGATCGCGAATGGCTGACGGGCTGCGCGCGCCGATCCTCTCGGCGGATCGCCAGGCGGTCGGAGAAGTCGAGCTGCCGGAGGCGGTGTTCGCCGCGCCGCGCCGCAGCCATCTCGTGTACGAAGCCGTGAAGATGCAGCGCGCGAATCGCCGGTCGGGTACGGCCGCGACGAAGACGCGCGCATTCGTCAGCGGCGGCGGCAAGAAGCCCTGGAAGCAGAAGGGTACCGGACGTGCGCGACAGGGTAGCATTCGCGCCACCCAATGGGTCGGCGGGGCGACGGTGTTCGGCCCGCAGCCCCGCGATTACTCGTACCGGCTGCCGCGCTCGGCGCGCCGCGAAGCGCTCCTGACCGCGCTGTCCGAGCGGTTCCGGGATGGCGGGCTGGTGATCGTCGAGCGGCTCGAGGTGCCGAGCGGGAAGACGCGCGACGCTGCGAAGCTGCTCGCCGGTCTCGAGGCACGCCACGCGCTCATCGTTCTCCGCGACGAGGAAGAGAATCTCGCACGCGCGATCCGCAACCTCCCCGGTACCAAGCTGGTGCCGGCGCGAACCGTGAGCGTGCTCGATCTTCTGGCGCACCCGACGGTGCTGCTCACCGTCGACGGGCTCGACGCATTGAAGGAAAGGTTCGCGGAATGAGCTCCGAGGTGTTGGTCGCGCCGCTGATCACCGAGAAGGGGACGCTGGTGAACGAGACCGGCAACCAGGTGCTCTTCCGCGTGCGGCGCGACGCGAACAAGGAGGAGATCCGGCGTGCGGTCGAGAGCTTCTTCAAGGTCAAGGTCGACAAGGTGCGCACGGTGAACCTGCTCGGTAAATTCCGGCGTGTCGGCCGGAGCGCGGGCCGGCGGCCGAACTGGAAGAAGGCGTACGTGACCCTCGCCGAGGGCCACAGCATCGACTTTTTCGAAGGAGTCTGAGGCCGCACGTGCCGCTGAAAAAGTACAAGCCGACTTCCGAAGGCCGTCGCTTCATGACGACCGCCGATTTTTCCGAGATCACCACCTCGGTACCCGAAGGATCGCTCCTCGAGCCGCTTCGCCGGAGCGGAGGGCGCAACAATTTCGGGCGCATGACCATGCGCTACCTCGGCGGCGGGTCGAAGCGGCGCTACCGCCGGATCGACTTCCTTCGCGAGAAGGATGGAATTCCCGCGCGCGTTGCGGAGATCGAGTATGACCCGAACCGGTCCGCGCGCCTCGCGCTGCTCCATTACCGGGATGGCGAGAAGCGCTACATCCTCGCGCCCGTCGGCCTCTCGGTCGGTGACGAGGTGGTCTCCGGCCCTGGATCGGACATCAAGCCGGGAAATGCGCTCGCGCTGCGGCAGATCCCCGTAGGCACCATCGTCCACAACGTGGAGCTTCGCTCAGGCCGCGGCGCGCAGCTCGCCCGAGGCGCCGGCGCGGCCGTCCAGCTGATGGCGAAGGAGGGCGACTACGCGCTCCTGAAGTTGCCCTCCGGGGAGCTCCGCCGCGTGCGCATCGAGTGCCGCGCCACCATCGGTCAGGTCGGGAACCTGGACCACGAGAACGTCTCCTACGGCAAGGCCGGCCGCGTGCGCTGGCTCGGCCGCCGGCCGCGCGTGCGCGGCATCGCGATGAATCCCGTCGATCATCCGCACGGCGGCGGCGAAGGCCGTTCCAAGGGGAATCACCCGCAAACGCCGTGGGGCAAGCCGACGAAGGGTTACAAGACGCGTCACAACAAGGCGACGGACAAGTACATCGTCACCCGCCGGGGGCGGAAATAGAGGGCCATGGCACGTTCGATCAAGAAAGGTCCGTTCATCGACGATCACCTGATGAAGAAGGTGACGGCGCTGAACGATGCGAGCGAGAAGCGGGTGGTGAAGACCTGGTCCCGGCGTTCCACGATCCTGCCGGAAATGGTCGGCCACACCTTCGCGGTTCACAACGGACGCAAGTTCATTCCGGTCTACGTGACCGAGAACATGGTCGGCCACAAGCTCGGAGAGTTCTCACCGACGCGCACGTTCCACGGACACGCGGGGGACCGCAAGGTCGAGGTCCGGCCCGGCGCGCCGAGGAGCTGAGGGGCGCCGTCCGATGGAAGCCAAGGGCATCGCCCGACACGTCCGCATGTCGCCACGCAAGATGCGTCTCGTCGTCGATCTCATCCGCGGCAAGAAGGTCGACGACGCGCTCGGTGTTCTCGCGTTCACGCCGAAGCGGGGCGCCAAGACGGTCGCGAAGGCGCTTCGGGCGGTGGTCGCCAGCGCGGAGAACAACCACAACCTCGACGTCGATTCCCTCTACGTGAAGCGCGCCGAGGTGGGCGCAGGACCGACGCTCAAGCGGTTCATGCCGCGCGCGCACGGCCGAGCGACGTCGATCCGCAAGCGCACGAGCCATCTGACGATCGTGCTCGACGAGAAAGAAGGCGATTGATGGGACAGAAGACGCACCCGAAGGGGTTCCGTCTCGGAGTCATCGAGAACTGGGACTCGCGGTGGTTCGCGTCGCGCGATTACGCGACGCTCCTCCACGAAGACGTTCGGTTGCGGGACTTCATCAAGAAGAAGCTCTACCACGCCGGCATTTCCAAGGTGGAGGTCGAGCGCGCGGCGAACAAGGCGAAGATCAACATCTACACCGCTCGTCCCGGGATCGTCATCGGCAAGAAGGGCGCAGAGATCGAGAAGCTCAAGCAGGAGCTCTCGCGGATCTCGAGAAACGAGACCTACATCAACATTCACGAGGTGCGCCGTCCGGACCTCGACGCACAGCTGGTCGCCGAGAACGTGGCGCTGCAGCTCGAGCGACGGGTGGCGTTCCGCCGCGCGATGAAGGAAGCGGTGGCCCGCGCGATGCGCATGGGGGCGCTCGGCATTCGCGTGCAGAGCGGCGGCCGTCTCGGCGGCTCCGAGATCGCGCGCCGGGAATGGTACCGCGAAGGACGCGTGCCGCTGCACACGCTCCGCGCCGACATCAGCTACGGCTTTGCCGAGGCGAAGACGACGTACGGCATCATCGGCATCAAGTGCTGGATCTTCCGCGGCGAGGTGCTGACGCCAGCCGAAGAGGAGCAGAAGACGGCGCTCGGCGGCTGACGGATCGACGACCATGCTGCAACCCGCGAAAGTCAAATGGCGCAAGCAGATGCGCGGCCGCCGCGCCGGGTACGCCTGGCGGGGCTCCGCCCTCGCGTTCGGCGACTACGGACTACAGGCGACCGAGCGCGGCTGGATGACCGCTCGCGAGATCGAGGCCGCACGAGTGGCGCTCACGCGTCACATCAAGCGCGGGGGACGCGTCTGGGTGCGTATCTTCCCCGACAAGCCGATCACGAAGAAGCCTGCGGAAACACGGATGGGAAAGGGCAAGGGCCCGCCCGAGGCTTGGGTCGCGGTGATCAAGCCGGGGCGCATGCTCTTCGAGATGGAAGGTGTGGCTCCGGAGGTCGCGCGCGAGGCGCTCCGCCTCGCGGCCAGCAAGCTCTCGCTGCCGACACAGATCCGCGAGCGCGGGGTGGTGCGTGGAAGCTAAAGATCTGCGGGAACAAGACGGCGCGGAGCTCCGGGCGAAGGAACAGGAGCTCCGTGACGAGCTGTTCCGCCTCCGCCTGCGAAAAGGCGCCGGTCAGCTCGGCAATCCGATGAAGATCCGCGAGGTGAGACGGGATCTCGCGCGGCTTCGGACGGTGCGCCGCGAGGTGGAAGGGAGATCGGCGTGACGGCGAGCGAGCGCGGTGCGCGCAAGGTTCGCGACGGCGTGGTCGTCAGCGACAAGATGCAGAAGACGATCGTGGTGCAGGTCGAGCGGACCGTACAGCACGGCCAGTACAAGAAACAGATCCGCCTGCGGCGGCGCTTCAAGGCGCACGACGAAAAGAACGAGTGCAAGACCGGGGACCGCGTCCGCATCGAGGAGACCCGGCCGCTCAGCCGGGACAAGCGCTGGCGGCTGAAGACGATCCTCGAGCGAGCCAAGGTATGACCGTGCGGGGCTCCCGATGATCCAGACGCAATCGATCCTCGACGTCGCCGACAACTCCGGCGCTCGCAAAGTGATGTGCGTCAAGGTGCTCGGCGGATCCAAGCGCCGCTATGCCTCGATCGGCGACATCATCGTGGTGTCGGTGAAGGAGGCGATTCCGAACGCGAAGGTGAAGAAGGGCGAGGTCGCGAAGGCAGTGATCGTGCGGACCGCGAAGGAAGTCGGCCGCGCCGACGGCTCGTACATCCGCTTCGACACGAACTCCGCCGTGCTGATCGACAACCAAGGCGAGCCGATCGGGACACGGATCTTCGGCCCCGTCGCGCGTGAGCTCCGGGCGAAGCGTTTCATGAAGATCATCTCGCTCGCTCCCGAGGTCCTCTGAGCGCATCGATGCTGAAACCGAAGATCAAGAAGGGAGACACGGTCTACGTCGCCGCCGGCCGCAACCGCGGAAAGACCGGCAAGGTACTGAAGGTCGTTCCGGAGAAGGGGCACGTGCTCGTCGAGCGGCTGAACATGATGAAGCGTCACCGCAAGCCGCGCGGCGCGCAGGCGCCGGGCGGGATCGTCGAGCGCGAGGCGCCGGTCGACCTGTCGAACGTCCGCCTGCTCTGCGACAAGTGCAACCGACCGACGCGCGTCGGACGCAGACGCCTCGAGGACGGCCGCAGCGTGCGCTTCTGCCGCAAGTGCGACGAGCAGATCGATTCCTGACATGACCGCGAGACTCCGCATTCGATATCACGAGACCGTCCTGCCGGACCTGATGAAGGAGCAGGGCTACACGAACGTCTACCAGGCGCCACGCGTCGACAAGGTCGTGCTGAACATGGGCCTCGGTGAGGCGATCCAGAACGCCAAGATCATCGACTCCGCGGTCGCGGAGCTGGCGGCGATCACCGGCCAGAAACCGGTGGTCACCAAGTCGAAGAAGGCGATCGCGAACTTCAAGTTGCGCGAGGGGATGCCGATCGGCGCCATGGTGACCTTGCGAGGCGAGCGCATGTACGAGTTCCTCGACCGGTTGATGAACGTGGCGCTGCCGCGCGTTCGCGACTTCAAGGGCCTGTCCCCGAAGGCGTTCGATGGTCGCGGCAACTACTCGATCGGGCTTCACGAGCAGACCATCTTCCCGGAAGTCGACCTCGACAAGGTCGACAAGGTGAAGGGGATGACGATCACGATCTGTACGACCGCCCGGACGGACGACGAGGGGCGTGCGCTCTTGCGCGCCCTCGGCATGCCGTTCCGGGCATAAAGGAATTCCGTGGCAAAGACCTCCCACATGGTGAAAGCGAAGCGAAAGCCGAAGTTCGCGGTGCGGCGACACAACCGCTGTCCGCTCTGCGGCCGGCCGCGGGCGTTCTTCCGGCGCTTCGAGATGTGCCGTCTGTGTCTGCGCAAGCTGGCACTTCGCGGGCACATCCCCGGTGTGGTCAAGGCTTCCTGGTGAGGAGAGTCATCGTGAGAGAACTCTCCCCGAGCAAATCCGGCGTGCATGAATGCGCTGGCGCGAGTGATTCCAAATGATGACCGATCCCGTCGCCGATCTTCTGACGCGCATCCGCAATGCCTCGCGGGCCCGCAAGGAATGGGCGGAGATTCCCTGGTCGCGGCTGAAGGAGCAGATCGTGCGCGTCCTCTGCGAGGAAGGCTACACGCGCGAGTACTCCGTCGCGGAGGCGGGGATCCGCAAGAACCTGAAGGTCGGCCTGAAGTACGATGCATATCGCCGCCCGGCGATCACGGCTCTCCGGCGCGTGAGCCGCCCGAGCCTGCGCGTCTACGTTCCGGCGAAGGACATCCCGGCGATCCGCCGGGGGCTCGGCGTGAGCATCCTATCGACCCCCAAGGGCGTCGTGGCCGATCGCATCGCCCGCAAGGAAAACGTCGGCGGCGAGATCCTCTGCGCGGTCTGGTAGGCGAGGGGCGAGGAACCGAACATGTCGCGAGTCGGCAAGCTTCCGATCCCGATCCCCGCGGGTGTGCGCATCCAGCAGGAGGGAAATCGCGTAATCGTCCAGGGACCGAAGGGAACGCTCGAGCATCCTTGCGCGCCCGAGGTGGACGTCGCCGTCGCGGATGGTCGCCTGGAGGTTCGCCGCAAGGACGACTCGCGACGTGCTCGCGAGCTCCACGGTCTCACGCGGCGCCTGATCGCGAACCTCGTCACGGGAGTGAGTCAGGGGTTCACGCGGGTGCTCGAGATCCACGGCGTCGGCTACCGTGCAGAAGTGAAAGGCAACGCCATCCATCTGGCACTCGGGTATTCGCACCCGATCGTCTTCCAGCTGCCGCAAGGCGTGCAGGCGAAAGTCGACCGGCAGACGGTGATCACGCTCGAGTCGAGCGACAAGCACCTCATCGGTCAGACGGCGGCGATGATCCGCGAGCTTCGCCCACCCGAGCCGTACAAGGGGAAAGGCGTCAAGTACGCCGAAGAGCAGATCCGCCGGAAGGCCGGCAAGGCGGCCGGCGCCGCCTCGTGACCGGCGCGAAGTAAGTCGGCGACCAAACGAACCAGGACGAAACGGCATGTTCTTCAGCGGCAAACGACGAGAGAAGCGCCTGCGACGCCAGGCGCGCGTGCGGAAGCAGATTCGCGGCAGCGATGGGCGGCCACGGCTCTGCGTCTTCCGCAGCGGACGCCACATCTACGTTCAGGTGATCTCGGACGAAGGCGGGCGGACGCTCGTCGCGGCCTCGACGCTGTCGCCCGAGCTGAAGTCCTCCGGCTCTCAGTCGGGCAACGTGGCGGCGGCGAAAGAAGTCGGAGCGCTCGTCGCCCGCAAGTGCCTCGAGCAGTCGATCTCGCGAGTCGTGTTCGACCGCAACGGCTTCCTCTATCACGGCCGCGTGAAGGCGCTCGCGGACGCTGCACGCGAGGCCGGGCTCAAGCTCTAAGCAAGATCGGGAGACACATGCCGCTAGCACCCGTGGAAAAGATCGACCCTCAGGGCCTCGAGCTCAAGGAGAAGGTCGTCAACATCAATCGCGTCGCCAAGGTGGTGAAAGGCGGCCGGCGATTCAGCTTCAGCGCGCTGGTCGTCGTCGGCGACGGCAACGGCCACGTCGGCTTCGGCATGGGCAAGGCGAACGAGGTGCCCGAGGCGATCCGCAAGGGCATCGACCGAGCCAAGAAGAGCCTGGTCGCCGTGCCGATGGTGGACGGCACGATTCCCTACGACGTTCTCGGCGTCTTCGGCGCCGGACGGGTGCTGTTGCGAGCCGCCTCCGAAGGCACCGGCATCATCGCCGGCGGTGGCATCCGCGCCGTCGTCGAGCTCGCCGGAATCCGCAACGTGCTGACGAAGTGCCTCGGCTCGAACAATCCACACAACATGGTGAAGGCGACGCTCGACGGGATTCGGCAGCTGAAGCCGCCGGAGCAGGTCGCATCGGTGCGAGGCAAGACCCTCGAGGAGCTGCGCTGACGTGGCGGAAGCGGAGCAGGTTCGTGTTTCCCTCCGTCGAAGCGAGATCGGCGGGACCCAGCGGCAGCGGCAGACGCTTCGCGGGCTCGGCCTTCGTCGCATCGGCGACTCGCGGGTCCTGCCGAAGACACCCGCGGTCCTCGGCATGATCGACAAGGTCCGCCACCTGCTCGACGTGGACGAGTCCACCTGACCCCCGGCGAGACACTGACGAAGAGAGAAGACGTGGATCTGAAGACATTAAAACCGGCGAACGGCGCAGTCCGGGAGCGCAAGCGCCTCGGGCGCGGCCACGGCAGCGGCCAGGGGAAGACCTCGGGACGGGGTCAGAAGGGCAGCGGGTCGCGCGCCGGCTACGGGGTGAAGCCGGGCTTCGAGGGCGGGCAGATGCCGCTCAGCCGGCGGCTGCCGAAGCGCGGCTTCCATTCGCCGGGACGGGTGGAGATCCAGGTGGTTGCGGTCGGCCGCCTCGACAGCTTCGCCGAGGGCTCGATCGTCGACGGTGCCGCGCTCCGTCAGGCCGGGATCGTGCGCAAGAAGGGCCCGGTGAAGATTCTCTCCGACGGAGAGATCTCGAAGCCGCTCACGGTCCGTGTCGCCGCGGCGAGCGCCAAGGCGCGCGAGAAGATCGCCGCCGCCGGCGGAACCGTGGAGGTGGTCGCGGGTGATTGACGGCTTCCAGAACGCCACGCGCGTCCCGGAGCTTCGCCGCCGCGTGCTCTTCACGCTCGGCATGCTCGCGGTGTACCGGATCGGCGTGGCGATCCCGACGCCCGGGATCGACGGGCAAGCGCTCGCCGCGTTCTTCGAGCAGGCGCGAAGCACCGTCCTCGGGCTGGTCAACCTGTTCTCCGGCGGGGCGCTCGAGCGCTTCTCGATCTTCGCGCTGGGGATCATGCCGTACATCTCGGCGTCGATCATCCTCCAGCTGCTGACCGTCGTGTTCCCTTACCTGGAGAAGCTCTCGAAGGAGGGCGAGCTCGGGCGCCGCAAGATCACCCAGTACACCCGCTACGGAACGATCGTGCTGTCGATCGTTCAGGGGACGTTCATCTCGATGGGCCTCGAGCGCATCCAGGCGCCCGGTGGCGGCTCCGTCGTCTTCGAGCCGGGGTGGAGCTTCCGGGTGATGACCGTGATCACCCTCACGTCGGGGACCGCGTTCATCATGTGGCTCGGCGAGCAGATCACCGAACGCGGGATCGGCAACGGCATCTCGCTGATCATCTTCGCCGGGATCGTCGCCTCGCTGCCGTCCGCGATCATCGCGACCCTGCAATTCTTCCGGGAGGGCGAGTTGTCGCTCTTCATGCTGATCGCCCTCGCCGCCTTCATGGTGCTCGTCGTCGGCGTGATCATTTTCATGGAGCGCGCGCAGCGGCGGATTCCGGTGCAGTACGCGAAGCGCGTCGTCGGCCGCCGCATGTACGGCGGCCAATCGTCGCACCTGCCGCTGAAGATCAATCCGACCGGAGTGATCCCGCCGATCTTCGCTTCGTCGATCCTGATCTTTCCGGCCACGATCGCGCAGTTCGTGGATCACCCGTACGGCCGCATGGTGGCCGATTTCCTGGCGCCGGGCACGGTCGTGCACGACCTGCTCTACGTCGGCCTGATCATCTTCTTCTGTTATTTCTACACCGCGGTCACGTTCAACCCGACCGACGTCGCCGAGAACATGAAGAAGTACGGCGGGTACGTTCCGGGCATCCGTCCCGGACAGCGCACCGCGGAATACATCGATCGAATCTTGACGCGGATCACGCTCGGCGGAGCCCTGTACATCTCCGCCGTCTGCATCCTGCCGACGATCCTCATCCGTCAAATAAACGTCCCCTTCTACTTCGGCGGCACCGCGCTGTTGATCGTCGTGGGCGTCGCGCTCGACACGGTGGCGCAGATGGAAACCCACCTGCTCACGCGGAATTACGAGGGCTTCATGAAGCGCGGGCGCCTCCGAGGACGAAGGGGATAGGCGCGGTGCGATTGGTGCTCTTGGGCGCGCCGGGGGTCGGCAAGGGAACGCAGGCGAAGCTTCTCCACGACCGGCTCGGCCTGCCGCCGATCTCGACGGGCGAGATCCTGCGCGCCGCGGCGCAGAGCGGCTCGCCGCTCGGGCAGGAGGCGTCGGACTTCATGGAGCGGGGCGACCTCGTACCCGACGACGTGATCATTCGCGTCGTCGAGGAGCGGCTTCGCGACCCCGACTGTCGCAAGGGCTTTCTTCTCGACGGGTTTCCGCGGACGCTCCCGCAAGCGGAAGCGCTCGACGCGATGCTCGGGCGGCAGAAGCAAGCACTCGATGCGGCGATCAGCCTCGCCGTCCCGCGCGACGAGGTCTTGTCGCGGCTGGCGGGGCGGCGGACGTGCAAGGACTGCGGCGCGATGTACAACCTGACGTTGAGCCCGCCCCGCGCCGAGGGCGTCTGTGACCGCTGCGGCGACGAGCTCTATCAGCGGAACGACGACGGCGAGGAGACGATTCGCGCGCGCCTCGAGGTCTACGAGCGCGAGACCGCGCCTCTCCACGATTACTACCGGCGTCGGTCGCTGCTTCGGGAAGTCGACGGCAGCGGCACCACGGGTGAAGTGCACTCACGCGTGCTCGGCGCCCTCGGGGTCCCCGAGTGACGGAGCTCGAGCTGAAATCCAGCGACGACCTCCGTTCGATGCGGCGGGCGGGCCAGATCGTTGCCGAGGTGCTCGAACGGCTGCGGCAGGAGATCCGGCCGGGCGTCACCACGGGGGAGCTCGACGCGATCGCCGAGGAGCTCACGCTCCGCCGCGGAGCCATTCCGGCGTTCAAGGGCTACCAGGTCGGTCCGCGGGTTTTCCCGGCTTCGCTCTGCGTGTCGATCAACGAAGAGGTGGTGCACGGCATCCCGTCGGCTCGGGCGCTCCGGAGCGGCGACATCGTCGGCATCGACTTCGGCGTGCAGTTTCAGGGCTACTACGCGGACGCGGCCGTGACCGTGCCGGTCGGCGAAGTCTCCCCGGAAGCGCGTCGGCTCCTCGCCGTTACCCAGGCGGCGCTCGAGGCGGGCATCGAGGCGGTCCGCGTCGGCAACCGGGTCGGCGACCTGTCGCACGCGATTCAGACGCGCGCGGAGGGGGCCGGCTTCTCGATCGTGCGGGAGTTCGTCGGCCACGGCATCGGACGGCGGCTCCACGAAGAGCCCCAGATCCCGAATTTCGGCGAACCGGGACGGGGAAGGCTCCTCCGTGCGGGAATGGTGCTCGCGATCGAGCCGATGGTGAACCTCGGTGCGCCTGGCGTCTACGTCAAAGACGACGGGTGGACAGCGGTGACCCGCGACGGTAGCCTATCGGCACACTTCGAACATTCGGTGGCGCTCACGGCGAATGGGCCGGAAGTGCTGACGACGGCATAGGAGACACGATGCCCAAGGGCGATGCCATCGAAGTCTCGGGCACTGTGCTCGAGTCCCTGCCGAACGCGATGTTCCGAGTGAAGCTCGAGAACGGGCACAAGGTGCTCGCGCACATCTCGGGAAAGATGCGAATGCACTACATCAAGATCCTGCCGGGCGACAGTGTGACGGTGGAACTGTCGCCGTACGACCTGAGCCGGGGTCGAATCACCTATCGGCAGAAGTAGAGCGGGCCGACGATGAGACGGTGGCACCAATGAAAGTTCGCGCTTCGGTGAAGAAGATCTGCAAGGATTGCAAGATCATCCGGCGTCACGGTGTGGTGCGGGTTCAGTGCAAGAACCCGCGACACAAGCAGCGCCAGGGCTGATCGGGAGAGGTTCGATGGCACGAATCGCAGGCGTCGACTTGCCGCGCAACAAGCGGATCGAAGTCGCGCTCACGTACATCTACGGGATCGGACGGAACTCGTCGCGGCGCATCCTCGAGGAAGCGGACGTCGAGCTCGACAAGAAGACGGACTCCGTCAGTGACGAGGAGGTCGCGCGGATCCGCTCCGTGATCGACCAGAAATACAAGGTCGAGGGCGACTTGCGCCGCGAGATCGCACAACACATCAAGCGGCTGATGGATCTCGGCTGTTATCGCGGGCTCCGCCATCGCCGGAACCTGCCGGTACGCGGACAGCGGACGCATACGAACGCGCGAACACGCAAGGGACCGCGCCGGACGATCGCGGGCAAGAAGCCGCCGCCTCAGGCGAAGTGACCAGGCGGGAATGGAGCGGACCGGCGGTTCTTGGTCCGTGCTCCAGGCCGGCGTAGACTCGCCGGCTGCTCATTCCCGCGATTGCGAACGGAGAGCCAATGGCCAAACCGGAAGAGAAGACCGAAACCACGCCCGCCGCACCCGCGGCCGAGAAGACGCCGCGCAAGAAGCGCGCGAAGCGGGCGGTGTCGGAGGGCGTGGCGCACATTCACTCGACCTTCAACAATACGATCGTCACGATCACCGATGCTCAGGGGGGCACGGTGTCGTGGGCGAGTGCGGGCACCGTCGGCTTCAAGGGCTCACGCAAGGGCACGCCCTTCGCCGCCCAGCTCGCTGCCGAGAGTGCGGCGCGCAAGGCCCAGGAGTACGGGATGCGCTCGGTGCAGGTGTACGTGAAGGGTCCGGGAGCGGGACGGGAGTCGGCGCTCCGGAGCTTGCAGGCGGCGGGGTTCCAGATCCAGATCATCCGCGACGTGACGCCGATCCCCCACAACGGGTGTCGCCCGCCGAAGCGGAGGCGCGTTTGATGGCGTTCCGACGGAACCGCCGGCGTGCGACGATCGCTGTCGTGCGGAGGGCGCCCGGCGGCAAACTCTGGGAGGCTCGGTAATTCATGGCGAGGTACACGAACTCGGTCTGCCGGCTCTGCCGCCGCGAAGGGTTGAAGCTCTACCTCAAGGGCGAGCGCTGCTACACGGACAAGTGCGCGATCGAGCGCCGCAACTACCCTCCGGGGCAGCACGGGCAGGCGCGCACGAAATTCTCGGAGTACTCGATTCAGCTCCGGGAGAAGCAGAAACTACGACGTATCTACGGCGTGCTCGAGCGGCAGTTCCGTCGCTACTTCTCGATGGCGGAGCGGAGCCGCGGAGTCACGGGCGAGGCTTTGCTCGTGCTCCTCGAGCGGCGCTTCGACAACGTCGTCTATCGCATGGGATTCGCGAATTCGCGCGCAGAGGGCCGCCAGCTGGTGCGCCACGGGCATTGCCTGGTCAACGGCAAGAAGCTCGACGTACCCTCGGCGCTGCTGAGGCCCGGCGATCACGTGACGATCCGCGACAAGAGCCGACTGTCGACCCGCGTGGTCGAGGCGCTCGAAGCTTCACAGCGTCGAGGGATTCCGGAGTGGATCGAGGTCGATCGTCAGACGTTCAGCGGTCGATTGAAGGCGGTGCCGGCGCGGTCCGATCTGACGATGCCGATCAACGAGAAGCTCATCGTCGAGCTCTATTCGAAATAACCCACCGTCGAGACACGGAGGTCCGATGTTTGAGAAGAACTGGCGCGATCTGATCAAGCCCACCGTTCGGTGGGAAGAGAAGACGCTGACGCCGCGATACGGCAAGCTCGAGGCCGAGCCGTTCGAACGCGGCTTCGGGATCACCCTCGGAAATTCGATCCGGCGCATCCTCCTTTCCTCCCTGCACGGGGCCGGGATCACCGCCGTGAACATCCATGGCGTGCTGCACGAGTTCTCCACGATTCCGGGGATTCGCGAGGACGTGACCGACATCGTCTTGAACCTGAAGGAGATCCGGTTGAAGGCGGGGGATGCCGTCCACGAGACCGCGAAGATCAGCGTCCGCGGCGATCGCGCCGTCACGGCGGCGGACATCGTCACGCCGGCGGGAGTCGAGGTGCTGAATCCGGATCAGCACATCGCCACGCTCGAGAAGGACGCGCAGCTCGAGATGGAGCTCTCGATCCGTTACGGCCGCGGCTACGTTCCCGCCGAGCAGAACAAGGAAGAGAGCATGCCGGTCGGCACGATCCCGCTCGACGCGGTGTTCTCGCCGATCCGCAAGGTGAACTACACGGTGACGAACGCGCGCGTCGCGCAGCGCACCGACTACGACCGGCTGACGCTCGAGGTATGGACGGACGGCAGCCTGCGGCCGGAGGACGCCGTCGCCTACGCCGCGCGCATTCTCAAGGAGGAGGTCAGCTACTTCATCAACTTCGAGGAGCCGGCGCAGGCCGAGCCGGCGAAGGCGCAGCCTCTCGAGAGCATGAACGAGAACCTGTTCCGTCCGGTCGAGGAGCTGGAGCTTTCCGTGCGGGCGGCGAATTGCCTGCAGAACGCCGACATCAAGTACATCGGCGAGCTGGTGCAGAAGAGCGAGGCGGAGATGCTGAAGACCAAGAACTTCGGCCGCAAGTCGCTGAACGAGATCAAGGAGATACTGCAGGACATGGCGCTGTCGTTCGGCATGCGGCTCGAGTCCTTCCCGCCGCGCGAGGAGCTGGAACGACGGCGGTTGCAGAAGGAGAGGGAGAGCGCCTAGCGGCCGCGGCGGACCAAGCTCATGAGACACCTGAAAGCAGGCCGTAAGCTCAATCGGACGAGCTCCCACAGGACCGCGCTGTTCCGCAACTTGGTCACGGCGCTCATCCATCACGAGAAGATTCGCACCACGGACGCGAAGGCCAAAGAGCTCCGGCGCCTCGCGGATCGCATGGTGACGCTCGGCAAGCAGGGGACGTTGCACGCGCGGCGACGCGCCTTCGATCGGATCCGCGATCGCAAGGCGGTCGGAAAGCTCTTCGACGAGATCGCGCCCCGGTTTCGCGAGCGCGCGGGGGGCTACACCCGGATCGTCAAGATCGGCATTCGCGCGGGAGACGCCGCTCCGCTGTCGGTGATCGAGTGGACCGGCGTCAGCGAAGCGGCGGCTCCGAAGGGCAAGAAGAAGCCGCCCCGGCGTCCCGCCGAGCACCGTCACGCGGCGCCGCCGGCGCGCAAGCGCGCCGCCGCGGCAGGCTGAGTCGTCCGCGGGCCCGGGCCCTCGAGTAGCTAGCTCCGCGCGGCTCCCGCGCTTTTGCGCACGAGCTCCCGGGCGTTCGTCGGCAATCCCCGAACGAGCTCGGTGACGCACGCCGGCGTGTCGGTGGGCAGGCTTCGCCGCACGACCCGGGGGCTCGAGGTCTCGCTCCGTGTCTCGAGCGGGTGAACGTGCTCGAGCGTCATCGGTGCGATTTCGACAGGCGCCTCCGGTAGGTTGAACACGTACGCGAGGTACCGGGCGATCTCGGTCACCCGCTCGGTGTGGCCCGTCTCGAGCGCCAGCACGTCGCGATCGGACGCGACGGCGAACGCCTCGAGGAGCAGGCGAGCGACGCCTTTCACCGTCGCGATCCGGACTTGGGCGTCGGCGGCCGATGCCTCGATCGGCAGCTGCCGCTGGAGCGCCCGCGCGATTCGGGTGACCTCGCACCCGGCGGCGCCGAGCACGCTCGGAAAGCGTACCGCGGCACGAATGGCGCCGGGTCTCCCCGGGCGCGTGCGGAGCAGGACCTCGGCGGCGCGCTGGACGCAGCCGAGCCGATCCTGCCGCTCCTCGTCGAGCGAGAGGAAGAAGGCGCGGGGTACGGCCCAGCGATCGACGGCGTCGAGCACGTTCCGGACGCCGATCAGGTTGTTCCGCACCACCTCCTCGAGGTTTCCGGGGAGCAGCTCGGGTCGCGTGTAGCCGGCCGCGTGGACGACCACGTCCGGCCGGTGAGTCTCGAACACCTCGTGGAGCCGATCCTCGTCGAGCATGTCGCCGATCAGCGGCGTCAGGGGAAGCATCTGGCGGCGGCGGAGGAATTCGACCTCGAGGTAGTAGAGGGCGGACTCGCTGCGGTCGAAGAGCAGCAACTGGCGGGGCGCAGCCTCGGCGATCTCGCGGGCGAGGGCCGCGCCCATCTGTCCGCCGGCGCCGACGAGGAGAACGGTGCGCCCGTGGAAGAGCTCGTGTCCCGCCGCGCTGTCGATCGGCTCCTCCGGCTCGAACAGCTCCTCGAGGTCGAGCGCCTCGTCGGCGCGGGGCTGAATCAGGTAATCGCGGATCGATGAGATCACGCGGAACGAGATGCCCGCCGTGCGACAGGTGCGGATGGTCTCGCGGATCTCGCTCCGGTCGTCCGACGGCAGCGCGATGAAAACCTCGGAGACACGGATCTCGCGGAGCAAGCGGAGCAGGTCCGGCTGCGAGCCCAGGCGCGGCACGCCGTGGAGTCTGGCGACGCTCCCCGCGCCGCCGACGAACCCTACCGGCGTCACGTCCGACGGGTTCGCGGAGAGCTCGCGAATCACCCATTTCGCGATCGGGCCCGAGCCGACGATCACCACCTCGCGGCGGCCTTTGCGGCCGGCGCGTTGAACGAAGCCGTGGACGAGCCGAGCGGCGATCCGCGAGCCGGTCAAGAGCTGGATGGTGAGCAGCCACTCGAGCACGAAGACGGAGCGAGGAAATCCTTGTAGCGCTCCGCTCAGCAACACGAGCGCGACGAACGTCACGGTCCCGGCGGTGGCGCTGCGGCCGATCGCGAGCACGTCGCGCACGCCGACGAACTGCCACCAGCCGCTGAAGAGATGGTAGCGATGGAAGAAGAAGACCCGGACCGTGACCAGCAGCGCGAGCCCGGGCAGCAGCACCGGCAGCTCCCGCGACGGGATCGAGAACTCGAACCGCAGAAAGCAGGCCGCGAAGAACGACAGCACGACGATCGCGACGTGGACGACCACCAGGAGCGGCGTCCGCAATCGCCGCATCAGTCGGGCACCGTTCACGGTGCCGCTCCGGCGAGCGCCTCGGCGCCGCTCACCCGGCGGAGCCAGCCGAGGAGCGGTGCCGCCGTCCCGTCCCGCATCCGCTGCTCGAGGCGGGCGAGCTCCTCGAGCACCGGCTCCGACGACCGCCCGTCGCGGATCACCCAGATCTTCGGGTGCCGGGTCGGATGTGCGCTCTCGTCGACGAGGGTCTCCTCGTGGAGGCGCTCCCCGAGCCTGAGCCCGGTGAAGCGGATCTCGATGTCGCGCCCGGGCTCGAGACCGGCCAGACGGATCAACGACGTCGCGAGATCGAGGATGCGCACGGGCTCTCCCATGTCGAGGACGAAGATCTCGCCTTCCTCGCCGAAAACGCTCGCCTGCAGGACCAGCCGCGCCGCCTCGTGGAGGGTCATGAAGTAGCGTGTCGCCTCCGGGTGTGTCACCGTCACGGGTCCGCCGTGCCGGATCTGCTGCAGCAAAATCGGCACGACGCTCCCCTCGCTGCCGAAGACGTTGCCGAAGCGGACGGCGATCTTCCGGCCGCCGCGGCCGGAGGATTGCTGCACGAGGTGCTCCGCCACGCGCTTCGTCGCGCCCATGATGTTGATCGGCTTCACCGCCTTGTCCGTGGAGATCAGCACGAACTTGTCGACGCCGGCGCCGTCCGCGATCGCGATCAGGTCCCGCGTGGCGAGGACGTTGTTCTTGAAGGCCTCGACCGGATTGATCTCCATCATCGGCACGTGCTTGTAGGCCGCCGCGTGATAGACGACTTCTGGGCGCTCCGCCGCGAAGATCGCCTCGATACGCGCGCGATCGCCGATGTCGGCCAGCACGGGCACGGTGGCGACCTGTCCGGCACGCTCGCGAAATTCCGCGTCGAGCGCCGCGAGCGCCCGCTCGTTGCGGTCGAGCAACACGATCCGCGCGGGCGCGAACGCGGCCACTTGCCGGGCGAGCTCCGACCCGATCGAGCCTCCGGCGCCGGTGATCAGGATCTTCCGGCCCTGCAACGCGTCGCGCAGCCCTTCGACGTCGAGGTTCACCTCCGGACGTCCGAGCAGGTCGTCGACGCTGAGATCGCGGAGGTTCTGCAGGCGGCGGCGCCCGTCGATCACGTCACGCAGCGGCGGAACGATCTTGAAGCTCACCCCGGTCGGAGGACAGTGCGAGACGATCCGCCGGAGCACCGCGCCTTCGCGATTCGACAGCGCGAGCAGCACCACGTCCGCGCCGGTCTCTTTCAGCGCGCGGGGTAGCTCGGCCTCGTCTCCGAACACGGGGACTCCGTGGAGCCGGCGGTTGCCGCCGCGCCCGTCGAGCCCGATGACACCGACGGGGTGAATCTGGATGTCGGGATTGTCGAACAGCTCTCGGAGCAGCGCCTCCACGGATGGCAACGGCCCGACGACGACCGCGCGCTGCCCGGGAGGCTGCGGCCCGCCCGTCAGCCACGCCCACAGCGACCGGGACAGCACGCGGCTGCCGGCGAGGAGCGCGATCATCAAGATCGTGTCGATCAGCACCACCGATCGAGGGACCGTGTAGACGCCCAGCAACAGCACCGCGGCGGTGACGAAGAACGCGGTGCTCGCCAGCACCGCCTTGACGATGTCCACGAAGTCGCCGACCGCCGCACCCTCCCACCAGCCTTCGAAGAGGCCGTAGCGGTGGAAGGCGAAGAGGCGGGCACCGAGCACGATCGGCAGCGAGGAAAGAATCGGCGGCAGCCACGAGCCGGGGAGCGAAAAGTCGGCGCGGAGCCAGAACGCCGTCAAGTACGAGCCCGCGGCGAGGAGCGAGTGAGCGGCGAAGAGGAGCGGCATGCGGGCGGCGTAGAGCCGCTTCCACAGCCGCCCCCGCGAGCTACCCGACGGCCACACCGGATCTCCTCATGCGCCGCCCCGACACCCGGCTGACGGTGTGCCAGAGGACGGCGAAGTCCCCGGCCAGGCTCCGGCCGCGGACGTATTCGAGGTCGGCCCGGAGCTTCCGCGGCAGCACCACGTCGACGTAGAAGCGCTCCGGATCCTCCGCGCGCCCGAGCTCCTCCTCCTCGTCGAATCCGTCGAGCTGTGCCGGGCCGGTGATGCCGGGGCGAACAGCAAGCACCGCACGAGCCTCGTCGGGATAGAGGCGAACGTATTCGGGGAGCTCGGGCCGCGGCCCGACGAGGCTCATGTCGCCGCGCACCACGTTCCACAGCTGCGGCAGCTCGTCGAGCTTCGAGCGGCGGAGGAATCCCCCGATCGCGGTGATCCGCGGGTCACCGGCGGCGGTCACCCGCGGTCCGGTCGTCGTGCGCATCGTGCGGAACTTGAGGATCTCGAACACGTGTCCGTCGCGGCCCACGCGGCGCTGCCGGAAGATGACGGAGCTCTCGCCGGTCACGCGAACCGCGACGGCGATCGCGAATGTCAACGGCGCCAGCAGTACCAGCGCCGCACCGGCTACGATCACGTCGAAGAGTCGCTTCATCGTCCGCGCACGACATCCGCCAGCGCTTCGACCACGCGCGCCACTCCGCTCTCCCCGAGGCCGGGGTACAACGGCAGCGACAGCACGGTGTCGAACGCGGCTTCGGCGGCAGGGAAGTCCCCCCGGCGGGTACCGTATCGGTCGGCGTAATACGAGTGCAGGTGGAGCGGGATGAAGTGGACGCTCGTGCCGATCCCGCGCTCGCGGAGGCCGGCGACCGCCCGGTCACGGAGAGCGCCGGTCCGCAGGCGTACGGGGTAGAGGTGCCAGGCATGGCCCGCCCGCTCTTCCGCTCGCGGCACGCGCACGTGCTCGCGGTACGGCGCGAGCGCCTCGCCGTACAGCGCGGCGAGCTGCCGCCGCTCGGCGGCCAGGGCATCGGATCTCTTCAACTGCTCGACGCCGAGAGCGGCGAGCACGTCGGGCAAGTTGTACTTGTACCCCGTCCTCTCGACGTCGTAGCGCCAGGTGCCCTCGCTCGTGTAGCGCTTCCAGGCGTCGCGCGAGAGACCGTGGAGCCGGAGGCTCCGCAGGAGCTCCGCCGTATCCCCGTCGGCGCAGGTGATCATGCCCCCCTCGCCGGTAGTGATCGGTTTCGTCGCGTAGAAGCTGAAAGCCGTGAAATCGCCGATCGCGCCGACCGTCCGCCAGCACTCGCCGGCCGGAGGCGGCGCCAGATGATCGCCGTGGTGCGGCACGCCCTCCCCGGGCATCCGCCTCCATGCCGGCAGGGCGTGAGCAGCATCCTCGACGACGCGGAGGCCGTGACGCTCGGCGAGAGGGAGGAGCTCCTCCATGGCGCAGGGTTGGCCGCCGTAATGGACGGGCACGATCGCGCGAAATCGCCGGCGCCCGCGCTCGCGATCGAGCACCTCGGCCGCGCGGTCGGGATCGAGATTCAGCGTCTCGGAATCGACGTCGGCGAAGACCGGCTCGGCGCCGCAGTAGAGGGCGGCTTCCGCCGTCGCGGGAAAGGTGAACGGCGAGGTGAGCACGGCATCGCCCGGGCCGACGCCCGCTGCGAGCAGCGCCAGGTGAAGGGCGGCGGTCCCGGAGCTCACCGCGACCGCGTGCGCCGCTCCGACGTAGGCGGCGAAGGCGTCTTCGAATGCGAGCGCGCGCCGGCCGGTCGTCAGCCACCCGGAGCGCAGCACCTCGGCCACGGCGCGGACGTCGTCGTCGTCGATCGACGGACGGTGGAACGGAATCTCCGGAGGACTGCTCATTGGTTCTCCAGGAGCTCCTCGGGCTTGACCGGACCGACGGCGACCGCCGGAACGCCGCGCACGACCGTCCGCGGCGGAAC
>JAXDLK010000043.1:0-3926 GCA_034666665.1 Candidatus Binatota bacterium
CCGAGCTCGGAGCCCGTGCGCCGGGAAAAGTTCGTCACCTCCGGAGTGTCGCGCAGGATCGCGTCGACCGATTCGAGCATCCGCACCGTCTCCTCGAGTGAGGTGCCGGGAGGAGACCAGTAGTCGAGAATGAAGGTTCCCTCGTCCATCACGGGTACGAATCCGGTCTCGAGCCTCTCGTACGCGAGGGTCCCGATCACGGCAAAGACCCCGGTGATCGCCAGCGCCACCCACCTGTGATCGAGCATCCAGCGAAGCACGCGGGCGTACCCGCGCGCGAGCGATTCGGACAGCCGGTCGCCTGGACCGCGACGCGTGCGGCGGACCCCCGGCGGCTCGACCGCGGCCGTCAGGGCCGGGGTGAAGGTCAGGGCGAGGACGAGCGAGACCAGGAGCGCGGCAGACATCGTCACCGCGAGCGGCCGGAAGAACGCGCCGGGAATCTGCCCGAGGAGCGAGAGCGGCAGCAGGACGGCCACCGGCGTGAGGGTGGAGCCGAGCAGCGCGTGCGCGATTTCGGAAGTCGAGGCTTCGAGCGCGCTCCCCGCTTCTTCACCGAGAAGGCGGTGGCGATGGAAGTTCTCCACGACGACGATCGCGTCGTCGAGCACCAGCCCGATCCCGGCGGCGATTCCGCCGAGCGTCATCAGATTGAAGCTCATGCCGAGGGCGCGGAGCACCACGCAGCTCGTCAGCAGCGTGGCAGGGATCACGGCGGCGGCGACGAGAGTCGTTCGCAAATCCGCGATGAAGAAGAGGAGGGTCGCCACCGCGAGCACGAGACCGATCGAGATCGCGTCCCGGACGCTGGCCACGGCGTCGTGCACGATATCGGCTTGGTCGTAGAACATGGAGAATCGAACGTCCGGATGTGTCCGGGAGAGCTCGCCGATCCGCTCGCGCACTCCCGAAGAGACCGCGATCGCGTTGCCGGAAGGCTGGCGCGACACGCCGATCAGCACGGCAGTCTGCCCGTCGGCGGCGGCGCGGGTGAAGTCCTCCCGCAGGGTCGATTCGAGGCGAGCGATCTCGCCGAGCGTCACCGGGACGCCGCCTTCCGTGCTCACGACGACGTCGAGAAGGGAGCGGGGCTCCGCGCCCTGGCCGTCGACGATCGCGAGCACGAGCTGGTGCCCGCTGCGCACGTCGCCGGCCGCCGAGATCTGGTTGGCGCTGCGAACCGCGGACTCGACTGCCGCGATGTCCAGGCGGTGCGCGACCAGAGCCTCGGGATCGAGGGTCAATGCGTACTCGCGGATCTTCGCCCCACTGAGCTCGACACGATAGACCCCCGGCACCGTGCGAAGGCGGGGCACCACCTCGTAGATCGCGAGGTTGGAGAGCTCTCCGAGTGAGCGCAGAGAGGATGTCATCGCCACCCCGACGATCGGAAATGCCGAAGTGTCGAGCAATCGGGTTTCGATCTCGGTGCCTGCAGGCAACGATCCGCGCACGCCTTCGGTTGCGGACTGGACGAGCTGCAGGGCCGCCAGCATGTTTTCGTTCCAGTCGAACCGTAGATCGAGCTCGGTGCCCCCGCGGGTGGTCTTCGAGCGGAGCGTCTCGAGGCCGAGGACCCCGCTCAGCGCGCCTTCCAGTGGCTCGGTCAATGCCGTGAGCGTCTGCTCGACCGGCAGATTGCTCGCACGCGCGATGATGCCGATGCGATGGAACGCGATCTCCGGAAAGATCGCCACCGGCATGGTCGAGGCGGCCCAGAGGCCGGCCCCGACGAACAGTGCAGTGAGACCGAGAATCGCGGTGCGGTGCCGGCGAACGGTTGCCCCGAGGCTCATGGCGGGTGAGGTGTTTCGCTCGTCGCATCCGGGCGGGGCGTCTCGACTTGGATCGGCGTGCCTTCGACGAGACCGTACTGACCGGAGGTGAGCACGAGCTCTCCCTCGCGAAGCCCGTCGATCACCTCGATGTCCGGTTCCTGCTGCAAACCCACCCGGATCCTGCGGCCGGCGGCCTTTCCCGAATCCACGACCAGTACGTCCGCCGCGCCCTCGGACGGGGGCGCCAGGAGCGCGGAGAACGGCACGAGCAAGGCGTCCGGATGATGCGCGAGCGTGATCCGACAGCGAGCCGGTGCGCCGAGCAGCGGTGGCTCCGGCACGGTGTCGAGATCGACACGGACGGGAATGCTGAGCGACTGCGGCAGGACGGCGGGCAGCACGGCGGCCACGCGGCCCGCAACGCTCCGCTCTCCGACCGTGATTTCGACGATCGCGCCGGTAGCCAAGCGCACGGCAGCTGCCGCAGGCACCTGCGCGACCACCACGAGCGAGCGCGGATCGAAGATGTCGACGAGGACGTCGCCCGCCGCCACCTGCTCGCCGGGATTCTTCGAGCGGCTCGCGACGACGGCCGCAAAGGGCGACCGAAGGCGAATGTCGCGAGCACGCAGCTCCTCCTCGAGCCGCTTCGATCGGGCCAGAGCGTCCGGCGCGAGAGCTCCGCCATCGCGCAGGACTGCGAAGCCATGCACCGCCGCCTCGCTTTCGAGCGGCAGCACCCGAGCGGCGACTTCGCCGGCGCGCAGGCGACTCCCCGCCTGGACGGAGAGAAACGTCACGAGCCCGGCGACGGGCGAAGCCATCCTCAGCATGGACAGGGCCTGCGTCTCGCCAGGCGCGAGAAGCACGTCGTCGATCGATCCACGACGCGCCGCAGTCGCCTGGACTACGACAGGCGCGCGGTCCACCTCTTCGGCCTTGCCTCCGTCGTCCGTGCTCGTCTCGCGCGGCGCACAAGCGACGAGCACGACGAGAGAAAAATGCAGAAGAAGCGCTGCGCGCTTCACGGCGTTGCGTCTCCCAGGACCTGCGCGCGCGTCGCGACCGCCACGCGGCGCGTGAACAGGGCACGAGATACGTTGGCGCGAGCTTCGACGGATTGGGTGAGTGCGTCGAGAACCTCGAGCAGTCGCACGCTGCCGCCCCCGGCGTTGCGGGCTCGAACGAGCTCGAACTGCCGCATCGCCAGCGGCGCCGCCTTGCGTGCGGCGGCGAGATCGGTGTCCGCGCGACGGAGGTCGGCGTCCGTGCGAACGAGCGCCAGCGCCACCGTGCGGCGCGCCTCCTCGAGGTTCGCTCGCGCCACGCCGCCGCGAGCGACGGCGGCCGCCAGGCGCTGCGAGAACGCCGGATCGAAAACCGGGACGGTGAGCTGGAGCAAGAATTGCGCGCCATGGTCCCGGCGGAACGTGGTGTCGGGTTGCACGCCGAGCGCGCCGACGTCGGCGCCCACCTTGACGGCGCCGAAGCGCTCGCTGCGCACCGCTTCCGCTTCCCGCTCCGCAGCATCGAGCGCGGCTCGGGCGTCGGCGGCTACCGGCGCCGCGTCGATCGCCGCGGAAACGGCGTCGGGTGAGAGGTCCGCTGACGACTCGATCGCCGGCTCCGCGAGTCCGGCGGTGGGGACGGACGCTCCCGTCAGCGATACGAGCGCTGCCTCCGCCGCTACGAGATCCGAGGCCGCCGTGCGTGCGTTCGCCTCCGCCGCGAGACGGGCGAGCGCCGCCCGCTCCACCTCACCGGGAGCCGCGAGCCCTTGCCGCTCCTGGCGTCCGAGCCACGCATCGTATTCGGTGAGGGTTGCCGCCGTCTCCTCTTGAATCCCGCGCTCGCTCGCCTTGGCGAGCGCCGTGAAGTACGCGGACCGTACCTCGAACGCGACGTCCGCCCTCCGTTGTCGCTCGATCGCCTCGGCCTGACGGAGCTTCGCCTTCGCTGCCTCGAAGCTCGCGCTCCGAACGCCGCCGTCGATCAGTGTCGCCTCGACGTGGAGGACCGCCGCCGTCGAGCCGCCGTTCGTGACCGCGGGGTCGAATCCTTCCGCGCGGCCATACTCGGCGTTCGCGGAAAACGACGGCATGTACGCCGCTTTGGCGGCCCCCGTGTCCGCCACGGCGGCGCGAGATT
>JAXDLK010000044.1:0-12473 GCA_034666665.1 Candidatus Binatota bacterium
AACGCGGCGGCGACGAGCTGGCTGACCGGAGCCGTGCCCTCGAGTGTGTAGAGCGGGTTCCCGAGCGGCCCGCGGATCGATCCGATCCAGCGGCTGGATTCGCCGCGGTCGTCCGCGAAGGATCCGACCGCAACCAGGGGGCTGCCCGTCGTCGCGGTGGTCGCCGAGGGCGGCGAGGCGGTTTCCAAGGACACGGGGCGCGTCTCCAGGACGCAGCCGGGGGCGACGAACAGCAGAGCGAGCACTACGAGCGGGCGCTCGATCGCTCTCTTCCGGCACCCGTTCATCCGCTCGGTCTCTGCAGCCTCCGATATGCCTCCGGCGTGCGGACGGCAACCGGTTGACCACCACCCGCGAATGCCGTTCAAGCGCTGCGATGCCTTACGTCGAGCTCCCGGCGGGACGCATCTGGTACGAGGAAGCCGGTCGGGGTCCGGCGGTCGTTTGCCTCCACAGCGGCTGGGGCCGCGCGGTGATGCCGTTCGACGACGCGCGCGAGCGCCTGGCATCGTCCTACCGTCTGATCTTTCCGGATCGCCGCGGCTACGGCCGATCGGACGGCGTCGACCGGCTGCCCGCGCACTACCATGCAGACGCGGCCGAGGAGCTCCATTCGTTCCTCGATGCGCTCGCGCTCGATCGGCCGATCCTGTGGGGTCACAGCGACGGTGCGATCACCGCCGCGCTCCATGCCGCGGCGCGGCCGGACCGCGTGCGGGCGTTGGTGCTCGAATCGGTCCACTTCCGCCGGCGGAAGTCACGGGAGTTCTTCGAGCGTCACGAGCAGGATCCGGAATCGCTGCCCGGAGCCGCCCAGGCGCGCCTCGCGGCCGATCACGGAGATCCTCGCTGGCAGGCGGTGATCCGCATGCACAGCCGCGCGTGGCTCGAGCTCCACGATCTCGGCGGCGACTTCTACGACGGCGCGCTCGAACGCATCCGCTGCCCGGTTCTGGTCGTGCACGGCGCGCGCGATCCGCACACGCCGATCGACGAGATCGAAGAGCTCCTCGGCCACCTCGCGCGTGCCGAGGTCGCGATCCTCGAGGCGGGCGGACACAGTCCGCACAGCGAGCCGGTGACGGCGCGCGCCGTCACCGATCGCGTCGCCACGTTCTTGGCGACGCTCGGCGAAACGGCGCCCAGTCTCGGATGACGTCGGCGGCAGCCTCGCAGGCGATCGTCAGCCGCCGAGCAGCAAGTGGAGGCCGGCGATCAGCAAGCCGATCAGCCCGCCGACGACGGCGCCGTTCAAGCGAATGAACTGCAGGTCGGAGCCGACGCGATCCTCGATCTGCTGCACGAGCGCGGAGGTGTCGAGGGCGTCGAGGTTCTCCCGCACCGTACGGCCGATCTCGTGGTGGTGGCGCTCGAGGAGCTCCCGCGCGCGGGCGATCACCCACTCGTCGAACGCGTCCCGGCGCTCCGGGTCGCCGAGGAACTCGACGATGCTCGTGTGGAGCTTGCGATCGACGAGCTCGGACAGCCGGCTCGCGGGATCCTCGAGCTCGTGCTCGATCTGCTCGCGCAGACGCCCGAGCGCCTCGCGAACGATCGGGCCGGATTCGAGGCTCTCGACTACTGCCGCGCGCAGCCGCTCGATCTGCGCGAGCGCCTCGGGCTCGCCGCGCGCCAGCCGCTCTCCGAACCGTCCGACGGCGGAGAAGACGGCGCGCCGGAGCGGGTGCTCGGGATCGGCGGCCGCGCTGCGCAGCTCCGCGGAGGCATAGGCACAGGCGGCCTCGACGATCTTCTCCTGCACGATCTTCCGGCGGAGGAAGAACGGCACCACGCGCTTGCCGCTCTGGCGGAGCTTCCTCGCGGAGCGCTCGAGCCACCACTGGAGCTCGACCGCCGTGCGCGGCCGGTCGGCGAGGTTGCCGAGCGAGAGCGCCAGCGATTCGAAGACACCGCCTGCGGAGGGGTTCGCGACCGCGCGTGCGAGCCATTCGCCCGTCGAGCGGTCGATCGGCACCTCGGCGAGCTGCCGGTGGATCGTGTGATCGAGGAACTCGGCGACGTCGGGCTCCCCGAGCATGCGGGCGAGGGCGCGTAACAGGTCGCGGAGAGGCGCTCCGAGGCGCGTCACGTGCGTGGGCTCTCCGAGCCAGTCGACCACCAGGGCGCTCGGGGTGAGTCGCTGCAGCCGGGTACCGATCACCTCCGGCGACAGCCACTCGTCTTCGATCATCGAGACGATGCTCTCGGTGATCTTCCGGCGCCGCGCCGGGATGATCGCGGTGTGCGGGATCGGCAGCCCGAGCGGGTGGCGGAAGAGGGCAGTGACGGCGAACCAGTCCGCGAGAGCTCCGACGACCGCCGCTTCGAAGCCGTGCGCGACCAGTCGGAGCCACGGCGCGGCCTCGCCGACGCCGATCGCGAGCGCCGCCTGACAGGCGACGCTGCCGGCGACGGCGACCAGCAGCGACCCGGTGCCGACGCGGCTGCGGCGTGTCGGGGTCAGCGCACGCACCCGTGCTTTCGTCCTTTCGGGGACGACGGCTCTCGGCTCGAGGTGTTCGGGAAGGCGGGCCGCGGGCTCGCTCACGAGGATGATCTTAACCGCTCGTCCGGTTCGCCACCACCGAGGAGGCCGCACGTCTTTTCCCGCCGCCGGTGCTCCGCTAGCTTCGCGGGCGATGCAGCGGATCTTCATCCTTTCGCCGGCGTTCTGCGGCGGCACGCGCGCGGGCTGGCTGCTCACGGACGGGTCGCGGCTGCCGCTCGCGGCCAAGCTGCGGGAGGCTGCGGGCGCACCGCTCGGAGAAGTCTTCTCGTTCGTGAGCGGTCTCTACTTCCGGGGCAAGGCGACGTACGCGCGAGCCTTCGCGCGTCCGCCGGCGAAGCTCGCAGGCGTGCTCGTCATCACGGCGACCGACGGGCTCTGCGAGCTCGACGAGCCCGTTACGATCGACCGGCTGCGTGCGTTCGCCGGCGCCGGGATCGACCTCGAGGATCGGCGCTATCGCCGGCCGCTCGAGCGCGATGCGCGCCGGCTCGCGTCCGCCGCGGGAGCGGACTCGGAGATCGTGCTGCTCGGCAGCGTGGCGACCCCGAAGTACGTCGGCGTCCTCTCCGCCGCCTTCGGCGAGCGGCTGCGGTTTCCGCCCGCATTCATCGGCCGTGGCGACATGAGCCGCGGCGGTCTGCTGCTTCGCTGCGTCGATGACGGTCGTGAGCTCGAGTATGCCGGCCTGGCGGGCGCCGTGCTTCATGGCCCCCGCCCGCCGCGCCTTGAGGCGCGGCGGTGACGAGCGGCCGCGCGACCCGCGACCGGCACCCGGCCAAGCGGAGCCCACGGCCGCGGGCGAGCGCGCGTTCGACGCCGGCGCTCGTGGCGCTGCCGCGGCATGGAGACGCGGACGCCGAGCTCGGAGGCCGCACGGTGCGGCTGACGAACCTCCACAAACCGTTCTGGCCCGAGCTCGGGATCACCAAGGGCGATCTGCTGCAGTACTACACGGACGTCTCTACCGTGCTCCTCCCGCATCTCCGCGACCGTGCGATGGTGATGAAGCGGTATCCGAACGGTGCGCACGGCGAGCACTTCTTCATGAAGCGTGCGCCGCACCCCCGGCCGGAGTGGATCGAGATCTGCTCGATCGAGCACGCCTCGGGGAACGTGATCGATTTCCCGATGATCCAGGACCTGCCGGCGCTCCTCTGGGTCGTGAACCTCGGATGCATCGACCTCAACCAGTGGTACGCGCCGTGCGACGACGTCGACCGGCCCGACTGCCTGCACTTCGACCTCGATCCGGTCGAAGGCACTGCGTTCGCGGCGGTGCGCGATGCCGCGCTCCTCGTACGCGACGCTCTCGAGAACCTCGGGATGCGCCCGCTTGCCAAGACCACGGGCTCGCGCGGGATCCACGTCTACGTCGGCATCGAACGGGGCCCGACGCAGAAGCAGGTCTGGGCGTTCGCGAAGGAGCTGGCGCAGACGCTCGAGCAGGCGGCCCCGGCGCTGGTCACCGCCGAGTACCGGATCGCGCGCCGGCCGAAGGGCCGCGTGCTGGTGGATTACAATCAGAATGCGTGGGGCCGCACCCTCGCCTCGGTCTACTCGGTGCGCCCCCGACCGCGGGCGCCGGTGTCGACGCCGGTCACCTGGGCGGAGATCGAGGGCGGGATCGAGATCGACGACTTTCGCATCGACAACGTCCGCGCGCGCATCGCGCGCGTCGGCGACCTGTGGAAGCCGCTGCTCGACGGGAACGCAGGGTTTCGTCTTCACGACATCGCGTGATGGGGACCCGGCGGCGGTCCGACGGCTCCAGCCTTCCCGGTCGCGGGGACGGGCGCCGCCCTTCTCTGCGCGGTTGCGACGCTTACCTCCAGTCGTTAAGTTCCCTCGGCGAGGGGGCTTCTCGGAGACGTCGGGTAACGGTGATGTCGGTGGCGGGGCGTGATGCTCCTGCCGAGCTGGATGGAAGCGTGAAACTGAGCATGGCGGCCGTATCGTGCGCCGCTCCCGGAGCGGAGGAGTGAGTCGGCCGTGATGCAGCCGAAGCCGACGGTTTTCGTCGTCGACGACGATTCGACGCTCCGCGAGTCCATCCGCTTCCTCGTCGAGTCGATCGGTCTCGGGGTCCGCACGTACGGGTCCGCGGTGGATTTCCTCCGCGAGTTCGATCCTGAAGCCGTCGGCTGCCTGGTCACCGACGTGCGCATGCCGGGGCTCTCCGGACTCGACCTGCAGCGCGAGCTGCTGGAACGCGGATCGAAGCTGCCCGTCATCATCATGACCGCGTTCGCCGAGGTTCCCACCGCCGTGCGTGCGCTCAAAGAGGGCGCCGTCGACTTCATCGAGAAGCCGTTCAGCGATCAGCTGCTTCTCGATCGCATCCAGCTCGCGATCGAACGCGATCGCGAGGCGCGATCGAAGTCGACCGAGGCGGAGAAGCTCGCGGCTCGCATGGCGGAGCTCACGCCGCGGCAGCGCGAGGTCATGCGTTTGATCGTCGAGGGCAAGCCGAGCAAGGTGATCGCCTCCGAGCTCGGTCTCAGCCCGAAGACGGTCGAGGCGCACCGCAGCCGCGTGATGTCGAAGATGCAGGCGAAGTCTCTGGCGGAGCTCGTCCGCCTCGCGGTGCTCGCGGGCACCGACAAGATGCCTCGCGAAGACTGATCCCTCCGAGGGTTTTCCTGGTTGGGGAAACCCCCCACGGTTCGAAGGGAATTTTCCGGATTGAAACTTTACGTCCGGAGACCAGAATCGTGGTCACCGGAATGGCTCGATACGACCTGCATCGACACACGCAGGTGACGGGCTGCCGGTGCGACACAGGAGGCGTCGATGCGAATTTACGTAGGCAACCTGCCTTACGGAACGACCGAGCAACAGCTCGAAGGACTCTTCGGCCCGTACGGCGCGATTCGTTCCGTGACGATCATCAAGGACCGCTCGACGGCCCAATCGAAGGGCTTCGGGTTCGTCGAGATGGCGGAGCGTAGCGAGGCCGAACGGGCGATCGCGGCTCTCGACGGACAGGAGTTCGAGGGGCGAAAGCTGCACCTCGACGAGGCGCGGCCGATGCCTCAGCCGGCGTTCCGCGCGGCCGGCTCCGGCGGCGGTCGTCGCGGCGCGGGCGCGAATGCCTTCGCGGGCCGCGGGCGCTGATTCGACGCGGGCACGTTCGTGGTCGTGGCATCGGGTCGAAGCTCGCCTGCGGAATGCGCCGTGCGGCGAACGTCGACCCCCGGATGCTGAATTCCCGGAGCATTTTCGATCCGGGAGAGGGACGGATGGGTGATGCAAGAACAGGAATTTCTATCCGAGGATGAAGATACTTCCGTGAGCTCCCGGCCGTACGGCCGGGCCGCGGACGATGACGACGAGGCGGCGGACGAGGAGCTCGCCGAAGACGAGAGCAAAGCGAACGGCAACGGACACGCCGCCAACGGACATGCCGACGGCGGCGCGGCTCGCGGCTGGGCGAACGACCCCGACACCACGTTGATGATGCGTGTGCGGGACGGAGACCATCAGGCGTTCCACGAGCTCTTCCTCAAGTACCGCGCGCCGCTGCTGAACTTCTCGAACCGGTTCATCGGCAGCGTCGAGCGCTCGGAAGAGCTCGTCCAAGAGGCGTTCCTGCAGATCTATCGCGCCCGCGAGCGCTACGAGCCCCAGGCGCGCCTCGCGACGTATCTCTACCGCGTGATGATCAACCTCTGCCTGAACGAGCGGCGGCGCTTCGTCTATCAGGGGCGGATCGAGTCTCTCGATCGCAGCAAGAATCCGGAAGACGACCGCGAGGGCAGACAGATCGCCGATCAGACGATCCCGCAGGTCGAGGACTACGTTGCCGGGCTCGAGGTGGCCGGGAAGCTGAAGAAGCTCTTGAAGCGGCTGCCGCCGAATCAGCGAGCGGCGTTGCTGCTGAGCCGCATCGAGGGGTTCTCCTATCAGGAGGTGGCGGGATGCCTCGACACCTCCGTGAGCGCCGTCAAGTCGCTGGTGTTTCGGGCGACGCAGACGCTCCGCGAGGGCCTGCGCGAAAACTTGCGCTAGGACTCCGTCCTTCGGGCGCGGAGACGTCCGCGCCCGAGCACGCAGCCGCATCAGGGGGGAGCCTGGGACGCGAACGTCGCCTCGGGGTCGAGTGCCGAGCAGCGCCCGGCATCGATCCAAGCGAATCGACTGAGCAGGGCTCCGAACAGGAATGCGGCGCCGCCGCCCGTGCGCGCGCCGACGAGGCGTAGCGCGAGCGAGAGCGGCCCGGTGAGCACCGCCGCGGCGCGCATCAGGTTCCCGGAGCGGCCGGTGCGGAGCGGGCGATCGACTACGCTCGCGCGGCCGATCTCGAGCGCCGCACCGATCATCGTCTCGACGATCGCGGTGGCGATGCCGACCGCCGAGAGCGCGGGAGGACGCGAGCCGAGGAGCTCGAGCACGGCCGCCGCCGACCCGAGAGCAGCGGCGCCGAAGTGGATCGGCAGGAGCGTGCGATGGGCGGACCACACCGGGATCGCCGTCGCCGCGAGCAGCACTCCGGTGTACGTCGCCAGCAACGGGCCGAGAACGCCGGCGCCGAATAGAAGCAGCGCTGCAACGGCATGCAACGCTCGACCCTCACCCCACTGGAGGAGCAGCGCGGCGGGGACCGCGCAGGCGCCGAAGACGGCGAGTGTCCAGGCTCCGACCGACATCGCCGAGCGCCACTTGAAGACGCGCAGCATGTTCGCGAACCGGGCCGGGCGCCCGAGGTCCATCACCAGCAGGATCGGTGACACGCCCGCGCCGGCGGCGGCGACCCAGGCCGCCTTGCGCACCAGCTCGAGCTCCGCTCCGGTCGAGAACGCGGCGAGGGCGATCGCCTCCGCCATGCCGGCGAGACCCCCGACGAAGAAGTAGACGGGGATCTCCCACGTCCAGACGGGAGGCTTCACCACCGGCAGTCCGTAGTAGCCGGCGGGTTTCACGGATCAGAGGAGAGCGAATGCGGCGATGACGCCGGCGAGCGCGACCAGCGAGGTGAGGAGCGACGAGGTCCACGCGTCCCGCAGGTACACGGTTGGAACCACGGGGTCCGCCGGTAGGCCGTACGCTTCCGGCGAACCCAGAACGAGGAACACCGCGCGCGTGGCGCCGACCGACGTGCCGCGCGCATCGTAGAGCGACGCGTCCGCGTAGCCGAGCGCGCGCACGTCTTCGACCCGCCGTGCCGCGCGCGCGGTGATCTCGTCGAGCGGACCGAACTGGATCGATTCCGTCGGGCACACCTTGGCGCACGCCGGCGGCAGGCCGCTCGCCTGCCGGTCGTAGCAGAACGTGCACTTGAACGCCCCGCCCGCTCCCGGCAGCGGTTGCGGGCGCCGATCGACGACGCCGAACGGACAGGAGACGACGCAGTAGCCACAGCCGTTGCAGACGTCGTCCTGAACGAGGACGGAGCCCACCTCGGTGCGGACGATCGCGCCCGTCGGGCAGGCTTCGAGACAGCCGGCGTGCTCGCAGTGCTTGCACACGTCGGAGAGGAAGATCCAGCGGAAGGGATCCTCGCCCTCGCCGCCGGACATCGGTCCGGCGAGCTGCGGTCCGCGGGACTGATCCTGCTCGAGGAAGAGGACGTGACGCCAGGTGGATGCGCCGAGCGCGCCGGTGTTGTCGTACGACGTGCCCGAGAAGACGAAGCCGTCTTCGGGAAGACCGTTCCACTCCTTGCAGGCGACCTCGCACGCCTTGCAGCCGATGCACAAGGTCGGGTCGGTGAAGAAGCCGACCGGGGTGCGCTCCTCGACGAATCTGTGGGTGCGCTGATTCGCGCTGGCGATGCCGTCGCCGATCACGTGGTCTTCCCGTGGTGGCCATGGCCGCCGGGGCGCTCGCTGGGTCGAGGCTCGGTACTCGGGGCCTCGGGATGGGGAGGGGTCTCGCGGACGAGGCGGTCGAGAGCCTCGGTCACGTCGCGGCCGCGCGGGCGCCGTCCTGCGGTCACCGAGCAGAGGAGCGCCTTGCCTTCGTGGATCGTCACGTTCGGCTCTCCGGAGAGCGGGATCAGATCGTTGACGACGTCGCCCCGGTTCGGCCCGGCGGAGCCCCAGTGGAAGGGCATCGCCACCTGGTGCACGATGCGGCCGTCGACCTGGAGCGGCCGCATCCGGCGGCTGACGAGCGCGCGCGCCTCGACGATCCCGCGGAGCGTCGACACCGTCACCCAGTCGGTGCTCGCGACGCCGAGCTCCCCGGCGAGCTCCGGGGAGATCTCCACGAAGAGCTCGGGCTGTAGCTCGGCGAGATGGGAGAGGAAGCGGCTCATTCCGCCTGCCGTGTGGTGCTCCGTCAGACGATACGTGGTGAGGACGTAGGGAAAGCGCGGGTCCTTCGGCGGCGCGAAGCGATTGTCGTCACGGACGAACCAGCGGACCGCGGGATTCGTCGCGCGCCCGTAGAGCGCGTTGTCGGCGACGGACTCGAGCGGCTCGTAGTGCGTCGGCAGCGGCCCGTCCTTCAGCCCCTCCGGTACGTAGAGCCAGCCGAGGCCGTCCTCGTGGAGCAGGAAGGGAGCGTCGCCGCGCTGCGCCGCGAGCCCGGTCGCGTCCGGCGGAGGAACGTAGTCGGGCGGTTTCTCGGCGACGAAGTCCGGAACGTCGTCGCCCGTCCAGCGACGCTCGGTGTCGTCCCACCAGACGAGCTTCTTGCGATCGCTCCAGGGGGTGCCATCCGGCGCGGCGCTCGCACGGTTGTAGAGGATGCGTCGATCCGCCGGCCAGGCGAATCCCCAGCCGTGGGCGTACGCGCCCGATGGCTCACGCTGCCGCGCGCGGTTCACGCCGTCCGGGCCGAGGACGCCGGAGTAGATCCAGCAGCCGCACGCGGTCGAGCCGTCATCGCGAAGATCGCCGAATCCTTTCACCTGCGGCCCGTGATGCGGCCGGTCCTCCGCGTCGCGCGAATGCACGAGGCCGGCCGCGGCTTCGGCCGGATCGCTTCGCCAACCGTTGATCTCCGCGAGCACGGCTTCGATGTGCGGCTCCCCGTGCTCGTCCTCCGGGTACCACCAGTCGAGCGCGCGAAGCGGCTCATCCAGTGGATCGCCGGCCGCGGCCGCGCGCGACCGCAGCCGCTTCGCGAGCTGATGGATGAACCACGCCTCGCTCCGCGCGTCGCCCGGCGGATCGACCGCCTGCTCTCGCCACTGCAGCAGGCGTTGTGTGTTCGTGAAGGTTCCCTCCTTTTCCGCATGGCCGGCTGCCGGGAACAGGAACACTTCGGTGGCGACGTTCGCCGTGGTCAGCTCGCCGGTTTCGATCTCCGGCGAGTCGTACCAGAAGGACGCCGTCTCGATCTCGACCATGTCACGGACGACGAGCCAGCGGAGCCGCGCGAGCGCCTTGCGTTCGAGCCGCGAGTGCTGCGCGCCGACGGCGGGGTTCTGCCCCATGACGAAGAACCCGTCGACGTGGCCGTCGGCCATCTCGGTGATGAACGAGAAGTGGGAATGGTCCCGCGAAACCTGCGGGAGGAAGCGGTACCCCGAGTCGCTCTCCGGCGTCGCGTGCGGTCCGTACCATGCCTTCAGCAGGCTGGTGACGTACGCCGGCAGCGCGGACCACTGTCCCGCGACCTTGCGATGGTTCCGCACGTAGCCGGCGAGGTCGTCCTCCCCGGTGCCCGCTTTGGGCATCGGCAGGTAGCCGGGGAGGATGTCGAAGAGGGTCGGAATGTCCGTCGAGCCCTGGATCGATGCGTGTCCGCGGAGCGCCAGGATGCCTCCACCGGGACGCCCGACGTTGCCGAGCAGAAGCTGCAGGATCGCCGCCGTGCGGATGATCTGCACGCCTTTCGAATGCTGCGTCCAACCGAGGGCGTAGCAGATCGCCGCCGTCTTCTCGCGGCCGGACGCGGAGGTGAACGCGTCGGCGACGCGACCGAAGAGATCCGGCGGAACGCCGGCGAGCTTCTCCACCATCTCCGGCGTGTACCGAGTGAAGTGTCGCCGCAGGAGCTGGAACACGCAGCGCGGATGCTCGAGCGTCGGATCGCGAAGCGGGCGGGCAAGATCGTCTCCCTCGTAGCGCCAGCTCTCGGTTTCGTACGTGCGCCGCTCGGGGTCCCATCCGGAAAAGAGCCCGTCGAGGTCTTCCGTGTCGCGGAAGTCGTCGCGCACCAGGCACGATGCATTCGTGTAGTGGAGCACGTACTCCCGGAAGAAGAGCCGGTTCTCGAGGACGTGACGCACGAGACCGCCGAGGAACACGAGGTCGGCACCGGCGCGGATCGGCACCCACAGATCGGCGAGCGCGCTGGTTCGCGAGAAGCGCGGATCCACGTGAATGATCGTGGCACCGCGCTCCTTCGCCTTCAGTACCCAGCGGAAGCCGACGGGATGCGCCTCGGCCATCGAGGAGCCCTCGATCAGGATGCAGTCCGCGTTCGCCAGGTCCTGCTGTGCGGTCGTCGCTCCTCCCCGTCCGAACGAGGTGCCCAGACCGGGCACCGTGCTCGAGTGTCATATGCGTGCCTGGTTGGACACGGCGACCATGCCGAGCCCGCCGGTTAAGAGCTTCTTGATGAGATAGTTCTCCTCGTTGTCGAGCGTGGCGCCGCCGAGGTGGGCGATCGCCGTGGTGTGGCGGAGCGGCTTTCCGTCCTCCTCCGCGATGAACGTCCGCTTGCGCGTTTCCCACACGCGGTCGGCGACCATGTCCATCGCCGTGTCGAGATCGAGCGTGCGCCACGCGCTCGCGTGGGGTGCTCTGTAAAGGACGCGGGTCAGCCGGTTCGGCTGCGTGAGGAGCTGGTACGACGCCGCACCCTTGGGACAGAGCGTGCCCTGACTGATCGGGCTCCCGGGATCGCCTTCGATCGCGAGAAGCTTGCCGTCACGATGATGGACGATCTGGCCGCAGCCGACGCCGCAGTACGGGCAGACCGAACGAGCAATCGACGCGCCGGCCGTGCGCGCGCGCAGGCCCGCCGTCGCGTCCGAGGTGGCTTCCGGCCCGGTGCCATCAGTGCCGGTACGGAGCTGGCGAAGGAACGGCCAGCGATCGAGCCAGGATCTCGGCATCTCGGGCGGCCCTTTCGGGCCGCTCGTCACTTATCGCGGTCGGTGCGCCTTTTCGAGGTCTCGCGCTCGTTCGTGGACAGCGGCGGGTTCGCCTCGTCACGTCGGCTACCGGGCGGCGGCGGCGACGTCCTCGGGTCGAGTGAACGATCCCTGATGGCCACCGTCGTCCGGCGGACCCGCCGCACCGGACGCCGGCCGGCCGCCCGCGCGCTTCGGCGCGGCCGGCTTCGGGACCTGCTCGCCCACCGAGCCCTACCTTCGGTTCCCGCGGCCAGAGCCTCCGCGCGCGCCGGAAGCCGTCTTTCGCGAGCCGCTCGATTTCGCCCTGCCGCGGCCCTTCGTCGCGCCCGCGGACTTCGAGGACTTCTTCGCGCGGGTGGTCGAGCGCGACTTCGCCGCGGAGCGTGGAGCCGCTCGTTTGGAGCCGGACTGCGAATCGGACTTGGAGCCCGTCTTCGAACGGGATTTCGAGCCGGTCTTGGAGCCGGTTTGCGAGCGGCCGCTCGCCCGGGACTTCGACCGTCCAGAGCCGCTCTTTCCGCTGCTGCCGCCGCCCGACGTCTTTGCGCGCGTCTGGGAAGAGGCGGCGCCCGAGCGACCGTTGCCGCCGGTGCTGCGCTGGGTGCGCCCGCCCTGGCTGCGTTCGCCCGACGACCGCCCCCGGGAACTACCCTGCGCTTCGCGTTTCGCGTCCCGCAGCTGCTTCCCGAGCTCTGCGAGACGTTCCTCGCCGAGCTCCTCCCGAAGCTTGGGGAAGATCTCGTTCTCCTCCTCTTCGACGTGGTGCTCGACGGCCTGCGCGAGCTCTTCCACCTTCACCTCGGTGTCCTTGCTCTCCGCGTCCGCGCCTTCGAGGTCGGCGATCATGCGCTTCACTTCGGCATGCTCCTGCTCCGCTTCCTCCGCCATCTCCTCGCCGCCGGAGACGTCCGAGCGCAGGACGGGATAGAGCTC
>JAXDLK010000045.1:0-10106 GCA_034666665.1 Candidatus Binatota bacterium
AACCGCTCCGGCCGATCGACCTCCCAGGCGATGCAGCAGCGGCGAAACGCCTCGGAGAGGTGACCGCCGACCGGCAACACCCGCACACGGGCCGATGCGACACGCTCGATCTCGTCGAGGGAGAGCACGCCGCTCGCGATCCGCGCGTCCAGCCGTTCCCGCACCCGAGTCGCGAGCCGTTCCGCGTCCGGGTCGTCTGCGCGGAACCACTCTCCGCCGTCGCTCACGGCTCGCCGATCCAGCGGCGAAGCGCCGCCTCGAGGCGCTCCGTCACCCGACTCTCCGGCGTCGCTCACGGCTCGCCGACCCGGCGGCGGAGCGCCGCCTCGAAGCGCTCCGTCACCCGACTCTCCGCCGTCGCTCACGGCTCGCCGACCCAGCGGCGAAGCGCCGCCTCGAAGCGCTCCGTCACCCGTTCCCAGGAATAGCTCCGGCGCACGTACTCTCGACCGAGCCGTCCCATCTCCTCCGCCACGTCCACATGGGTCCGAAGGTAATCCACCTCGGCAGCGAATTCCGTGGCGGTCTCGAAGTAGAGCCCGCCTCCCGCCTCCGACACGTGCGCCCGCGTGACGTCGCAGCGCCCGTGCACGAGCACCGGCGTGCCCTCGAGCCAGGACTCCATCAGCACGATCGAGAACGACTCGTTCGTGGAAGGCTGGCACACCGCGAGCGCCCCGGCGCACGCGGCCCGCTTCTCGTGCTCGTCGAGCCGCGGCAGGTCGACGAGGCCCGCCGGCGCATCGCGTCCGACCGAGCCGTCTCCCGCGAGAACGAGGGCGAGACCGCGCGACCGGTCGCAGGCGGCGAACGCGTCGAGCAGGAGCGGCAGGTTTTTCCCCTCTTCCTTCCGGCCGAAGTACAGCAGGTAGTCGCCGTCGATCCCGTGGCGTTTGCGGAACTCCGAGGCGTTCGCGGGCGCCGAAGCCGCGAACCCCATGCCGACGACCGGCGCGTCGGCGACGACGTCGTAGAGGCGGCCGGCGAGCGCGCGCTCGGGAGCGCTGTTGAAGATCGTACCGCGGACGCTCCGGAAGAGATGGCGGACGGTCGCCGTGTAGGCGAAGCCCTCGTCGTGGAGGCAGGGGATCAGGAGCGACCGGTCGGGGGCCACGTGGGCACCGAGCAAGGTGGTTCCGAACAGGTACGGTAAGAAGATGAGCGCGTCGTACGAGGCGGCGTTCGCCGCCAGGAAGGAATACAGGTCCTCGGAGTTGACGCTCCCTGCGGCCCAATCGAGCTCCTCGCCGACCGGGACCGGGATGCCGGCGGCGATCCGCTCCTGGACCCGGAGGAACCTCTCCACGTCCCGGGCGGAGACGGGAAACCGCCGTACCCTCGTCCGCCCCAGGCGTACCTCTCCCGCCGGTAGCACGTTCTGCCATCGATGGTGATCGAGGGCGCACGTGGTCAGGATCTCGACTTCGAAGCGCTCGACGGGCAAGTTCTCCGCGAACGCTCGCGCGAGCGTCTCGGCGCCGCCGACGATCTCGGCGCCGTAGCGCGGAACGACGAACGCGAGCCGCCAGGGCCGGAGAGCGACGCTCGATCGGGTGCTTTCGCGCAGAACCGGCTGGATCGACACGAAGGCCCGACCCATAGCAGATGCCCGGAACGGTCGCCACGGACTGCTCGCGCTTCACCCGTTCGGCGGTGGCGGCGCTCCTGCTGCTGATCGCGGGCGCGGGATGCAACCGGTCGCCCGGAGAGAGTGAGCTCGGCGGCGGCCGGGCAGTCGACGTCCTGCGTCTGGGCCATGCACGGATCGAGCTCGAGACGCGTGCTCTCTTCTTCGGCGTCGGCGAGCGGGCGCACCTCGTGCGCGGCTGGTCGATCGACGAATGGGACAAGGGCCGGCGTACGTTCTTCGTGTGGGCGACGGCGCCCGAAGCAGTCGTCGCCTTCGACGTGCTTCGCGTCGAGGACAAGCAGCTGCTCGTGACGGTCCGTCCGTTCGCCGGCGGTGGCGTGCAGCAGGTGAGGGTCGCCGTGAACGGCAGCCCAATCGGCGAGTTCGCACCCCGGCCGGACTTCTGGGAGTATCGGTTCGTCGTGCCGGCAGGCGTGCTTCGCCGGGGGCGGAACGAGCTCGCGTTTCACCATGCCGTGCTCGGCGGAGGAAAGACCGTTTTCGGCCAGCGGCGCCTCGCCGCGGCGTACTCCACGATCCTCATGGCTCCCGCATGCACCACGCTCCGCGGGCGGGGCGTGCCGCCTCGGCCGCGCGTGGTCGTACGGCGCGGCGAGCATCGCCGCCCGCTGCTCGTGATCGGACCGGCGGAGATCACTCGGCGGCTGCGAGTGCCGCCCAGAGCATCGCTCCACTGGGAGGTGGCGCTACCGGAGGAGACGCGCAACGCGGCACGCTTCACGGTCGAGCTGCGCGCTGAACGTGAGTGGCGGGAGCTCGCGGGGGTCAGCCTCTCCCCTGCCCTTTTCCGTGCGCATCGGCGCCGCGGGGCCGTCGACCTCGCCCCGTGGGCGGGCCGGCGCGTGGAGCTCCGGCTGTCGGTCGTGCCGGAGCCCTGCGCCTCCTCGGTCGCGAGCTTGCGTATCGAGCGAGCCGCCGTGATCGCGCCCCCGGAGACGGGTTCCCCGGAGTTTTTGACGCCCGCGCGGACGACCGCTAGTGTTCCGGCCGATGGAAGGGAAGATCCGGAGCTCGTCCGGGCTCGCGTTTCTCGTCGTCCTTCCCTGGATCGTCGCGGCCGCCAGCCTGGCGCTCGCCGCCGTCGGGTGGATGCGAGCGGAGCGCGCGCCCGTCGTGGCCCCCGTGTCGGATCGCGTGGACGGTGGCACGGAGCTCAAGAAGCTCCGCCTCGCTCTCGCGACCGCAGACGCCGAGAACAACGCGCTTCGGCAGGAGCTCGACCGCATCGTGGTTCGCGGCAAGCAAGGCGGCGCCGGCCCGGCCACGCCCGCTGCCGGTCCAACTCCCGTGGCGACGCCACGCCCCGAGGCGTTGAAGGAGCTCGGCAGCCGGCTGCAACAATCGATCGCGCTCGCCGCGGCGGGGGATCAGGGCGCGGCCAGAGATGCGGCAATGGCGATGATGGAGGTACTGAAGAGCGGGCCGCAGGCATTCTCGATCCTGCGCGACACCTTCGCCGCCACGTCCGATCCCAAGGGCAGGTTGCTGATGTTGCCGACGCTGATCTTCAGCGGCGGCAAGGAAGCGCGCGACCTCTTGATCGAGCAGGTACAGACCGAGACGGATCCCGATCTTCACCGCGCGTTGATCAACCAGACGGCGAACTTCGCCACCCCCGACGTCGCACCGGCGCTGCAGGACACGTTCCTGAAAACGGTGCGCTCCGATTCCGATGCCAACACGAGGATCGCCGCGATCCGCGGCCTGCGATACGCGCATACACCGCAGGCGGACGAGGCGCTGCTCTCGGCCGCATCGGATGCGTCGCCCGACGTGCGGCTCGCGGCGATCGAGAACCTGGCATCGAGACCCGGGCTTCGCGACGAGCTCCGCGCACTGATCGATGCGGAGAGCTCGTCGGAAGTGCGCGAGGTCGCCGAGTGCCGGCTGCTGCTCGCGGAACGAGCGCATTGACCTAGGAGCGGGAGCGCCGCGCCTTCGCGTCACCCGCTCGCCATCTGGAGGAAACGCGCCTACGCCGATACCCGCACGGGTCGCGACTCCCGCGCGATGTTTCCCGCCGAGCGGCGACTTTGGTACCGTCGCCGAGGAGGGATGCCTCATGCGTAGCATCGCCGACATTCTCCAGCGGAAGGCGCGAAGCGGCGTGGTCGCGGTTGGCGTGACCGACACCGTCCTCGAGGCCGTGCGCCAGATGGACCGCGCAAACACGGGGGCGGTCGTCGTGCTGGATGGCGACCGCGTCGCCGGCATCTTCACGGAGCGCGACCTCATGCGCCGCGTGGTGCTGAACGGCCGCGACATCGCCGCCACGCGCGTCGCCGAGGTGATGACCCGGGATCTCGTCTTCACGTCTCCCGACGAGGCCGCCGAAGGCGCGATGGCGAAGATGACGCGGCATCGCTGCCGTCACCTTCCCGTCGTCGAGGGTGAATCGCTCCTCGGCGTGCTCTCCATCGGAGACCTGATGAAGGAGCTCTCGGAGGAGCAGACGGTCGAGATCCACTTCCTGAAAGAGTACATCTACTCGCGCTAGGGCGCGGCCCGCGTGAAGCGGGCCATCTGGCGCCCGCGAGCGCTTCACAGCGAGCGCATTCCGGCTGGGGGGGGTGGCTGGGCTCGGTCCGAGCTAGCGAGGACCATCTTGCGCCCACGAGCTCTTCTGCGAGCGCGTTCGGAGAGGTGGGGATCGGCGGAGGCTCGCGGCGGCGAAAGAGCTCCTCCGACCCGCCGCAGACGCGCGCGCGCCGCCGACCGCGGTTTGCTCGCCCGCGAGCGCCGGTGGTATCCCGAGCGGCCGGATGCTGCCGCGACGGTACATCGAAGCTTACCTCTTCTTTCTCCTCCGCCATCGCTGGTCCGTCGTCGCCGTGATCGCCGCGATCACGGCCTACCTCCTGTACTTCATGGCGTTCGACATGCGGGTCTACACGAACTTCTTCGACCTCTACCCGCCGCGTCATCCGTACATCCAGCTCTACACCAAGTACCGGCACATGTTCGGCACGGCGAACGTGGTGCAGGTGGTCGTCGAGGTGCAGGACGGCGACCTGTTCACCGACGCGGAGACGATTCACAAGGTCGACCGCATCACCCTCGCGTTCCTGCACGACATCCCCGGCGTGAACCCCGAGCAGGTGATCTCGATCACCCACCCGAAGGTGAAGACCGCGCTCACCGCCGGCTCCGGGATCAAGGTCGTCCCGCTCACCTATCCGCGTTTGCCGGAGACGAAGGAGGATCTCGAGTTCCTGCGGCAGAAGGTCTACACGACCGAAGGCGTCCGCGGCCTGCTGGTCTCTCCCGACGACAAGGCGACGCAGATCGTCGCCGGCTTCTGGGAAGAGTACTTCGACCTCGTCGCGATGTGGAGCAAGATCCAGGAGATCGTCCACCGCGAGGAAGACGCGCGGACGAAGATCTACGTCACCGGCTTCCCGGTCCTCTACGCCTACTTCATGACCATGCTGCCCAGCATGAAGTGGGTGATGCTCGCGAGCATCGCGACCATGATCGCGATCCTCTGGTACGAGTTCCAGAGCTGGCAAGGCGTCTGGATCCCGGTCTTCTCCGGGGTGCTGTCGGCGATCTGGGGCCTCGGCTTCGGCGGCCTCTGCGGATTGAGCCTCGATCCGCTCGTGCTGGTGATTCCGCTGCTGATCTCCGCCCGCGCGCATTCGCACTCCGTCCAATCGATGGAGCGGTACCACGAGGAGTACCACCGCCTCGGCGACCAGCATGCCGCGATCGTCAAGTCGTACACCGAGATCTACGCGCCGGCGATGGTCTCGCTCCTCGCCGACGGCCTGGCGATCCTGACGCTCTACGTGGCGCGCATTCCGCTGATCCAGAAGCTCGCGATCCTGTCGAGCTTCTGGATCGTCTCGATCTTCGTCAGCGTGGTCACGCTGCACCCGATCATCTTGTCGTTCGTGCGGCCGCCGAAGCCGCCGGTCACGTCCGCGAGCTTCTTCTCCCGCCTGTACGATGCGTTCGCCAACCGGCTCGTCTGGCTCGCGACCGGCTGGCGCCGCGGCGCGATGGCCGCCGGGCTGGCGCTGCTCCTCGCGCTCGGCCTCTGGGGATCCCATCTCCTGAAGGTCGGCAACACCACCCCGGGAGAGGCGCTTCTCTACCCCGACCACCCGCACAACGTCGCCTTTCGCAAGGTCAACGAGCACTTCCTCGGCGCCTCGCAGCTGGTGATCATCGCGGAAGGCAAGAAGCGTGAGGCGCTGAAGAACGCGCACACGCTGTCGCAGCTCGAGCTCTTCGCCCGCTGGATGGAAAAGGAGGGCGCGGGCGGCTCGATGACGGTCGCGGGCCTACTCAAGAAGATCTTCCGCACGTTCCACGAAGGCGATCCCAAGTGGAACATGCTGCCCGCGAACGACTCTCACGTCGGGCAGATCTTCTTTCTGCTGACCGCCGGCACCCGGCGGGGCGAGATGGACCGCTTCTTCGATCTCTCCTACACGAACGCGACGATCACGCTCTTCTACCGGAACTACAATCACGACACGATCCAGAACGCGATCGCGAAGGCGAAGCAGTACGTCGCCGAGGCGGCGACCCCCGACGACACCGTCCGCTACCTCCTCGCCGGAGGGCTGCTCGGCATCCTCGCCGCCGTCAACGAGGAGGTGGAGTGGTCGTACCGCGTGAACCTCGCGCTGATCCTGACGGTCGTGTTCCTGCTGAGCTACCTGACCTACCGTTCGGTGGTCGGGGCGCTGATCGTCATGCTGCCCTCGTTGATCGCGCAGCCGCTCTCCGAGGCCGTCATGTACCTGCTCGGCATCGACATGAACGTGAACTCGCTGCCGGTCGCGGCGGTGGGCATCGGCATCGGCATCGACTACGGCTACTACGTGCTCTCGCGGATCGTCGAGGAATACGAGCGCGACCGGTCGGATGGGACGTTCGACGAGGCGATCGCCCGCGCGCTCCACACCACCGGAAAGACGGTGCTCTTCACCGGGCTCTCGCTGACCGCCAGCATCGTCTACTGGGTCTTCTTCCCGATGAAGTTCCAGGCGGAGATGGCGCTCCTGCTGACGCTGCTTCTCGGCTTCCACCTGGTGGGCGCGCTGATGTTCATCCCGCCGATGGTGAACCTCCTCCGGCCACGCTTCGCCGTGGCGGCGGTCGAGGAGCGCCGGGAGCAGCGGCGCCTGAGACGCCGCGCGGCAGGCTCGGCGCGCTGACCGGCGGCCGGCTGGCCGCGACACCCTGCTTGGCGCGCGGGGGCCGAGCCGCTACTCTCGAACCGTGGCGACGCGGCTCGACGCCCCCTCGGCCGAGACCATCGTCCAGACGGAGAGCACGGACAACCTCGACCTGCTGCTCGAGGTCCTGCCCGGACGCATCCGACGCGAGGTCGAGAACGACGATCCCGGGGAGTTGCTCGAGATCGTCCTCGACCTCGGCCGCCCCGCGGAGGCCCGCTACGCGGCTTCCGCGCGCGTCCTCGGCATCGACCCGGTAACCCGCGAGGACATCGCGTTCACGCTCGCTCGGGTCGGCAGCTTCACTTCAGACAACCGGGCGGGGATCGAGGGCACCCTCCACCGGATCGCCGGCCTCAGGAATCGTCGCCGGGACGTGATCGGCCTCACCTGCCGGGTCGGCCGTGCGGTCACCGGCACGATCGCGATCGTCCGCGACGTCTTCGCCGGCGGCAAGAGCGTCCTGCTGCTCGGCCGTCCCGGGGTCGGCAAGACGACGCTGCTCCGCGAAGCCGCGCGGGTGCTCGCCGACGAGCTCGCCAAGCGGGTCGTCGTCGTCGACACCTCGAACGAGATCGCGGGCGACGGCGACGTCCCGCACCCCGGCATCGGCAAGGCGCGCCGACTCCAGGTGCCGAGCCCCGAGCTGCAGCACGCGGTGATGATCGAGGCGGTGGAGAACCACATGCCGGAGGTGGTGGTCGTCGACGAGATCGGCACCCACCAGGAGGCGCTCGCAGCACGCACGATCGCCGAGCGCGGGGTGCAGCTGATCGCGACCGCGCACGGTACCACCCTCGAGAACCTGCTCGCGAACCCGACGCTCGCGGACCTCGTCGGCGGCGTCGAGGCGGTCACGCTCGGCGACGAGGAGGCGCGGCGGCGCCGGACGCAGAAGACGATCCTCGAGCGCCGCGCCGCGCCGACGTTCGATCTCCTGATCGAGATCCAGGACCGCTATCGTTTCGCGGTGCATCGCGACGTCGCCGAGGCGGTGGACCTGCTGCTCGCAGGGCAGTCCTCTCGGCCGGAGCTCCGCGAGCGCGGCATGGACGGGCGGCTTGCGATCCAGCCCGCGGTCGCAGCAGACGTCGCCGAGGTGCCGGCGGGAACGCCGCGCGACCGGCGCGACCGCGCCGGTATGCGGTCTCCCCGCCACATCTACCCCTACGGAGTCAGCTACACGCGGCTCGAGCGCGCGCTCCGGGCAATCGGCGCCGCGGCGTCGGTGACTCCACACCTGAAGGAGGCCGATCTCGTCCTCACTCTACGCGGACAGGAACAAAAGAATCCGCCGAAGCTCGTCGAGGCGCGCCGCCGGGGCATCCCGATCCGCAGCATCAAGAGCAACACCCAAGCGCAGATCGAAAGCCTGCTCGCCGGAATCTTCTCGACGGAGACCAGCCAGGAAGCAGCACTGCGCGAAGCGCGGGGCGCGGCGGACCTGGTCCTGGCGGAGAACCGCCCCGTGGACCTCGAGCCGCGCCCGGCGCCGATCCGCCGCCTGCAGCACCACGTCGCACAGGAGCTCGGCCTCGCCTCGGAGAGTCGTGGCCGCGAGCCGTACCGGCGCGTCGTCTACTACCCGCCACTCGCACCCGCCCGCCCCGCGTAGCGGGGCTAGCGGCGGGCGGCGAGCGCCAGCAGCACCCAGCCGCCGAGCAGCAGCACGCCGCCGATCGGGGTGATCGCGCCCAGCCAGCGGCGGTCGGTGAGCACCAGCAGGTACAAGCTGCCGGAAAAGATCGTGGTGCCGGCGAGGAACGCCCAGCCGGCACGGTCCGCGCCGATCGCGCCGACCGCGAGCAGCGCGAGCGCGTGGTACATCTGGTAGCGTACGGCGGTCTCGAAGACCGCCAGCCGGTCGGCCGTCACGGCTTCGCGGAGGGCGTGAGCCCCGAAGGCGCCCGCAGCCACTCCGAGGAAGCCGAAGACGGCGCCGACCAGCGTCCAGTTCATGCGAGCCGAGCCAGTAGCCGTCTTTCGTTCGACCTGCAAAGGGCCGCGCTCAGGCGGGCTTCACGGTGAGCTTTCGCGGCTTCGCCCGCTCCGCCTTCGGCAGCTCGACGACGAGCACGCCGTTCTCCATGCGCGCCTGGATCTTCTCGGTGTCGATGTCGCTCGAGAGCGTGAAGCGCCGCATCCAGTTGCCGACGTTGTACTCGGTATAGACCGCCGTCAGGTTCTCGTATTCCTTCAACGACACGGCACCCTGGACTTCGAGGACGCCGTTCGCGACGTTGACGTCGATCGATCCCTCTTCGGCTCCGGGCATGTCCGCCCACAGCCAGAGACGTTCGGGCGTCTCGTAGATGTCACAGTCCGAACGTAGGAGCGGCCGGCGCGCGTGGTCTCCTCGCGCTGCAGCTCCTTCTTCTCTCGTACGCTCAGCTCTCCCGGAGCCTGACTGCCTTGGGTGCCCTGAGGATTCTGGGCGCCGTGAGTGCTCTGTGTGTTCATGGTTTCGCCTCCTCAGTGCGATTTCAGCTCGCCTGCACCTTGATCTGACGGGGCTTCGATTCCTCCCGCTTCGGGACGCGGATCGTCAGCATGCCGTTCTTGCAGCTCGCCTCGGCACGGCCCGGCTCGAGATCGGGCGGAAGCTGAATCGAGCGGGAGAACCCGCCCATCGGGCGCTCCCGGCGGTGATACGATCCCCCCTCCGGCACATTCGGCTCGCGGAGGCCGCGGATCGTCACCGTCCGTCCCCGCGAGTCGATTTCCAGAGAGCCCGGATCCACGCCGGGCACCTCCGCCCGGATCAAGTAATGATCGAGATCGGAGAAGACGTTGATCGGCGGGAAGACACCTCGCCCGCTGAGGCCGAGGTCGACCCCGTCGCGAGGGTGGTCGAAGGTGCGCTCGAGCTCGCGCTGCAAGCTCAAGAGCGCGTCGATCGGATCGAGATTGGACAGTCGCAGGAGCGCCATGAGCCGGTCCTCCTTTGTGATGGGCGGAATGTAATTCCGGCCGGAAGACCGTCAAGGCGTCGACCGCGTTCGGCGTGAATCTCACGCGCGCGTCGATCGGGTACGGTGGCGGCTACAGGCGCTTGCGCTTCCGGGTCAGGTAGTCGACGAGCAGGTACTCACCGAGGTGGTCGGGCCGAGTGTAGAACGCACGGCCCTTGTTGATCCGCGTGATCTGCTCGACGAAGCCGCGAAGCGCCGGACTGTCGTCGAGCATGAAGGTGTTGATGACGACGCCGCGGCGGGTCACGCGCTCGACCTCCTTCAGCGTCTCCGCAGCGGCCCGCATGCTGATGC
>JAXDLK010000046.1:0-5629 GCA_034666665.1 Candidatus Binatota bacterium
GATGCGTACCGTCTGATCCCGGCCAACGGCATGACGGTGGCGCTCCACTTCGCGACCGGGATGCTGCTCTTCGCCGGCTTCGCGATCGCCGCCTGGTCCCGCTGACGGCATTTGCGCGGGTCCGCGCTTGAACGCAGCGCGCGCCGCGGGTTAGCTCACCACGTGACGACGCTCTCGACCGCGGAAGCGGCAGCGCTCGATCGCGAGCGGCTGTCAGAGATCGCCGCGGTCGCGGCGCAGATTACACACGACCTGGGAAATCCCGTCGCTGCGATCGTGCTGCAGATGGAGCTGATCCTCCGGCAGGCGCGCGACGGCGCCGCGAAGCCGCTTTCCTCCGTGGTCGAGCCGCTCGAGCGCCTGGCCGAGGAGGTCCGCCGTCTGCGAAGTCTCCTCCGCGACCTCGGGAGCTTCTCGCGGGGTCGGCGGCTGACGCTCGCGCCGGTGGCCGCGGCGCCTTTCCTCGACGACGTCGCCGAGACCTGGCGAGCCGCCGCCGCGGACCGTCGAGTGCACCTCGCGGTCGAAGCCGGCGCGGCGGGGATCGCGCGCGCGGACGCGCAGAAGCTCCGCTGCGTGCTCGATCATCTGGTGAAGAACGCGCTCGAAGCGATCGGCGAGGGACCCGGCACCGTGTCGCTCCGGTCGAGCGAGCTCGACGGCGCGCGCGTTCGCATCTCCGTGATCGACAGCGGACCGGGCGTCGCACCCGAGGTTCGTCTCTTCCGCCTCTTCGAGAGCACGAAGGAGAGCGGCTCCGGGATCGGTCTCGTGGTGTCGCGGCAGATCGCCCGCGCCCATGGCGGCGATCTCCGCTTCGAGCGCCTCGAACCGCGCGGCAGCGCGTTTCACGTAGACCTGCCGGCGGCAGCGACGTAGCAGGCACGCGCCCGTGTCTGACCGGCGCTGCACGAGGACGCGGCGACCCGGCTGGCCCCGTCGCAGGGCTTCCGATCAGCGCAGGACGATCGCTCGCGTACTCACCTCAGACCGCTGCCCCGGCGCGGAGCTCTTCCTTCGACAGGTTCTCCCAGCCCTTCAGGATGCGCGCGAACGTACGGATCTCCTGATGCATCCGCGCCGGGTCGGTTCCCTCGAGAACGGTCTCGCGGTCCATCTGGTACAGCGTGTTCGGCCCCGTGATGAACGCGTAGCTCGGGAGGTTCGCGTTGAAGAACGCCTGGGAGACCCCGAATCCCGGACCGTTGATCACGGCAGCGCGCGTGAGGTTCTCCGTCTGGTAGTTCGCGATCACGCTCTCGATGAGCAGCGGATGCTGTGAGACGTAGCTGAGCGCCAGCTCGGGGAAACCGTCATAGGTGTACGTGTCGGCCTGCGGATCGTCGGTGTACGACTTCTGACCGAGGTGCTCGACGGTGAGCGTCGCCACCGTGTTCGCGACGATCTCGGGGTGGTGTGCCGTGAACCACGCGGTGTCTTTCGTGTACGCGTCGGTGAAGTGACCGGTGGCGAAGCAGAACACCAACGAGCGCCGTCTCTGCGACCTAGGGATCTTCGCGAAGTACTTCGCCAGCGCCAGCATGCCGAGCGGTCCGTTCTCCTCGGAAGCGCTCGTGCCGTCGGTGTGGCTCGCGATGATGACGTTCTCGCCTTTGCTCGGGTCGTTCGCGTCACCGGTCGCGCCGGGAAGGAAGGCGACGATCTCGTCCGTGCCGGTGTTCGGATGGGTCTTCGAGGGCAACACCATCCGAGCTCTCGTGGTCGAGCCGAGGGCCTGAAGTCGCGATTTGATGTACTGCCCGGTCCGGTAGTCGACATACAGGATCGGCATGCCGGGTGCACCGTTCGCCTGGTCGCCTCGGACCTCCGTCAGCAAGAACGAGACGTACTGGCCGAGCGCGCACTTCCTGGTCGCTTCGAGCGCGATGATCATCCCGGCACATCCGGCTTGCTCCGCCAGCGCCGGGGTCGCCACCGATTGCGGCGAGAGGATGCTCAACGACCATTTCCGGTACGGCGTCACCGGCGTCACCGTCATGTCGGGATCGTTCAGATAGTAGTTCGGGTACGCGAGGGCGTCCGTGGTCGGCAGGCGCGGCTCCGTGCAGAACGCGATCGCTCCCTTCATGCTGCCGGTCGCGATTCCCGCTGCGAAGTCCTCGGGCAGACCTTGGCCCGCGTCCACCAGCGGACCCACGAGCGCGCCGCCGGGGAGCTTCGAGGTGTTTCCCGATCCGGGGAAGTAGGACATCGCCTCGACGTCGGTCGCCGACCCGTCATCCTCGAGGATGGACAGCGCGCACTTCGTGTAGTCGGCCTCCCAGCGGGGATACCTCTGCGTCGGATCGTGAAAGGTCCGGAGCCCGGCGCGCGCGCATCCTTCCTCGAGAAAGTCGAGATACCGGACGTGCTGCGGACTCCCGGGGAGGCGTATTCCGAGGTCCACCATGAAGTTCTGCCACTCCCAGACCTCGTGCTGGGACGCGAGCTTCGCATGTTCGAGAGACCCGACGAACGACGGGACCGGCGGCACCGACTGGGCGAGCGCGCGGCGCCCGACGAGCGCCGCGCCGCCGAGAGCCCCTGCGGCGCGAAGAAACTGCCTGCGGCTGAATCGCCCGGTCCGGTCCGAGTCTGATGTTGTTCCTGCTTTCATGGGACACACCCCGATTCTCGCCGGAGCGAGAAGAAGTAAGTACGTTCGGCTCACCGGCCGCCGGAGAGAGGCGGCTGATCGGTCGGTTCGGTGCGGAAGCGGTCCCTTCGTCTACCATGCTCCTGGGGGATGCGACACGAAAAAGTGTCGAGCCGCCGTCGATGACATCCGAGCGGACGAGAAGAGCAGCGTCGCGCCTCTACGCGTCCCAGGCGATCGGTTTCTCGGGGGCGTAGCGGCAGAACGTGCCGGTGCGGACGGCGTTCTGCAGGTGCTGTCCGAGAGGCGGATGCGCCTTCCGCAGCCGCACGATCGCGTCGCGGATGCGGTTCGTCACCGCCTTCCGCACTCGCTCGACGTCGTCGGCCGCGCGGCGAGGCCGACCGCCGAGACCATACGCGCTCGCCAGCTGTGCGGTCAGGATGTCGATCTCACCGCGGAGCCGCTCGATCCGGCCGCCGTCGCTCCAGCGCTCCGCCTCCTCGAGCTCGGCACGAAGCTCGTCGAGTCGCGCGCGATAGGCCGCACGCGCGCGGTCGTCGAGGATCGCTCCGGCGTCGCCGAGGCGCACCGGAGCCTCGCCGTCGCCGGTGCCGGCGAGATCCGCGACGTGGAACTCCTGCCCCGGATGCCGGAGCAGCCGGGCGATGTACGCGACTCCCTTGGCGTCGCGGACGCGCAGCGTGCGACCGTCGTAGGAGATCGACCACGAATCGCCGACCAAGCGAAAGCTGCTGGGGAGGACATGGAGTGCTTGCGGGGTCCGCTCCGCGAGCGGAGCCGCGCGATCGAGCAGGCGGCTCATTCCGAGGGCACGCGCGATGTCGAGCGCGCGGTTCTGACGTTCGCGCGCCTCGTCGCTTCGGCCGATGCGGTCGAGCATGCGGGCGTACTCGAGCTCGCTCTGCGCGAGCCACGGACGGCTGCCCATCGCGAGGCTGCGCTCGATCGCGCGCTGGAAGTGGACCTCCGCTTCCTCCGTACGGCCTAGGGTCGAGGCCAGGCAGCCGAGATAGTGCGCCACCGGGCCGTACCACGCGACGGGCGGCGGTCCCACGACCACACCGAGCGCGGCGTGGGGCGCGAGCAGGTCGTACAGCGTCGCCGCGCGCTCCGTGTCTCCGATCCGAGCGGCGGCCTCGGCGAGGAACGTCATCGACACCAGCCACACCGCATCGCGATTGATGTCCCGGAAGCCGCGAGCGCCGAGGCGCTCGAGCTCGAGCCGCGCCTCGTCCGGCCGCCCGAGCTCGGCCAGCGCGAACGCCAGCGCACACCGAACGCCATGGACCGCGGGCGCCTGATCGAGGATGCCGCCGACGGCGGCTTCGACCGCGGCGAGGTTTCCCTGCTCGACCCAGGGACGGAACACCTGCGCGCCGAAGAAGCTCGTCGCGTGCGGGTTCTGCGTCCGCTGCCCGATCGCCATCGCCTCCTGCGCCAGCTCCTCGCCCGCTCGGTATCGGCCCTCGAGGAGGGCGCGCATCGCCTTCCACGCGACCGAGAGCCAGATCGAGAACGGCTGGCGGATCTCCTCCGAGAGGCGCGTGTGCGCGTCGACGTCGAGGTCGGCGCCGGCGAGGTCGCCGAGCTCGAGCAGGTCCATGACCCGCCAGCGGAGGGCCTCGAGCATGCGCTGCCGGTCACCGACGTCGCGGGCGAGCCGCAGCATCTCGGTCGAGGAGCGGAGCCGCTCCTCGACGCCGCCCGGGCCGAGCAGCGCGTAGCGGGCACAGTTGAGCACCGCGACGCGGGCCGCGTCGTCGCCGGCGCAACTGGCCATCTCGATGGCGTCACGCGCGAGCTCGGTGCGCTCTTCCCGCGCGTCGGACCAATAGAGCGCCGCCGCAAGCCGCGCGAGCAAGCGCGCGCGGAGAGATCCTTCCTGCGGCAAGGCGTCGAGAGCCTCGCGAAGGAGCTCGACCAGCACCTCGTCGGCGTGGCCGACGGTGGCGATGCCCTCGAGGTCGCCGCCGAGATCGAGCCCCGCGCCGAGCGCGGCTTCGGCGAGGAGATCGGACGCGTCCAGCCGCTTCGCCACGCGCGCCGCCTCGAAGAAGCTCTTCCGCGCTCGACGGCCGTCGCCGCTCCGCCCCTGCGCACACGCCAGCGCGAGCAGCAGCTCGCAGCGCTCGCGTTCCTCGATCCGCGGCTCGAGCTCGATCAGCTCGAGCGCCCGCTCGTACTGGCGCGCGGCATCCTCGTACCCCAGGATCGCCTCGGCGGCACGCGCGGCACGGCGCAGGACGTCGATCGCCTTGCCCGCGTCGCCGGGCGAGGCCGCACGGTAGAAGTGGAGCGCGACCTCCGAGAGATGCGGCTCGATGTTCCCGCGATGGCGCTCCTCGAGGGCTTCGCCGACCCGCTGGTGAAGGGTCGCCTTCCGCGCGGGCGGCAGCTCCTCGTAGAGCGTCTCGTGGATCAACGCGTGCGAGAACGCGTACCGTCCCGCGGCCGCGACCGCGGCGAGGATCTCGGCGGCGACGGCTTCGTCCAGCGCCGCGGAGACGCGCTCCGACGGCAACCCCGAAACTCGCACGAGCACGTCGAGCGTGAACTCGCGGCCGATGACCGAGGCCACTGCCAGCACGCGGTTGGTCTCCTCGGAGAGCCGGTCGAGACGACGGCCAACCACCTCGCGCACGCCTTGCGGGATCTGCGTCGTCCAACTGCCGGCGTCCCGGACGTCGCGATCCGTCGCCAGCAGCCGCGCCACCTCGCTCAGGAAGAACGGGTTGCCGCCGGTCTCGCGCGCGACGGCGCTCGTCACCGCCGCGGGCGGCTGGTGGCCGGTGCGCGCCGTCAAGAACTCCGCGATCTCCTGCTCGCCGAGGCCGCGGAGGAGAAGCCTGCTTCCGAGCGTCAGCTCGCCGAGCACCGCCGCGAGCGGGTGGCCGCGCCGGAGCTCCGTGTGCCGGTAGCTGCCGATCACGAGGAGACGCGTGGCCGCGATCTCGCGCGCGAAGAACTGCAGCAGGAGCAAGGACGGGCGGTCGGCCCAGTGGAGATCGT
>JAXDLK010000047.1:0-12534 GCA_034666665.1 Candidatus Binatota bacterium
GGCTCCTAGGAAGTCGCTGCCGGATTGATCGTCTTCTTCAGGACCTGGCTCGGCTTGAACGAGAGCACGCGCCGGCCGGTGATCACGATCTCGTTGCCGGTCTGCGGATTGCGGCCCTTCCGCGGGCGCTTGTCGTGGACGATGAAGTTCCCGAAGCCGGAGATCTTGACCTTCTGTCCCCGCTCGAGATGGCCCTTGATGATCTCGAAGATCGCCTCGACGACCTCGCTCGCCTCCTTCTTCGAAAAGCCGACCTTCTCGTAGATCCGCTCGACGATCTCCGCCTTCGTCATCGCCATCGTCGGTCTCCGGCCTAGCGCCCGTCCACGGCGATCAGGCCCGGGGCTCGACGCCGAGCCCGCTCACCAGCGTCTCCGTCAGCCGCCGGTGGAGCGCGTTCACCTCGTCGTCGGTCAGCGTCCGGTCGCCGGCACGGTACGCGATGGAGTACGCGAGGCTCTTCTTCCCCGAGGCGATCGGCGCGCCACGGTACACGTCGAACAGTTCGACGCTCTCGACGAGCAGCTCGGGATGTGCCGCGATCATGTCGAGAACTCCCTGGGCCTGGAAGCTTTCCTCGGCGACGACTGCCAGATCTCGGACGACCAGGGGATATCTGGTCAACGGCCGGAAGGCGACCGGCGGCAGAGCATAGGAAGCGAGTTTTTCGAAGTCAACTTCGAAGGCCCACACCGGCCGCTCGAGGTCCGTCGCCGCCTGAACGTCCGGATGGAGTGCGCCGACGTGTCCCAAGCGATCGCCGGCACGGACCACGGAGGCCGATTTTCCCGGATGCAGGAAGGGCGGGATCGTCTCCGCCGTCCAGCGCACATCGGAAAGACGCAGGCCCTCGAAGAGTCTCTCGAGAACGCCTTTGGCATCCTCGAAGCTCTCCTCGCGCGGATCCTCCCCGACTCCCGCCGCGGGTGCGCGGCCGTAGAGGACACCACCGATCACGCGACGCTCTTCGCATTCCGGCTGTCCCGTCGTCCAGAAGACGCGACCGACCTCGAACGCCCGCACCGAGCCCTCCCCCTGCCGCACGTTGTGCTGCAAGGCGACCATCAGACCGGAGAGCACGCTCAGCGGAAGCTCCGAGGCTTCACTGGACATCGGGTTGACGATCGCGACGGGCCCGCAGCCGGGCGGCGCGAGGCCGCGGATCCTCCGGTTCCAGTCCGAAGACGTGAACCGTTGATTGATCATCTCGATGGCGCCGGCGCCGACGAGAAGCTCGCGCACGCGGCGGAGAAGGAGCCGGAGTCCGGAATCGACTGGGGCGCGAAGCGCCGCACGTGGCAGCGTCTCCGCGATGGCGCCGTAGCCATACAGGCGCGCAACCTCCTCCACGAAGTCGGCTTCCCGCGCGAGATCGCCGCGGTAGGAGGGCGGCGTGCACGCGAAGACGCCGCGTCCGCCGGTCGCGACGCGCACGTTCAGGCGCCGGAGCGAGTGCGCGATCTCCCCGGGCGCGAGCCCCGTCCCGAGCAGCGCGTTCACGCGCGTCGCCCGCACGGACACCTCGACCGGACGCCACGGCTCCGGATAGACGTCCACGTGCCCCGCGAGCACGCGTCCACCGGCGAGGCGGGCGAAGAGCTCGGCCGCGCGATCGGCCGCGGAGGGGACGCCCTCGACGTCGACCGAGCGCTCGAAACGGTACGACGCCTCGCTGCGGAGCCCGAGACGCCGCGACGTGCGCCGGACGGCGGCAGGAAGGAAGTGCGCGGCCTCGAGCAGCACGTCCCGCGTGGCGTCGCCGACGGCCGAGTCCGCGCCGCCCATGACGCCGGCGAGAGCGACGGGGCGCTCGGCGTCGGCGATCACCAGATCGTCGGGGTCGAGAGCGTGCTCGACTCCATCGAGCGTGCGGATCGTCCGGTCCGCACCGGCGCGCCGAACGACGAGGCGCGCGCCGCTCACGCGGTCGAGGTCGAACGCGTGCAGCGGCTGCCCGCGCTCGAGCATCACGTAGTTGGTGACGTCGACGACGTTGTTGATCGATCTCACCCCGAGCGCCTCGAGACGGAGCCGCATCCATCGCGGCGAACCCGCCACGCGGATGCCGGCGATCACGCGCGCGACGTAGCGACGGCAGAGGTCGGGCGCCTCGATCGCGACCGCGATGCGGTCGCCGGTCGGAGGCGCGGTTTCCGCCAGCCGCGCACGCTTCGGACGCAGCCGCGTTCCGGTGATCGCCGCGATCTCGCGCGCGATGCCGAGGATGCTCAGGCAGTCGCCGCGATTCGGCGTCACGTCGACGTCGAGCACGGTGTCGGCGGTGCCGAGCACGTCGGCGAGGTCGCTGCCGGCCGGCGCATCGGGCGCGAGCCGCATCACGGTGGATGCTACCTCGGAGAGGCCGATCTCCTTCTCCGAGAGCACCGCGCCCTCGGAAGTGACGCCACGGATCTCCACTGCCTCGACCGCCGAGCCGTCCGCCAATCTTGCTCCGGGGAAGGCGAGCGGCACGCGCTGGCCTACCGCGAGCCCCGGCGCCCCCGAGATCACGCGCAGCCGCCCGCGCGACGCCGCGTCGATCGTGCAGAGGCTCAGGCGATCGGCGTTCGGATGCGGTTCGAGGGCGACGATCTCTCCGGCGACGATGCCGGAAAACGTGCCGTGCCGTTCGATGGCATCGACGGGCAGGCCCGCCATCGTCAGGCGCTCCACGAGTTCCTCGGGAGAGAGCTCCACTGCGACGAGCTCCTCGAGCCAGCCGAGCGAGACCTTCAAAGCTGCCTCAGGAAGCGCAGATCGTTTTCCCAGAGCAGCCGGATGTCGCCGATCCCGAGCTTCAGCATGGCGACCCGCTCGATCCCCATGCCAAAGGCGAATCCGGAGTACCGCTCGGAATCGGTACCGACGAAACGGAAGACTTCCGGATCGATCATCCCCGAGCCGAGGATCTCGAGCCATCCGGAGGTCTTGCAGACACGGCATGGGCCTCCGTCGCGAAATCCGGAGCCGCCGCACAGGACACAGCTGATGTCGACCTCGGCACTCGGCTCCGTGAACGGGAAGAAGCTCGGCCGGAAGCGCAGCCGCGTCTCCGCTCCGAACATCCGGCGGCAGAACTCGCCGAGCACGCCCTTGAGATCGCCGAACGTGACCCCCTCGTCGACGAGGAAGCCCTCCATCTGGTGGAACATCGGCGAGTGCGTGACGTCGTCGTCGCGGCGGTAGACGGCCCCCGGAGCGATCACCCGCAGCGGCGGGCACTGGCGCTCCATGACGCGGATCTGCACCGGCGACGTGTGAGTGCGCAGAAGGCGACCGCCGGCGACGAAGAAGGTGTCCTGCATGTCGCGTGCGGGGTGGTCCGCGGGCAGATTGAGCGCCTCGAAGTTGTGGTAGTCGTCTTCGACCTCCGGCCCCTCCTCCACCGAGAACCCCATGCCGCGGAAGATCTCGATCGCCTCCTCCATCACCTGGGCGAGGACGTGGAACCGGCCGAGGGGGATCCGTCGGCCCGGCATGGTGACGTCCAGCCGTTCCTCGGCGAGGCTCCGCGCCACGCGCTCCGCCTCGTGGCGCTCCCGCGCGTCGCGGAGCGCATCCTCGAGCGCTTGCTTGACGACGTTGGCGAGCTCCCCGGTGGCGCGCCGCTCCGCCTCGGGAAGTTCGCGCATGCCCCGCAGGATCGCGGTGAGCTCGCCCTTCTTGCCGAGGTACCGCAGCCGCACCGCCTCGACGTCATCGGGTGCGCCGGAGCGCGAGAGCTCCGCCAGGGCGCGCTCGCGGATTCGTTCGAGCTCGGCTCGCAGTGATCGCTCCGTCCGGCGCCTCGCCGCCGGCGCGGCGGCAGCGTCGGTCTCGGACCGGCGTCAGGCGGCGAGCTTCGACCGGGCGATCGTCGCCATCTCGCGGAACGCCTGAGGGTCCTGGACCGCGAGCTCCGCGAGGATCTTTCGATCCACCGTGACGTTCGCCATGCGCAGTCCGGCGATCAGATCTCGGTAGGTGAGACCGTTCTGCCGTGCGGCGGCGTTGATCCGCACGATCCAGAGACTGCGGAATTCACGCTTCTTCGCCTTGCGGTCGCGGTAGGCATACGTCAGCCCCTTCTCGACCGTCGAACGGGCCTGCTTGTAATTCTTGCGCCCGCCGACCGAGCCCTTGGCGAGCTTCAGGATCTTCTTGCGGCGGCTGCGCGCCTTGGTGCCACGTTTCGCTCTCGGCATCGTCCCCTCTTCCGAACGTCAGTACGGGATCAGCTTCTTGACGTTCTTCTCGTCCGCCGCCGAGACCAGGGCGGTCCCCCGGAGGTGTCGTTTTCGCTTGCGCGACTTCGTCGTCAGGATGTGGCGGCGGAACGCCTTGCTTCGCTTCACCTTGCCGCCACCCGTCCGCTTGAAGCGCTTCGCCGCGCCCCGCTTCGTCTTCATCTTCGGCATCCGCAGTCCCTCACTTCGGTACCACCATCATCGACATGTTCCGCCCCTCGAGGCGCGGCTTGATCTCGACCGTGGCGATGTCCAGCAGCTTCTCGGTCACGAGATCGAGCATCTCGCGCCCTTTCTCCGGATGCGTGATCTCCCGTCCCCGGAAAAAGACGGACACCTTAACGCGCATTCCTTCCCCAAGGAAGCGTCGGATGTGCTCGACCTTGAAATCGAGATCGTGATCGTCCGTCCGCGAGCCGAGCTTCACCTCCTTCAGCTGCACCCGCGTCGCCTTCTTTCGCGACTCCGCCTGCTTCTTCCGTTGCATGTAACGGAACTTGCCGTAATCCATGATGCGGCAGACCGGCGGGTTCGCGGTCGGCGCGACCTCGACGAGATCGAGCTCTCTCTGGGCGGCGATCTCGAGGGCGGCGCCGAGCGGCAAGACCTTCTGGTCGCCGTCGACGTCGATCAGACGGACCTCGCGGGCGCGGATCTGATGGTTGATGCGTGCGCTATCGCTTTTCGATATGGGACACCTCCTGTGTCATTCCCGGCGGGAAACCTCCCTCCCCCGCCGTCACGACCGACGGATGATCCGTCGGTTCTCCTCCTCGAGCACCTCGGCGAAGCGGTCGATCGGCATGGCCTCGAGCTGGGCACCGGTGCGGCTCCGCGGCGCCACCGTGCCCGCCGTCGCCTCGCGGTCGCCGATCACCAGCATGTAGGGGATCTTCTCGAGCTGCGCCTGGCGGATCTTGTAGCCGAGCTTCTCGCTCCGGGCGTCGAGCTCGGCGCGAAACCCGCGCGCGCGCAGCGCCGAGGCGATCTCCGAGGCGTACGCCTCCTGACGCTCTGTGACGTTCAGCACGCGGACCTGAACGGGAGCGAGCCAGAGTGGAAACGCCCCGGCGGTGTGCTCGATCAGGATTCCGAGGAAGCGCTCGATCGAGCCGAGCAGCGCCCGGTGGATCATCACCGGTCGCTCCTCGGTACCCGCGGCCGACACGTACCCGAGATCGAAACGCTCGGGCATCGCGTAGTCGAGCTGCACGGTCGTGAGCTGCCACTCGCGGCGGAGCGCATCGCGAAAGACGAAGTCGATCTTCGGCCCGTAGAAAGCGCCGTCGCCCGGGTTCACCTCGTAGGCGAGACCATTCGCCTCGAGCGCGCGCGCGAGATCGCCTTCGGCACGATCCCACATCGCGTCGCTGCCCATCCGGCGCTCCGGCCGCGTGGAGAGAAACACGCGGATGTCCTCGAAGCCGAACGTGGTGTGGACGGCGCGCGCCATCTGCAGCACCGCCGAGATCTCGCTCTCCACCTGGTCGGGCGTGCAGAAGACGTGCGCATCGTCCTGAGAGAAGGTGCGCACGCGCGTCAGCCCGTGGAGCACACCGGACTTCTCGTACCGGTGGAGCTTCGAGAAGTCGGCGTACCGCAGCGGTAGATCCCGGTAGGAGCGCTTTGCCGCTGCATATACGAAGGTGTGCCCGGGGCAGTTCATCGGCTTCACGCCGAACACGCGCTCGTCGATCTCCACGAAGAAGAGATTCTCGCGGAAGTTGTCGTAGTGGCCCGACCGCTTCCAGAGCTCGACGTCGCAGATCTGCGGCGTGATGATCTCGTCGTAGCCGTATTCCCGGTAGAGGTCGCGGATGAACTCGATCAGGCGGTTGTAGAGGAACGCGCCCTTCGGGTGGAAGAAGGGGCTTCCCGGAGCGATCGCATGGAAGCTGAAGAGGTCGAGCTCGCGGCCGAGGCGGCGGTGATCACGCTTCTTCGCCTCCTCGAGCAGGGCCAGGTGCTTCTCGAGGTCGTCGCGCGTCGCCCAGGCGGTCCCGTAGATCCGCTGGAGCTGCGCGTTTCGCTCGTCGCCGCGCCAGTACGCCCCGGCGACGCTGGTGAGCTTGAAGACGCCGAGCTTTCCCGTCGACGGAACGTGAGGCCCGCGGCAGAGGTCCGTCCACTCGCCCTGCCGGTAGAGGGACACCACGTCGTCGGGGATCCCTTCGATGATCTCCACCTTGTACGACTCGCCGATCCCCGCGAACAGCTTCTTCGCTTCCTCACGGGTGAGCTCGATCCGCGACACCGGGAGGTCGCGCGCGACGATGTCACGCATCCGTTCGTCGATCGCCGCGAGGTCTTCGGGCGTGAACGGCTCCGCGCGAACGAAGTCGTAGTAGAAGCCGTTCTCGATCGTCGGTCCGATCGTCACCTGGGTCCCGGGGAAGAGCTCCTGGACGGCCTGCGCCATGAGGTGCGCGGTCGAATGACGGATCACGTCGAGCCCGTCGTCGGAATCCGGAAGCACGGGCTCGACGACGGCGTCGTCGCCGAGGACGAAGGAGAGATCGACCCGTCGGCCCCCGATGCGAGCGGCGATCGCTCGGTCGGCCACGGCGGGATCCAGGAGAGCGAGCGCTTCTCCGACGGTGGTGCCCGGCTTCACGTGGACCGCCTCTCCACCGCGGCTCGGAGACACACGAATCTCCGCCGGTGCCGTCGCTTCGACCCTCATGCGCGGACGCGAACGGCCATCAGCTGAGAGGATCGGTCGGATCGCCCGGGAGGAGATCCGCGCGTAGCATCATGGTAGGCACGGGCGGGATTGAACCGCCGACCTCTTCCGTGTCAAGGAAGCGCTCTCCCACTGAGCTACGTGCCTATGAGGCCTCCACAAGGGCTTCGATCGAACGGCGGTACCTAGCAACGGCCGAGCGACGGTGTCAAGGCGACGCGCCGGGGACCGGCGCTGGCACCCCGTGTCGTGCGTGCCCGATGGCAGCCCGCATGGCGGATGCCTGTGCCAATTCCCTTCCCCGGCCGCATCCGCGGTGCTAAGACGAACTCGCGATGCTCCGTCGCTTCCTCGAACCCCCATCGCTACCCGTTCCGACTGTAAGGGAATCCGTTGGCGCAAGTCACGGTTTTGCAAGGGTTTCATCGGAAACGTCGGGATGCCTTACAGATGCGATCGCGGGAGCCACGAGCAAACGCGGGCGTTTTCACTGGCCCTGGGTTTGCTTAAGTACTGTGATCGGAACGACCTCTCAAATGGTGATCGGAGAAAATCGTATGCGCAAGGCCTTCTCGATGGCGGTAATGGGGATTGCGATGGCAGGGACGCTGATCGCGTTCCTTCCTCGCGCGGCGGACGCTCGCCCGGTGCCGTTCGGCACCTACGACCTCAGGAACCATCGCGGACAGCGATGGGGGCTCAGGCTCGATGAGCTGTTCGACACTACGGCCCAGCACGACGTCTTCACGTTCAACTTCAACGCCCAGGGCGCCGGCATGTTCCTCACGCTCGAGCGCCGCCAGATCCACATCTTCGGGACGGCGCTCGGTGGCCGCCTCGAGAACGGCGTCATCGCTCAGGACGAGTTCCGCGGCCTCTATGCGATCGACTTCGTCTACGACGTTGGCGTGCGGCGCCTGCGGAACGACGGATTTGGGCTGCGAGATTACGCGGTGTTTGCCAACGAAGAGAATTTCGGCACCATCACGGGACCGGGGACGGTGGGTCCGGTGGCGCTCCGCGACACGAACGGCGGCATGTTCCCATACAGCTTCCGATTCGGAGATGACGACACCCGCCGCGGCCACCGCGGCTTCCGCGGAATCTCCGGGTGGGGTTGGCTGGAGACCGCCGATGCCCTCGGAAACTTCAACCACACGGACTTCCAGGACTGGCTGTTCCAGGCGCGCCCGAGCTCCGCGGTACCGGAACCCGGAACCTTGCTGCTCTTCTCGACCGCGATCGCCGGGGTGGTCGGCCGGCGGATGCGGCAACGTCCCAAGGCCTGAGCTCTTCTCGGACGATCGATCCCAGGGCCGGTCCACGCGAGTGGGCCGGCCTTTTTCGTTCATGAGACCCCGCCTGCCGCCACTTCGATTCGCGCCTGGGTTTCACCTCTTCCGCGTCGGTCCAGGAACGAATCCATGAATCGCGAGCATCTGTTTGCTGCGTTCTTCTTCATCGTCCTGATCTTCCTTCTGTACCAGGTGTACCGCGTCTTCGCGCCGTTCCTGGCGCCGGTCGCGTGGGCCGCGATCCTCGCGCTCGTCTTCTACCCCGTCTATCGGGGCGTCCTCGTCCGCGTGCCGAACGCGAACGTGGCCTCGCTGCTGACGACCGCGATCGTCTACTTGATCGTCGTACTGCCGGCGCTGGCGATCTCCGGGGTGCTCGTGACGCAGGCCCGCGACTTCTACTCGTTTCTCCAGGACCAGCTGCATAGCGGCGAGCTCGCCCGTTCCGCGGAGTCGGTGCGTCAGAGCCGTGTGGTCCGACTGGCGATGTCGGCGATGCCGCGACAGCTCCGCGCCAGCCTCGAGGGACCCGGGGTCGCGCTCGAGGGTGCGCAGGCGGCGACGCAGTACCTCGTGCTCTCGCTCGGAGGAGTCGCGCTCAACGTCTTCAACTTCCTGATGGACTTCTTCATCACCATGTTCACGCTGTTCTTCTTCTTCCGCGACGGCCAGACCATGTACCGAGGCTTTCGGCAGCTCCTGCCGATGGAGCGCCAGCACAAGGACCTGATCTTCCGGCGCCTCTACGACACGCTTTCCGCGGTCGTGCAGGGCATGATGGCGACGGCCCTCGTACAGGGCGTGCTCTGCGGAGCCGCGTTCTGGGCGCTCGACGTGCCCTTCTCGCTCCTGCTCGGTTTCGCGGCCGCGCTCGCCTCGTTCGTGCCGTTCTTCGGCGCCGCGCTCGTGTGGCTTCCCTGCGTCGCGTACCTGATGGTGATGGGACTGTGGGTGCGCTCGGTCGTGCTCCTCGCCTGGGGCTCCCTCGCCGTCAGCACGGTCGACAACCTGCTCCGGCCGATGATCATCGGAGACCGCACGAAGATCCCGACGATCTTCCTCTTCTTCGGCATCCTCGGCGGCGTACAGGCGTACGGCGTCATCGGCCTCTTCCTCGGACCGGCCTTGATCGGAATGCTGATCGCCGTCCTGCGGATCTACCGCGACGAGTACGCGGCCGGCGGCGCCTGATCGGCGGCAGCTGGAGCCTCGCGATGCACGCGGCGTGGCCGCGTTCGCGTCAGGATCCGAGGAAAGCGGCGGTCAGCCGCTCAGCACGAGCGGGTCGCGCGCTGCTCCTCGATCCGCACGCCGGGTCAGGATCCTCTCTCGATCGCGAGCTTTTCCATGAGCTCGTAGAGCGTCGGCCGGCTGATCCCCAGCTCGGTGGCCGCCTGACTCAGGTTGCCGCGGTGGCGGCGGATCGCCTTGTGAACGAGCTCGCGCTCCACGGCTTCGCGCGCTTCGCGGAGGCTCATGCCGGCATGACGTCCCGGGCCCGCGGCGAGCTCGAGGTCCTGCGGCGTGATCTTCGCACCCTCGGCCATCACCACGGCACGCTTGATGCGGTTCTCGAGCTCGCGGACGTTCCCCGGCCAGGCGTGCCCCTCGATCGCGGCACTCGCCGAGGGCGTGAAGCCCGTGACGTTGCGCTGCGTTTCGGCGGCATAGCGCCGGAGGAACGCGTTCGCGAGCAGGAGCACGTCGCCTTCGCGCGCGCGCAGCGGCGGCAAGGACACCACGACGACGGCGATGCGATAGTACAGGTCCTCGCGGAACCGGCCGTCCTTCAGCGCCCGCTGAAAATCGATGTTGCTCGCGGCCAGCACCCGGGTGTCGACCGCGAGCGACTCTCGTCCACCCACTCGCTCGATCTGATGCTCCTGGAGAAAACGCAGTAGCTTCACCTGAAGCGGCGGGGGCAGCTCGCCGATCTCGTCGAGGAAGAGCGTCCCACGCTCCGCGAGCTCGATCCGCCCCTTGCGGCGAGCATGCGCACCGGTGAACGCTCCCTTCTCGTGGCCGAAGAGCTCGCTCTCGAGCAGGTTCTCCGGGATGGCGCCGCAATTGATCGCCACGAACGGGCCGTCCGGCCGGAGACTTCGCCGATGGATCGCCCGGGCGATCAGCTCCTTGCCGGTTCCGGTCTCGCCGCGGATCAGTACCGGCACGTCGGTCGCCGCCACTTTGCGGATTGCCGAGAACACCTCCTCCATCGTGGCGCTGGCGCCGAGAATGTCCTCGAAGGCGGGCGCCCCGACCCGCTGCAGGAGCTGCCGGTGCTCGGTCTCGAGATGGTGCAGGTAAAACGCTCTCCGCACGATGACCTGCAGTTCCTCGAGGTCCACCGGCTTCGTCAGGAAATCGTACGCCGTCTCTCCGATCGCCTTGAGCGCATGCTGCTTCTCCCCCTGGCCGGTGATGACGATCACCTTCGTACCGGGCGCCTCCGCGAGGATGTCCGACAGCGTCTGGAACCCCTCCTCCGCGTCCCGGGGCCGCGGCGGCAGGCCGAGATCGAGCGTGACGACCGGAGGGCGGGAGCCACGGACCGCCTCGAGCGCCCGCGCGCGGTCCCCCGCGAGCATCACGTCGTAATCCTTGGCGAAGGCCCATTTCATCTGCGTGCAGATCGCCTCGTCGTCGTCGACGATCAGCAGCTTGGGCTTGAGAGGCGGCTCGTCCGGACGCGCGTCCGTGGGAGCTTCGGGGAGCGGCTTCGCTTCGGACAAGACGATACCTCGATTCAGCGTGCCGGCAGCACGACGTGGAAGCGACTGCCTCTGCCGAGCTCGCTGTCCACCTCGATCCGACCCTCGTGCGCTTCGACGATGCGCTTCGATTGAAAGAGGCCGATGCCGAGGCCCTGCGACTTCGTCGTCTGGAAAGGACGGAAGAGCGAGCCCGCGACGAACTCACGCGACATGCCGCAGCCGTCGTCGGCGACGGTGACGATCGCCCAGCCGTCTCGGCGCGCGATCGACACGCGGATCTCCCCGTGTTCACCGATCGCCTCGTTCGCGTTCAACAGCAGGTTCGTCAGCACTTTCTCGATTTGCTCGGCGTCGACGCGGATCGAAAGCGGCGGCCCGAGCTCGGGAACGACCGGCACCTTGAGGGATCCGTTCATGGCGGACGTGGTCACCCGTACGATCTCGTTCAGGTCCCGTTCCCGCCGGTCGATCTCGAGCTCCTTCCGCAGGAGCGACAGCCGCGCGCAGAGCGCGTCGATCTTCTTCACGCTCTCGCCGATCACCCGAAATGCGTCCCTGCGGAACTCCGGATTGTCGAAGTTCGCCGGGAGATTCTGCATGGTGAGCGACAGCGTCGAGGCGAGGTTCTTCAGGTCGTGGGTGAAGAATGCCGACAGCGTCTGAAACGCTTCGAGCTCCTTCGCCTCGACGAGACGCTCCGCGAGCCGGCGGTTGAGGATGCCGGCAGCCGCCTGGTTCGAGATGGTTTGCAGGAGGTCCCTGTCCTCGGCCGTGAACGCCTCGCGCGTCACTCGCTCGGAAAGCGTGAGGATGCCGACGAGCTGCCCCCGGTCGACGAGGGGAGCGACGGTGGAGACGGGGCCGGCGGCGAGAAAATCCGCGTGGTCCCGGCGAAGTGCCACGGAAGCGGCGTCCTCGGCGGCGGCGAGATCGAGGGGCTCGGAACGATCCCGGACGGTGCGCGCGAGGACGGCCGCGCCGACCTCGAAATGCGGTTTCGCCTGCAGGTGGAAATCGGAGAGCACCGTCGATCCGCCGAGGCGGCACTCCTCGCTCGAATCGTCGACCAGCCAGATCGATACCGAGGGCACGCCGAACGTCTCGGACACCATCGTCGCCAGCGACGCGCAGAGATCGCGCGCCTCGACGAGTGACGTCGTGCGCGCGGTGAACTCCGACCACGCCCTTCTGTAATCGTACCGCGGTGCGGTGAAATTGCGCATGACGAACCGGCGCGCTCGATGACGTACCTGGTCCGAAAGCAAGAGGACGGAGAGCCCGATGACGGCGGCGAATACGAAGAGAATCGCCAGCGGCAGAACCTCGTTGCCGCCGAGGAACAGGATGGCGACGGCGAGAATGCCGACGGCGATCAGGTACACGCTGACCACCACGAACGTGAAGGAGTTCTGCAGGAACCCGGGCGAGAGCGTGATGTCGGTTTCGACCAGGCGGTTGCGTACGAGCCCGAGGGCGATCAGCGCGTCGGAGACCAGCAAGGTGTACGGGCCCACCGGCTCGAGCGCGAGGTGCACGGACGAGAAGAGCAGCGTCTGGCTCGCGAGGTAGATCTGCACGACGAAGATGCTGCCGATGCCGAGCACCATGAACTTGAT
>JAXDLK010000048.1:0-14778 GCA_034666665.1 Candidatus Binatota bacterium
TGGCTGCGAGAGATGCTCATGTCCCGCATCGATCCGGCGCGCGGCGGCACCGATGTCCCCTACTCATTCCCCTCTCCCTTCAAGGAGGCGCTTTGCGAACTGGTGAGCAATCTCTTGCGCCCCCGAACCCTTCTGTGAGGGCGAGGGTGGCCGAAGGCCGGGTGAGGGTCAAGGACGCTTGTGCGCGAGCTCGGGTGTGCGATAGCGGGGCGCGGTGAGCGCCGAGCTCCTCGATGATGCCGCGGCGCTCGCGCCGCAGATCCGCGAAGCGGCGGAAGAAACCGAGCGCGCCCGGCGGCTGCCGCAGTCGCTGGTGGACGAGATGGCGCACGCAGGCATCTTCCGCATGTGCGTGCCGCGATCTCTCGGCGGCGGCGAGATCGACCCCGCGACCATCGCGCGCGTTCTCGAGAGCGTCGCCCGAGCCGACGGCTCCGCCGGCTGGTGCGCGATGATCGGCGCCACCAGTGGCCTGGTCGCGGCCTACCTCGAGCCCGGGGCCGCGCGCGAGATCTACGGCTCGTCTCCCGACGTCGTCACCGGCGGGGTGGTGATGCCCGGCGGCAAGGCGATCGCGGTCGACGGCGGATTTCGTGTCACCGGCCGCTGGCCGTTCGCCAGCGGCTGCGAGCATTCCGATTGGCTGATGGGCGGCTCGGTCGTGCTCGACGCGGGGAAGCCTCGCTTGCTTCCGAACGGCGCGCCGGATCCGCGGCTGATGTTGTTTCCCGCCGCCGACGTCCGGGTTCTCGACACCTGGACGGTGTCCGGGCTCCGCGGCAGCGGCAGCCACGACTTCGAGGTCGCGGACGTCTTCGTGCCGGCCTCGCGCTCCGTCTCGATCGTCACGGATCCCCCACAGGAGCGCGGGCCGCTGTTCGCGTTCCCGCTGTTCGGTCTCCTCGCCGTCGGGATCGCCGCGGTGGCACTGGGGATCGGCAGACGCGCGATCGAGGAGCTCACCGCCCTGGCGGCGGGAAAGACGCCATCGGGGAGCCGGCGGCTGCTGCGCGACCGGCCGATGGTGCAAGTCCAAGTGGCCGAGGCCGAGGCCACGCTTCTCGCCGGACGCGCGCTCCTCTTCGATGCGCTTGGCCACGCCTGGAGAGCGGCCGAGCGCGACGGCCGGCTCGACGTCGCCGACCGCGCGAGCCTCAGGCTCGCGGCGACGCACGCGACCCGCAGCTCGGCGCGCGCGGTGGACCTCGTCTACGACTCCGGCGGCGGAAGCTCGATCTACGCGTCGAGTCCGCTCCAGCGGTGCTTTCGCGACGTCCACGTCGTCACCCAGCACATGATGGTCGGTGCGCCGACGTACGAGGTCGCAGGCCGCGTGCTCCTCGGTCTCGACACCGACGTGTCGATGTTGTGAGGTGGTGGCGGCCGAGGAGGATCGACATGTCGTTCGCCATGACCCGTGAAGAGCGCGAGGCCTTTCTCTCCGAGACCCACATCGGCGTCTTCGCGGTCGCCGAAGACGGCCGCGGGCCGCTCGCCGTGCCGGTGTGGTACGCGTACGAGCCCGGCGGCTCGATCCGCTTCGTCACCGGCGGATCGTCGCGCAAGGCGACGCTCCTCCGCGCCGGTGGTCGCGCCGGCCTGTGCGTCCAGACGGAAGCGACGCCCTATCGCTACGTGAGCGTCGAGGGGCCGGCGGAAGTCGGTACGCCCGACTTCGAGCGCGACGTCCGTCGCGTCGCTCTCCGTTACCTCGGCGCCGAGCTCGGTGAGAAATACCTGCAGGAGACGGAAGGCGAGCGCGCCGACTACGTCCTGGTGACGATCCGGCCGGAGCGCTGGTACAGCGTCGACTACTCGAAGTGGCCTCTGCTGGCATCCCCGTCCGGGTCCTCGTGATCGCGGGGTCCGACTCCGGCGGCGGAGCGGGCATCCAGGCGGATCTGAAGACCATCGCCGTCCTCGGCGGCTTCGCGATGACGGCGGTGACGGCGCTCACCGCGCAGAACACCACCGGCGTCGTGGGTGTCGTCGAGACGCCCGCGGAGTTCGTCGGGCTGCAGATCGACGCCTGCGTCGGCGACATCGGCTGCGACGCGGTGAAGACCGGCATGCTCGCGTCCGCCGGGATCGTCGAGGTCGTCGCGGCGAAGATGCGCGAGCACACGCTCCGCCCGCTGGTCGTCGATCCGGTGATGGTCGCGAAAGGCGGCTCGCCGCTGCTTGGCGCCGACGCCGTCGGCGTTCTCCGCGAGCGCCTGCTGCCGCTCGCGACGGTGGTCACGCCGAACTTGCCGGAGGCGGCCGCGCTGACCCGTCGCGAGGTGGCGGATCTGGCGACGATGCGAGACGCCGCGCGCGCGATCCTCGATCTCGGTCCCGAGTGCGTGATCGTGAAGGGCGGTCACCTCGAAGGCGCCGCGATCGATCTCCTCTACGACGGCAGCGACTTCGTCGAGCTCGCCGCCGAGCGGATCGCCACACCGAACACCCACGGAACCGGATGCATCTTCGCGTCGGCGCTCGCGACGGGCCTGGCTCGAGGCCGCAGCGTTCACGAAAGCGCCGCGGCGGCGAAGCGATTCGTGACGGCGGCGATCCGCGGCGGGCTCGCGCTCGGGCGCGGCCACGGTCCCGCGGACCCACTCGCCGCCCTCGGGCGTTCTTGGTAGGAGCAACGGATGGCCGAAAGAAGCGAAACGCCCGAGCAGACCGAGTTCCGCGAGCACTGCCGGCGCTGGCTGGCGGCGAATCGTCCGGAGCCGACGAGCTTCCGGCTGCCGCAGTCTCCGATCGAGGTCATGACCGAGGACCAGCGGGTCTATCTCTCCGCCTGGCAGAAGAAGTGTTACGAGGCCGGGCTCGTCGGCTGCGACTATCCGACGGAATACGGCGGCGGTGGCCATCAGGGTTTCCAGCGCATCGCATCGATGGAGATGACCCGCGCCGCTGTGCCCTACCTGGTCAACGTCATCGGCCTGGGGATGGCGGCGCCGACGATCCTCCATCACGGCACCGAGGAGCAGAAGAAGCGCTTCCTGCCGCCGCTCTTCTCCGCGGACGAGATCTGGTGCCAGGGCTTCAGTGAGCCCGGCGCCGGGTCGGACCTCGCCAGCCTGACGACGTTCGCGGCTCGTGACGGGGACCAGTGGGTGATCAACGGCCACAAGGTGTGGACCAGCCTCGCCCACTTCGCGAGCTGGATGATCCTGCTCGCGCGCACCGCTCGCGATCACAAGTACGAGGGCCTCACGTACTTCATCGTGCCGATCGCGGACACCGAGGGCGTGACCGTGCGGCCGCTGATCAAGATGACCGGCGAGACCGGGTTCAACGAGGTCCTGTTCGAGGATCTGCGCATTCCCGACCGGCTGCGCGTCGACGCGGTCGGCAAGGGCTGGACGGTGGCGATGACCACGCTACTGCACGAGCGCGGTGCGGCCGAGAGCGCGGGCGGCGGCGGGGGAGAGTCGATCGAATCGCGGATCGAGAGCCTCGTCGATCTCGCACGCCGCACGCCACGGGACGGTGGCACTTCCTGGGACGACGCCGCGCTCCGCGACCGGATCGTCAAGCTCGCGATCCGCGCCGAGGGCTTGAAGCAGTCGCAGCGCCGCTCGCGCGTCGAAGGGCTGGTCGATCATCCGATGCGTGTCCCGCTCCAGTCGAAGGTGCTGCTGAGCGAGCTCCTTCAGGACATCGCCGCCGTGGCGCTCGAGGTGGAGGGCATGGCCTCGACGCTCTACCTGGGCGACGAGCGAGCGCCCGACGGCGGCAAGTGGCCGCTCGCCTACATGAACTCCTACGGGTTCACGATCGCCGCGGGCACCAGCGAGATCCAGCGGAACATCCTCGGCGAGCGCGTCCTCGGCCTGCCGAAGTCCAAGTAGGCGCGACGATGGCGCAGCCGCGAGACTTCGGCTTCGGCCCCGAGGAAACGATGCTGCGCGACTCGGTGCGCCGCTTCCTCGACCAGAAGGCTCCGATCGACCGCATACGGGCGCTGGTCGCCGCGGATCACCACGCGGCCTACGAGTCGCCGGAGCCGCCGGCGAGATGGGACGAAGGCCTGTGGAAGGACGTCGTCGAGCTCGGCTGGACGGCGCTCGCGGTGCCGGAGCGTGCGGGCGGCGCGGGGATGAAGCTCGTCGCCGTCGCGGCGCTCGCGGAGGAGATCGGGCGCCACGCGTTCCCGTCGCCGCTGCTGGCGACGCTGCACGCGACGTTCGTGCTCGCGGCGGCATCGACCGCCGCGGCGAATACGTGGCTCGGTCGCATTGCCGCCGGTGACGCGGCCTCGCTGGCCTTCGCCGGCGAGAACGGCTCGTGGGAGTCGGAGTCCGTCGGGGTCACCGCGCGGGAAGAGGGAGACGGCGTCTTCCTCGACGGCGCGGCTCATTACGTGCTCGACGCACGGAAGAGCGCGTTCTTCGTGGTCGCCGCGAAGAACGCCGCCGGCGTCGGCCTCCATGCGGTGCCGTCGGACGCAGCGGGTCTCTCCATCGTGCCCGACCGCATCGTCGATCTGACACGGGATCAGGCGCGGCTCGTCTTTCGCGGAGTGCGGATCGACCGCGCGTCCATCATCGCGCCTCCGCCGTCTGGCGGCGATGCGCTGCGGCGCGCGCTGCCGGCGCTTCTCACGATCGCCGCCGCCGACATCGCCGGCGCTGCGGAATGGCAGCTGCAGACGACCGTCGAGTACGCGAAGCTCCGCACGCAGTTCGATCGGCCGCTCGGCTTCTTCCAGGCCGTCAAGCACCCGATCGTCAACATGATGCTGGCGATCGACGAGACGCGCTCGCTCGTCTACAACGCCGCCGCGGCGTTCGATCACGAGCCCGAGCGCGCCGAAGCCTTCGCGCGGATGGCGAAGGCGAGCGCCTCCGACACCGCCGCCTTCTGCTCGAGCCGCTCGGTTCAGCTGCACGGCGGCATCGGCTTCACCTGGGAGTCCGACCTGCACCTCTACTTCAAGCGCCAGCTCCACTCGCAGTTTCTCTTCGGCGATGGGATCCTCCACCGCCGCAAGCTCGCGGAGTCGATGTGAGAGCTGCGGCCCTTTCCGCGCTGGCGCTCGTGCTCGCGGCGTGCAGCACCGGGCCGGTGCTCGTCGGGCCGCGGCCCACGGGTCAGGAGGCGAGCACCCACGTGGAAGGCTCGTCCTGCGGTCTCCTCCTCTTCGGCGTGCTCCCGCTCGGCGTGAACGAGCGGCTGCAGCGAGCCTACGACGAGGCGCTCGTCGAGACCGGCAAGCGCGAGCTCGTCGACACCAAGATCCGCGACCGCTGGTACGTGATCCCGCTGCTCGGCGTCGGCCTCTGCACCGACGTCGAGGGACGGACCGCGGGATGAGCCGGCGAGCCGCCCCGATCTTTCTCGCGGCCAGCCTCGCGGGTTGCGCGGGCAGCATGACGAGCGTCGCGCCGTTGCCGCCGCCCGCGTTCACCGAGCTCGGCAAGACGTCGGGAAGCGCGTGCGGGTTCCTGCTCTTCGACCTGTTCCCGATCGGCGTGAACGATCGCACCGGCCGTGCCTACGCTCGCGCCGTCGATCACGTGAGCGCGAGCTCGCTCACCGACACCACCGTCGAGCAGACGTGGCAGTACGGTGTGGTCGGCACGCTCCTCTGCACCGAGGTGAGCGGCACCGGAGTGCAAGCGTCGAGCGGGGAGCCGCCGACGCCGTTGCCGGAGTCGCGCGGCGAGATGCAGAAGCGGCTGCCGGAGACGGACGGCGAGCCCGCGCCGGTGGAGGCGCCGCCACCGCTCGAAGGCACGCCCGAGGGCGAACCGCTCGGCGAGATGGAGGGCGAGGCCGCGCCGGACCTGGCTCCCGCCGAGCCGACGGAGGACGTGCCTCGGAGCGAGCCGCTCGAGGATGTCGATCCGGCCGAAGAGGCCGATCCGGCGGACGAGTAACGCGGACACGCCGCGGGGGCTTCGCTCGTCCGCCGGCGTACGACCGGACGGCGGGCATCGGAAGCCCGCCGTCCGGGTGCTCTGCTTCACTCCGGCAGTACGCCGGTAACGCGGCTCCCGGCGACGAACAGACCGCCCTGAAACCCCTGGCGGAAAGGCTCCAAGGCCAGATCCAATCTGCCGGTGAGGCCGTCGAACACTCGGATCTGCGACAGCACGCGCTCTTGCCCCCTCCGGGGACCCTGCCCCGTGATGATGTCGACGATGCCGTCGCCGTTGACGTCACCAGCGGCGACACGCACGCCACCGCGGAAGTTCGAGTCGTACGCCAGGAACTCGCCAAAGGTGCCGCGGAATTTTCGCCCGGTGAAGCCGTCGAAGACGCGCACGAAGGGTGGGGCGCCGACGTCGGTCCCGCAGATCAGGTCGGCACGGCCATCGCCGTTCAAGTCACCCGCGGCGACGAACACGCCACCCCGATATCCGGACGCGAACGGGCGAAGGTCGCCGAAGAACTCGCCATCACCTTCGAAGACGCCGATGTGATTGCGCACTCCTGGGCCGGTGCCCGTGATGATCTCACTCGAGCCGTCGCCGTCGACGTCGCCGATCGCCACGCGGACGCCCGAGGAGAAGTCGTTTTCGCTGAGGCTGACGATGAACGCCGGCTCCCGCTCCTCGATGGTGGAGCCATCGTACACCCGCACCTCGCCGTCCCCACCTTCGCCGGCGCCCACGGCGATGTCGGGAATTCCATCGCCGTTCACGTCGCCTGCGGCCACGTACATCCCCGACGGCACCCTGGCGCCGAACGGGCGGAACTGGCTGATCTGTTCGTCCGTGATGCCGTCGAAGACGCGCACGAACCCGGGCGGTCGTACGTCGCCGGTGATCGGCCCGGGCGCCGTGACGAGGTCGGGCACGCCATCGGCGTTGAAGTCGGCGACCGCGACGCGCACTCCGCCGGCGAAGTCCTTCGGCAACGACGCCCGGAAGTCGCGATCGGGAGAATCGCTGTTGAGCACCTTCACCCGCGAGTGGGTGCCGGCGCCGGCGAGGATCATCGCGCGGAACGGGCGGGGCTCGCCGTAGATGAAGTCGTCCATGACGACCACGTCCGGACCGTTCTCGTCCTGCGTCACGTCGTCCTGACCGGCGTCGCCCTGGCCGCTGGTGATCCGCACCCGCGTCACCGGCGCGCCGACGAACGTCACGCCGAGGAACGAGAGGCTGCCGTCACCGGCCGTCGCCAGCACGGTCCGCTCGAAGATCTTCCTGCCCTCGAGGCCGAAGAACTCGAGCTTCGTGCTGCCTTCCTCGTCGACGTCGGTGAACACCGCGCCGAACCCGGCCACCGATGCCGATTCGCTCGAGCCGGGAACGCGAAAGTCCACGTCGACGACGTTGCTGCCGATCGCCGTGAACAGGCGCTCCGGCGAGAACGTCGAGAACGCCGTCGGGTACGAGTCGTTCAGGTTGCCGAACTCGGGCGGAGTCCCCGAGGGATTGTCGGAGTCGGCGCTCACCTGGAGGGCATTGCCGGGAGTGAAGAAGACCACCCCCCGAGGAGAGATCTTGTTGAAGAAGTCGTCGGGCAGCCGGCCCGGCGCCGCATCGCCGTCGGGCACGCCGTCCCAGTTGATCTCGCGCCGGCCGGTGAACACCGAACCCGCGGTGTTCGCGTTCAGGGTTCCGAGGTCGGCGCGGAACGCGTCGACCGTCGCCTGGATGGCGCCGGCGTCCGCGCCGGTCGCCTCACGGATGGTGACGGTCTGCGCGACGGCGGCCGACGCCGTCAGGGCCGCCAGAGCGCAGGAGAAGGAAATCAGCGAACGAACCCTGCTGAAACTAGGAATCATGTGCCTCCCTTTCTTCGCCGCCCGGCGAGCGCGGTGGTCATGCCTCGGAGCGTCGAAAGATTTCAAGAGGCGAGGTCGGTCGTGCTCGTCGAGCTCGCAGAGCGCAGTCGCGTCACAGCCATCCGGCTTTGCGAAAACGATAGTAGAGATACGAGCACGTGCCGATCATGACGGTCATCACCGCGGGGTAGCCGTATTTCGAGTGCAGCTCGGGCATGAACTGGAAGTTCATGCCGTAGATGCCGGCGATCGCCGTCGGCACCGCGAGGATTGCCGCCCAGCCGCCGAGCTTCTTCATGACCTCGTTCTGTCTCACCGATACGAGCGAGAGATTCGTCTCGAGCGCCGACGTGAGCAGCTCGCGCATGGTGTCGATGGTCTCGTTGATCCGCACCACGTGATCGTAGACGTCGCGGAAATAGGGCCGTGTCTCGTCGTGGATGAGTCCGACGTCGTAACGGATCAGGCGATTGCAGACGTCGATCATCGGTGACACCGCGCGCTTGATGGAGAGAAGGTCCCGCTTCAGGTGATAGATGCGCTCGGAGATCTCGCGCGAGACGATATCCCCGAAGACCTCCTCCTCGACCTTCTCGAGCTCGTCTTCGAGGCAGTCGACGATCGGAAAGTAGTTGTCCACGATGAAATCCATGATCGCGTAGAGGACGCAGCCCGGCCCCTGCCGCAGGAGCTCCGGTTTGCTCTCGAGGCGCGCGCGCACGGCGGTGTACGGCAACGAGGCGCCGTGCCGGACCGTGACGATGTAGCCGCGTCCGACGAAGATGTGCGTCTCGCCGAACTCGATGCGTTTGCCTTCGGGGCTCGTCTGCGCGGTCCTGAGGACGACGAACAGCGACTTGCCATACTCCTCGAGCTTCGGACGTTGATGCGCGCGGTGCGCGTCCTCGATCGCCAGGTCGTGCAGGCCGAACTCTTCCTGTACCTTGCGGAGCACCTCCTCCGTCGGCTCGTGAAGGCCGATCCAGATGAACTGCCCGTCGAAGCGGAGGATCTCGCTGATGTCGTCGAGCTCGACGTCGCCGATCTTCCGCCCGTCCGCATAGGCGACGCAGTTGACGACGCACGCGGGAGTGGATGCGCGCTGTGGCTGCACGGCGGGCAGCGTATCCGCCCCGCCTCCGGCGCTGTCAATCGGCGATGGCAGGGTGCGGGAGGCGCGGGAACGCAGTCGGGGGGTGGTGCACGGGAGTCGCCTGCACCGGCGGCGAATGGTGATACCGCGCAGGTCGGATCGCCAGCCGCGCGACGTACGGCATCACCTTCACGGCCGTCCATGCCGTCGCCGCCATGCCGGCGGCCTGGTAGCCGATCCGCCGGCGCCGGAGCGGCGAGCCGTCACGCGCGAGCGCGCGTACGAAGTTCACCGGATTGTAGAACGTCGCATAGCCGCCGAGGAGCTTCAGCTGCCTCTTCCAGGCGGCCTCGTCGCCGGAAACGACGACGTGGTTGCCGTCGATCTTCGCCTCCGGGACCACCCATCGTCCGAGACGCGAGATCACCCGCCCGGTCTCGTAGGTTCGCTCGTACTCGCGCGTGCCGACGGCAGGGGTGTGCGCCGTGCATTGAATCGACACCGCACCTGCGCGGCGCAGGAAGTCGATCTGGTTCGCGAGCCCGTAGGAGGCCTCCCGCGTGTAGAAGGGCTGGCCATCGTGGAACATCATCATCGCCATCGGCGAGATCTTGAGCTCTCGCATGACGCGGAAGAGCTCGGTCGTGGTTTCCGGCTTCTGCCCCTTGTCGATCAGCGTCGCGGTCAGGTCCTCGATCCCGAACCACAGCGCATGGAGGCCCGCTTCGCGCGCGAGCGGCAACAGATCCCGGTTGCGGTAGGCGTCGAACTCGGTGGATTCGGTCGCGAAGCGAATCCGCTCGCGGAACGGGCGGTCGTTCGCGCGGCCGCGCGCCATCGCCGTCAGGATCTCCACGGCGGTCTCGCGGCGGTTGAAGAAATTGTCGTCGGCGCCGAAGAAGTACTTGATGTCGTACCGCTCGTGGATCGTGCGGATCTCGTCGACCAGCGACTCCGGATCGCGGAAGCGCCAGGTCCTCTGCTGCACGGCAGGGATCGGACAATAGCCGCAACGGAACTTGCAGCCTTGCGTCACGAGGATGCTGGCGATCACCGCATGACGGTTGACCTTGCCGGCGGGGACGGGCGCGGCGGAAAGGGACGTTCGCCAGTGGGGCGGCTCGATCAGGCCGAGCGCGGTCGCCTGTCCGGGCATCTCTTCCAGGTGCTGGACCAGACGCTGAAGACCGGTGTCGACGAGCACGGGTTCGCGAAGCGTCGCGCCCGCCGCCAGGTAGACGAGCCCCGGAACGGCGTCGAGGGCTCCTTCGCTCCTCGCTCGCTCGAATGCCGCGCGTAGGGTCTCCGTGCGGCCACGATACTCCGACAGAACGCTCAAGAGCTCGAGCAGCACGTAGACCTCGCCGGTAACGGCGACGTCGGGCGCGGGCGGATCGGCCGTGTCGCGCGTGGACCAGAAGTCCTGCGGCTCGTAGATCGCCTTCGGGCCGCCGGCGATGATCAGCGGCCGGTCCGCGCCCACGGCGCGCCCGTCGCGTATGAGGTCGTATGCCGCGCGCGAGTGGATCTGCATGCTCGACACCAGGAGCAGCTCGATCGGCTGCCCTTCGATGCGTGCACGACTCGGGCGGAAGCGCGGATTCCACAGCTGGAAGACGGCGCGCGTGCCGCGGAAGCCCGCCTGATGCAGCGCTGCGGCGACCATCCCGGCGCCGGCGGGGAACAAGCGCGAATCGTAGAACAGGAACGGGAGCATGCGCGTCCGGCGGTCGAACGCCGAGACGACGACTGCTGCGGTCTCCGGACGGTCGGCCAGAGCGCCGCGCAGTCGCGCCTCGAGCGCGCGGTAGGCGCCCGCGGGGACGAAGCGGTCGTCACCCGTGCGGGCGTTCAGCTCCATCCGTGCACGTGGCTAGGCCGAGAGCACAGCGGCGTCGCGGCCGTCCGCACGCTCGGCGAGATGCTCGCTGTGGAGGTATGCGAGGAACCGCTCCACCCCGGAGAGCACGAGAACGCCCCGGAGCGAGGGGAAGATCTCGAACGCGTGCTGCGCGCCGTGGATCTCGGCGTAGACCATCGGCTTCCGCGTGACGGCGCGCATGAGGTCGACGAAGCGACGCGCCTCCTCGACCGGGACCAGCGAGTCGCGGTCGCCGTGGACGACGAAGAACGGTGGATCGTCGGCGGAGACGTGGCTCATCGGCGACGCCTTCTCGTACGCCTCGCGGTCCTCGTCGAGCGCCGTCTTCATCACCTGCTCCTCAAGCAGGCGCGCGAGCTCCTGGTTCCGCCAGAGCGCGTAGCGATCGGTGAAGTCGTAGACGCCATAGAAGGAGATGCAGCCGCGGACGCGGGTGTCGACGCTCTCGATTCCGGGCTGGAGCTCCGGCTGGTTCGCCGTCAGCGCGAGCAGCGATGCCAGGTGGCCGCCGGCCGACTGGCCGGCGACGATGACGAAGTCGGGATCGCCGCCGTACTCGGCCGCGTGCTCGCGGATCCAGCGGAGCGCGTGCTTGAGATCGATCAGGTGCTCGGGGAAGGTCGCATGCGGGCTCAGCCGGTAGTTCGCGCTGACGCACACCCAGCCCTGGGCGGCCATCCGCAGCATCATCGGAATGCCCTGCTGGTTCTTGCTGCCGACCACCCAGCCGCCGCCGTGGATCTCGAGCAGCACCGGGCAATTCTGCGGCCGCGAGCGGTTCCGGTAGACGTCGAGCTTCAGCGTGATGCCGCGCGCGCGGTGATAGGGAATGTCGCGGCTGCGCTCGACGTCGCGATGGCGCATCGGCAACGGCATCAGGATCGCCTTCCAGTCGATCCGCGGCGCGAAGCGCGTGGCGAGCTCCGGGCGGATACGCGATCGGTAGTCGGCGCCGAGGCCTTCGCAGAGCGCGCGCTCGACGGCGTTCTCGGCCGTCCGGCCCTCGAAGAAGTATCCCCAGAGAAGCGCCGCCCAGGAGGCGAAAGAGATCCAGACGCCGATCCACCCGATCGTGTGTTCGAGTGCGCCGGCGCGGATCAGCAGGATCGTGATCAGCGCTTGGAACACGACGTGGTGGAGCGCGAGCTCGGCGGTGAGCCACCCGGTGAAGAAGCTCACCATGGCGGTGTGCCGGCCGTAGAGCGGCCGATACGTGTTCCAGGCGAGCCAGGCGCCGACGAGGCTCAGCCACAAGAGGACCCACGCGGCGATCGCATGGATGACCGTCATCGGCACGAGCATGGCCGTACTTACCGCGAGCGCGGCGTGCTCTCAATCCACGGGCGCACAGCGATTGCCGCGCCACGACGAACGGAGAGTAAGGGATTCCTCTCATGGCACTGCCCGCCCTACGAGGCGCTAGTGTGGATGAACGTGAGCTCGACGAGGAGAGATTCCGAGAAGCAGCGGAGAGCGCGATGGGACAGGCGTCGCAGGTCTCGCGGCGTCATTTTTTTGGCTCCTTCTCGTTCGTGGACCATCGCTGGAGCGGGCCGAGAAAGCGACCTCGCATTCTTTGACGGCGCGACCGCGACGAAGGAGCCGAGGTGCGACACCGTGTGTGGCGCCGCCGGGGGAACACATGCCGAATGCCCATGAAAACATCGCGGAAGCGGCTGCTCTCAACAGCGAGCTTCGGCGACACACGGAGGCCCTGTTGAACGCGGGGGCGTTGCAGAGAGCGATTTTCAACAGCGCGAACTTCTCGAGCATCGCCACGGACGCGAAGGGCGTCATCCAGATCTTCAACGTCGGCGCCGAACGCATGCTGGGGTACGCGGCTGACGATGTGATGAACAAGATCACGCCGGCTGACATCTCCGATCCGCAAGAAGTGATCGCACGCGCCAAGGCGCTGAGTGTCGAGCTTGGAACCCCGATCATGCCCGGCTTCGAGGCGTTGGTGTTCAAGGCCTCGCGCGGGATCGAGGACATCTACGAGCTGACCTACATCCGCAAGGATGGGAGCCGCTTCCCTGCGGTAGTGTCGGTCACTGCGCTGCGCGACGCGCAGGATGCCATCATCGGCTATTTGCTGATCGGCACCGACAACACCGCGCGCAAGCAGGCGGAAGAAGCTCTGCACGAGAACTACGCCTTGCTACGCACGATCCACTTGCACTCCATCGTTTCGGTCACCGACCAGGCGGGCCGCATCGTCGACGCCAACGAGGGCTTCTGCAAAATATCGGGCTACCGCCGAGACGAGCTACTTGGGGAGACCCACCGTATAGTCAACTCTGGTGTACAGCCTCGCGCGTTCTGGACTCAAATGTGGCAGACCATCACCGCTGGCAAGTCCTGGCGTGGTGAGATCTGCAATCGCACCAAAGAGGGCGCGCTGTACTGGGTGGACAGCATCATCGCACCCTTTGTGAGTGAGGATGGCCACACGAAGCGGTACATCTCGGTGCGCACCGACATCACGGCGCGCAAGCAAGCGGAAGAGGGGCTGGTCAAAGCGGGAGCGTTGCAGAGCGCGATCTTCAACAGCGCGAACTTCTCGAGCATCGCCACGGACGCGAAGGGCGTGATCCAGATCTTCAACGTCGGCGCCGAGCGCATGCTGGGATACACGGCCGCGGAAGTGATGAACAAGATCACGCCCGCCGACATTTCGGATCCGCAGGAAGTGATCGCACGCGCCAAAGCGCTGAGCGTGGAGCTCGGCACCCCGATCACGCCAGGGTTCGAGGCGTTGGTGTTCAAGGCCTCGCGCGGGATCGAGGACATCTACGAGCTGACGTACTTCCGCAAGGACGGCAGCCGCTTCCCCGCTGTGGTGTCGGTGACGGCGCTGCGCGACGCGCAGGACGCGATCATCGGTTACCTGTTGATCGGCACCGACAACACGGCACGCAAGCAGGCGGAAGACGCGCTGCTCAAGGCGGGAGCCTTGCAGAGCGCGATCTTCAACAGTGCGAACTTCTCGAGCATCGCCACGGACGCGAAGGGCGTCATCCAGATCTTCAACGTCGGAGCCGAGCGGATGCTCGGCTACACGGCCGCCGAGGTGGTGAACAAGATCACGCCGGCGGACATTTCCGATCCGCAGGAAGTGATCGTGCGTGCGAAAGCGCTGAGCGTCGAGCTCGGGACCCCGATCACGCCAGGCTTCGAGGCATTGGTGTTCAAGGCCTCGCGCGGGATCGAGGACATCTACGAGCTGACCTACTTCCGCAAGGACGGCAGCCGGTTCCCGGCGGTGGTGTCGGTGACGGCGCTGCGCGACGCGCAGGACGCCATCATCGGCTACCTGCTGATCGGCACCGACAACACGGCACGGAAGCAGGCGGAAGACGCGCTGCTCAAGGCGGGAGCCTTGCAGAGCGCGATCTTCAACAGTGCGAACTTCTCGAGCATCGCCACGGATGCGAAGGGCGTCATCCAGATCTTCAACGTGGGTGCCGAGCGGATGCTCGGCTACACGGCCGCCGAGGTGATGAACAAGATCACACCGGCGGACATTTCCGATCCGCAGGAAGTGATCGTGCGTGCGAAAGCGCTGAGCGTCGAGCTCGGAACCCCGATCACGCCGGGCTTCGAGGCATTGGTGTTCAAGGCCTCGCGCGGGATCGAGGACATCTACGAGCTGACGTATTTCCGCAAGGACGGCAGCCGGTTCCCGGCGGTGGTGTCGGTGACGGCGCTGCGCGACGCGCAGGACGCCATCATCGGCTACCTGCTGATCGGCACCGACAACACGGCACGCAAGCAGGCGGAAGACGCGCTGCTCAAGGCGGGAGCCTTGCAGAGCGCGATCTTCAACAGCGCGAACTTCTCGAGCATCGCCACGGACGCGAAGGGCGTCATCCAGATCTTCAACGTCGGCGCCGAGCGGATGCTCGGCTACACGGCCGCCGAAGTGATGAACAAGATCACGCCCGCCGACATCTCGGACCCGCTGGAGCTCATCGTGCGCGCCAAGGCGCTGAGCGCCGAGCTCGGCACCCCGATCACCCCGGGCTTCGAAGCGATGGTGTTCAAGGCGTCACGCGGCATCGA
>JAXDLK010000049.1:0-11406 GCA_034666665.1 Candidatus Binatota bacterium
GAGTTCCAAGCGGCATTTCGGACGGCAGAGCCCATCATCTCTGCGGCGGCCGGGCACATCGCACACGAGCTCCTTCATTGCCTCGAAGACCCGAACCGGTTCCTTCTGCTCGTTCGCTGGCAAGCACTCGAGGATCACACTCGAGGGTTTCGAGGTTCACCGGGTTATCAGCGCTGGAAAGAGCTTCTCCATCACTTCTACGACCCGTTTCCGGAAGTGGTGCATTTCGAGGTGGCGTCGGCGTCCGCGTCCGACGATTGACGGGCTACTCCTCCGGCATCTCGTCCTCGGGCGCCGTCGACGGAGCGGCCTCTCCAGCGGCTCGTTCGACGATGCCGAGCCGGACGACGGCGTTTCCCGGCTGTGCGACGGGGCTTCGCGCGATCGAGATGACGATCCCCGACTGCGGCGCCAGCAGGTCGGCACGCTGGCCGTCGAGCGTGCTGCGAATCGTCAAGAGCCGCTGGTTCGGCTGCACCACGTCGCCGAGTGCGACGGCCAGGTCGACGACACCGCCGACGTCGGCACGCAGCCACGGCGAGAACCGCATCCACATCGGATCGCCGCCTCCGGGCTTCTCGCCCGCGACCATGCCGAGGCTCGAGAGCAGGTTCTGGACGCCGCGCACTCCGACCTCGACGGTGTCGGCATCGAGACGGCCGCTCTCGCCGCCCTCGAAGATCGCCGCGGGCACACCGGCGCGGGTCGCGGCATATCGCAGCGTACCGGGCTGCGCGGTGTGCAGCACGACCATTCCGCCGAACCCCTGCGCGAGCCGCCGCGCGTCCTCGCTCCCCGGATCGGCGCGAACGTGCGGCGCGTTCGCCCGACCGCTCGCCGCGGTGTGGAAGTCGATGCAGTAGTCGGACGGCAGGACGAAGTTCCGGAAGATCCGGTTCGCGATGCGGTTCGCGAGCGAACCTCTCGGGTTCCCGGGGAAGTAACGGTTCAGGTCGCGCTGATCGGGCAGCACGCGCGTCTGCCGCTGGAACCCGAACGGGTTCACCACCGGCAACAGGATCAACGTACCGTTGAGGCTGGCGGGGTTCAGCCGCTCCCGGAGCGCGAGCATGATCGGCACGCCGATGAGCTCATCGCCGTGAATCGTGCCGGTCAGCAGCAGGGTCGGACCGGCCGCCGCGCCTCGCAAGACGGTCACGGGGATGTTGACCGTGCTGCCCTCGTAGGAGTCGGCGAGCTCGAAGACGAACGAGCGCACCTCGCCGGCGGCGATTCTGACGTCGCGCGCCATGACCAGAGGATCCGCCGGCGGCGTACACGAGAACTTGCCCGCGCAGGATCGCGTCGCAGTGACCGCGGGCGTGGGCGTGAGCGCAGCAGTGCCGGGCGTCGTCGCGGCGGCCGGCGTCTGCGTGGTCGCGCGGTCGTTCGGCGGCGTCGCACCCGCCGGCGTTCGCGTGAGGGAATGGTCTTTCGTCGGCGTCGATGGAGCCGGCGTCCTCGTCACGCCGCGTTCCCGGGCGGCGGACGGCGTGCGCGTCACGCTTTGCTTGGTACCGGCCGCCGCGGGCGTGAACGCCGGCGCCTTCGTAGCCGTCGCCGTCGCAGGGGCGGAAGACGGTGTCGGCGCCGGGCTCGGCTCGGCGCCGGACGCGACACTGACCCCGAGGAAGACAACGACGATCGCCGAGGAGCTGAGCCGGAGGACGCTTCTCATCGAGCCGTACCGGACGATTGCGCGGCGGCGAGCGTCGCCCGCCGCCGCTCCCTGCACGTGAGTGTAGCAACCTTCTCGCGAGCGCACCTCATGGGCGGCCCCGGGCGCGGAGCGCCAGCAGGCAGCCGACCAGCGCCGAGAGCGCGTTCACGCCGACGTCCCGCCAGTCGGCGATCCGGTCGGGAAGGAACCACTGGAGCATCTCGTCGAGGCCGGCGATGGAGAGCGCGAGCACGATCCCGCTCCCCCGCGGCAGCGCCTGCAGCGTGAGAAACCCCATCGCGCCGAAGAGCGCGAAGTGAACCCGTTCCTCGGGCAGCGGGTAGAGGGACGGCAACAGAAGCGCGAGGGGTCCGAGCCAGACGAGATGAACGGCGGCCCGCCGTCCCTCCCGTCGGACGAGCCATACCAGCGCCGCGAGCACGGCTCCGCCGAGCACGATCCAGACGACGAGGCCGAGATTTCCCGTCGATCGCGCATAGTTCTGGATCCGCCGGCCGAATACGGACAGCGCAAAGATGAAGGCGACCAGGGCGGCCCAGACGAGCCACGCGGCGCGCGAGCCTTGCGCCTCGCCGGCGGCGCCGCGTACGCCGATCAGCCGAGCCGCTGCTTCACCTGATGAAACCGGGGAGAGTCGCGCACGAGCTCCGCCGGGAGCGGGTGCGCTGCGATGTCGGCGCGGACGTTCTCAATCCGTTCGTCGGTCGGGGGATGAGAGGAGAAGATCTGCGCGACCCGCCCCGGGTTCGATCCCTCGAGCGCGCGCAGCTTGGCGAACATCGCCAAGGCCTCGCGCGGGTCGTACCCCGCGCGTGGCATCAGATCGACCATCACGTGATCGGCCTCGCGCTCCGCTTCGCGGCCGAAGTAGAGCTGTCCGGTGGTGATCCCGAGGCCCGCGGCGAGCTGAACCCACGGCGCCGCATTGCCGAGAGCGACGCCGATCACGGTCTGGAAGAGCTGCTCGCGCGAGATCGCCTTGGCGACGTGACGCCGGACCTGATGGCCCATCTCGTGCGACAGCACGCTCGCGACCTGGCCTTCGGTGTCCGCGGCCTCGAGCAGTCCGGTATGCACGTAGACGTACCCGCCGCCGATGTTGAACGCGTTGACCGACGGATCGACGATCACGCGGAACGTGTAGCGGAACTGCGGGTCGCGAATCGTCGCCGCCAGGCGCTGGCCGAGCTCGGAAACGTACCCCGCGATCACCGGATCGCTGACCACGCGCTGCTTCGATTCCACCTCCCGCGCGAACTCGACCGTGAGCTGCTGCTCTTGCTCGACCGAGAGAAGGTTCACGCGGCTGACCGGCTGTGCGAGCTGTGCGCACGAGGTGAGGAGCAGCAGAGGAAGAACTGCCGTCGAGTTGTGCATGCCGCCGGCTTACTGCAAAGGGCACCCGAGAGCCATCTACCCGGAACGACTCCGCTCGCGCAGCGCCGCGAGTTGACGGACCGTTCCCACACCGCCACAGTCGGCGGTCGCCATGACGATGCGATTGCGCCCGCGTGCGTCCCGCAGCCTGTGGTGTCCCCGCTCCGTGGGCTGGCTGTCCGGCGCCGCGACCCTGCTCCCCGCGCTCGTACTGGCGGCGGCGATCGGCCTCGGCGACCGGATCCCGGAGTTCCGCCTGGCGACGGCGAAGGCCGCCGCCTTCTCCTCGACCGACCTCGCCGGCTCGGTCACCTGCATCGATTTCTGGGCGAGCTGGTGCGCGCCGTGCCGCCGCGCGCTGCCGGCGCTCGACGTGATCGCCCGCCGCCATGCGGACCAGGGTCTGCGCGTGCTCGCGGTCTCGATCGACGACGATCCCGCGGGTGCGGCCCGCTTCCTCGAGAAGCTCGTGCCAGGGACGGCGCTGACCGCGCTGTTCGACCCCGACGGCGAGCTGATGGCGCGGTTCGGGGCGGCAGGGATGCCGGCCTTGTACCTCGTGGACCGGGACGGCGTGGTCCGCCGGATCGAGAGCGGCTACGGGCCGGAGCGGCTCGAAGCCATCGAGCACGACGTCGAGCGGCTACTCCGCGAGCCGCCGTCGCGCGGCGCGCGTCAGCCGTGACGCAGCCGGAGCTGCACGTCGTGGAAGCGCTGCGAGTCGCGCACCAGCCGCCCCGGGAGGCGCCGGCGCGCGAGGTCGGCCCGCACGGCCGCGATGCGCTCGCTCGTCGGCGGATGTGACGAGAAGAGGCTGGTGACGCGGCTCGGCTCCCGGCCCTCGATCGCGCGGATCCTCTGGAAGATTCCCAGCGCCTCGCGCGGATCGTACTGCGCGCGGAGCATGAGCTCGACCATCACCCGGTCGGCGTCGCGCTCGGCCTCGCGGCCGAAGTGGAGCTGACCCGTGGTGATGCCGAGGCCGGCGGCGAGCTGGACCCACTGCGACGCGCGGTCGCCGACGGCGGCGCGGGCGAGCGTGCGGAAGACCACGTCGCGCGAGATCGCCTTGGCGACGTGTCGCTCCACCTGGTGGCCGATCTCGTGCGCCATCGTCGCCGCGAGCTGAGCCTCCGTGCCTGCGGCTTCGATCAGGCCGGCGTGAACGTAGATGAAGCCGCCGCCGACGTTGAACGCGTTCACCGTCCGGTCGGCCACGACGCGAAAGCGGTAGCGGAACTCCGGCCGGCGGATGCCGGCGACGAGGCGGCGCCCGACATCGTCGACGAAACGCTGAACCACCGGATCGCGCAGCATGCGTTGCTTCGATTCGATCTCGCGCGCGAACGTGACGGCGGCTTCCTGCTCCTGCTGGACCGACATCAGGTTGAGGCCGGAGAACAGGTTCCCGAAGAAGGAGCCGACGTCGGCGCGCGCGGCGCCGGTCGCGAGCAGCAACAGGAGCGCCACCATCGAAGCGGAGCGAGCACGGAGAGAGCGTTCGGCGGTCATGGCTACCTCGTTGAACCGCGCGGCGCCGGCGTTCGTTGCGGCCGGGGACGGCGGCGGTAGATCGGCCGAGCCGGTAGATCGGCTGAGACAGATCGGCTAACCAGGCCGCGGTGACCGAGCCGGACTTTCCACCGATCGAAACGCTCCGGCGGATCCACTTCATCGCCATCGCCGGCGTCGGCATGGCTTCCCTCGCCGGCATGCTGCGGACGCGCGGGTTCACGGTCACGGGATCGGATCGCGACGTCTACCCGCCGGCGAGCACGATGCTCGAGCGGCTGGAGATCCCCGTCCTGTCGGGGTTCCGCGCGGAGAATCTCGATCCGGCTCCGGACCTCGTGGTCGTCGGCAACGCGGTGTCCCGTACCAATCCGGAAGTCCAGGCGGTGCTCGAGCGCGGCCTCGCCTACGCGTCGATGCCGGAGACGCTCCGGCGGCTGCTCTTGCCGGGCAAGCGCTCGCTGGTGGTCGCCGGAACGCACGGCAAGAGCACCTCGACCGCGATGCTCGGCTGGGTGCTCGAGCGCGCCGGACGCGACCCGAGCCTCATGGTCGGCGGCGAGTCGATCGACTTCGGTGGCAACTTCCGGCTCGGCGGCGGGGATGACTTCGTCATCGAGGGCGACGAGTACGACACCGCGTTCTTCGACAAGGGTCCGAAGTTCCTCCACTACGAGCCGCGCGGCCTGATCCTCACCTCGATCGAGTTCGACCACGCCGACATCTATCGCGACCTCGATCACGTGACGCGCTCGTTCGTCGATCTCCTGCGGATCGTCCCCTCGGGCTCGCCGATCGTCGCCTGTCCGGACTTCGCCCGCGTGGAGCGGGCGCTCAATCGCGGCGGCCGTCCGGCCGAGCGCTTCGGGTTCTCGCAGGCGGCGGACTGGAGGCCGGCGGAGGTCCGCGACGACGGCGGACGTACCCGGTTCGAGGTCCGCTTCCACGGCCGTCTGGAGGCCGAGATCGCTCTTCGCGCGATGGGCGAGATGAACGTCCGGAACGCGCTCGGCGTGTTCGCGCTCGCGCGGGGACTCGGCCTCGCGGCCGCGGACATCGTGCCCGCGCTCGACGAATTCCGCGGCGTCCGACGGCGGCAGGAGATCCTCGCCGACGGCGCGGTCACCGTGATCGACGACTTCGCGCACCATCCGACGGCGATCGCCGCGACGCTCGACGCCGTTCGCCGGCGCCATCCGGGCCGCCGCCTGTGGGCGGTCTTCGAGCCGCGGTCGAACACCAGCCGCCGCCGGGTCTTCCAGGAAGAGTTCCCGCGGGCGCTCGCCGTCGCCGACCGGATCCTTCTCGCGGAGCCTTACGTGAAGCCGACGGACCCTCTGCCGGAGGCCGAGCGTCTCTCCGCCGCCGCAGTCGTCGAAGACATCACGCGGCGCGGTCGCACGGCGGCCGCCTTCGCCGACCCGGGCGACATCTTCGCGGAGCTCCGCCGAGAGGTCGTCCCCGGCGACGTCGTGGTGTTCCTGTCGAACGGTGCGTTCGGCGGCTTGCCCCGGCGGTTCGCCGAAGCCGCCGGCGGCGTCACTCGGTGAGAAGCCGGCGAGCCCGGCGCGCGCCGGCGACTCCGTAGGGAACGCAGCCGAGTGCCAGCGCCACGAGCCCCGAACCCTTCCACACCTGGTCGAGAGTCGTTACCCACGGGTTGTCGGCCGTCCAGTACGAGGTCGCGCTCAGGGCGAGCAGCCCGAGAAACGAGATGACGAACAGCGCGCCGGCGAGCCAGGCGAGAACGCGCCGGGCTCGTTCCAGCACGCCGGGGGAGTCGTCGGTGTGCTCCGCCATGGCCTACGGGTGTCGTAGTATCGAGTCGACGGGCACGAGTCACGCCGCCGGTTGAAATTCCATCCGCCGATGGTACTGCTACGCATCCCCGAACGACGGCGACTCCGGAACGACGCGTGAGCGATCCAACCACCGCCTCCCCGGCCGGATCGCCGAAGGCGCCGCAGCCGACGATCCAGGCGAAGCAGCTCACCTGGTTCCTCGCCTGGGCCGTCGTCTTCTGCGACATCGGCACCTCCGTCTATTACGTTCCCGGGATCCTCTACGAGCAGGTCGGCGAGCTGGCGCCGGTCTTCGTCGCCGCCGTCATGGTGTGTTTCGTCCTGCTCTCGATGAAGTACGTCGAGATCTGCTGGCGGAATCCCGAAGGCGGCGGCGTCGTCACCGTCGCCGGCAAGGCGTTCGGTCCCCGCTGGGGCGCGCTCGGCGGCATGCTGATCACCGTCGACTATTTCCTCACGTCGGCGATCTCGGCGACGTCCGCGTTCTACTACGTCGGCAGCCTGTTCCCGTTCTTCGAGACTCACGTGGTGCTGTTCGCCTGCCTTGGGATCGCCGCCCTCGCCGGCCTGAACATCATCGGCATCCGCGAGAGCGCTGCGGTCGCCCTCTTCATGGCCCTCGCCGCGGTCGGGATCGACGTCTGGGTGATCGGTCAGGCGTTCGCCGTCCTCGGGTGGAGATCGCTCGACATGGCCCGGGAGACCGTCGCGCTCGCCGGCCACCTCGATCTCCGGCACGCGCTCGTCGGCTACTCCGCCGCCTGGCTCGCGTTCTCGGGGCTGGAGAGCATTGCGCAGCTCGCGCCCGCGATGCGCGAGCCCGTGGCGCGCACCGCGCGCAGGGCGATGACCGCGGTGATCGTGACGATCCTCTTGAGCGCGCCGATGCTCACGCTGCTCTCGGTCGGGCTCCTCCACGGACGCGACATCGGCACCGAGCGGTTCATCTCGGAGCTCGGTGCGGCCGTCGGCGGAACGACGTTGAAGCTGGCGGTGGTGTTCACCGCGACCAGCCTCCTGCTCTTCGCCGCGAACACCGCGATCATCGGCGGCTACCACATCTTCCTCGCGCTCGGGAACGAGGGCTTCCTGCCGCGCATCGTGCTGCGGCGGAACCGCGCATTCGGCACCCCGCACGTCGGCATCCTGATCACCACGGTCGTACCGATGGTCGTGATCATCGCCGCGCGGGGGCGCATGGTTCTCCTCGGCGACATGTACGCGTTCGGCCTTCTCGGCTGCTTCGTCCTGTCGTCGCTCGGCGTCGACTACATCCACTGGCGGCTCCACCGGCGCGGCCCCCAACTGTGGATCGGTCTCGTCACGTCCGCCCTGGTGGTGCTCGCATTCGCGGTGAACCTGTTCGCGAAGCCGCTCGCCACCGCGTTCGGCGGCGGTGTCACGGCGGTCGGCATGCTGGTCGCGATCGGCATGCGCGAGGGCTGGTGGACCGAGGCGCTGTACGCGGTCGGCTACGTGGACCGCCGGGCGGATCGCATCGCCGCAGAGGCGGAGCGCCGCGCCGGCGAAGGCGACATGCAGATCGTCAACCTGGCGCAGGCCGAGGAGCTGAAGCCGCTGTATCCGAGCCATACGCTGGTCGCCGTCCGCGGCCGGACGATCAACGTGGTCCGCGAAGCGATCACACGCGTGAAGGGCCGCGGAGAGTCCGCGCTCTACTGCCTCGTCGTGGACGAGGTGCCGGGGCTCTTCTTGAGCAACCGCCCTCCGGAGCCGAACGGCGAGGGGCTGACGTCGCTCCGCTGGGCGTTCGAAGAGGCGCGCCGGAAAGGAATCGAGCTGATCCCGATCTGGATGGTGTCCTACAACGCGGCGGACGCGATCGCGCGCGCCGCCGACACGCTCGACGTCGACGGCGTGATCGTCGGCGTGAGCCGCCGGAATGCGCTCTACCGCCTTCTCCGCGGCCACGTCGTTCGCGGCCTCGCGAGCCGCCTGCCGAAGAACTGCCACCTGATCCTCTGCAACTAGCTCCTTACCGATTCCCCTCCCCCAATCCCGGGAGAGGTGGGCCGCGATGGCCAGGTTCCGATTCCCCTCGCCCATCCTGGAGGCGCGTTGCGAACCGGTGAGCAACATCTTGCGCCCCCGAGCTCTGCTGCGAGGGCGGAGGGTGGCGCCCAGCGCCGGGTGAGGGCCCGGTGAGGGCTGAGAGATGAGCGCGGCGATCGCCGTCACGCGCTTCTTGCCACAGGCGCCGCCGAGGGTAGAGACTCTGCGCCGCCGAGCCCGTACGAGGAGAACGCCCCGATGAGCAGCCGCATCGCCAAAGACCGAATTCGCGATCTCCTCCTCGAGCTCGTGCGCATCGACAGCTTGTCGCGGAAGGAGGGTCGGATCGCCGCGCGCCTCGACCGTGAGCTGCGCGAGCTCGGCGCCGAGGAGGTCTTCACCGACGGCGCGGGCGAGAAGGTCGGCGGCGACACCGGCAACCTGATCGCGCTCTTCCCCGCGAGGCGAAGCGACGGCCCGCCACTGCTGCTCTCCGCTCACATGGACACCGTCGTTCCGGGAGAAGGCGTACGACCCGTCGTCGACGGGGACATCATCCGCAGCGACGGCACCACGGTGCTCGGCGGCGACGACAAGTCCGGCATCGCGATCATCTGCGAGGTCCTGCGGGTGCTCCGCGATCGCGACCTCGCACACGGGCCGATCGACGTCGTGCTGACGATCTGTGAGGAGAAGGGGCTGCTCGGCGCGAAGCACCTCGACGTGTCGCGGCTCCGCGCCCGCTCCGGCGTGGTGCTCGACAGCGACGCTCCCGGCTTCCTCTTCACACGCGCACCCGGAGCGAACGCGATCCACGCGACGGTCCACGGCGTCGCCGCGCACGCCGGGATGGCCCCGGAGCGCGGCATCAGCGCGATCCAGGTCGCCGCGGAGGCGGTCGCCGCCATGCGCCTCGGGCGTATCGACGCGGAGACGACGGCGAACTTCGGCCTCGTTCGGGGCGGCGCGGCGGTCAACATCGTGCCGGCGCTGGTCGAGATCCACGGCGAGGCACGGAGCCACAGCGACGAGAAGCTCGAGGCGCAGACCGCGCACATGCGCGAGTGCTTCGAGGACGCCGCCGCCCGTCATGCGGTGGAGATCGACGGCCAGCTCCGGCGCGCCCGCGTCGATTTCCGTGCCGTCCGCGAGTACGAGTCGATGAACGTACCGGACGAGTCGGAGATCGTCCGCCGGATCGTCGCCGCGGGCCGGCGGCTCGGCCAGAAGGTGACGGTCACCGGCATGGGTGGCGGCTGCGATGCGAACATCCTGAACCGCCGCGGCTTCGAGGTCGCGAACCTCGGCAGCGGGATGCGCGACATCCACACGGTCAACGAATGGCTGGACGTGAAGGACATGGTGCTCGCGGCGGAGGTCCTGCTCGAGGCGGTGACCCTCGACGCGGCGGGAGCGTGAGCGTGGCCAGCCTGCTCGAGGAAAAGGACGCGATCCGCGAGCTCTTCGCTCGCTACTGCTTGCTCGTCGACGGCGCGCGGTTCGAGGAATGGAGCGAGCTCTTCTCCGAGGATGCCGTGTTCGAGGTGCCGGGAGTGGCGCGGCTCCAGGGCCGGACGAAGATCCTGCAGTTCATCCGCCGGATCCCACTCGACGAGCGCGGCCTTCCTGGCTTCAAGCACTGCGTTCTGAACGAGGTCATCGAAGTCGACGGCGATCAGGCGCGCGCGGAGTCCTCTCTGGTCCTGCTACGGAACGCTACCCCCGTCCACATCGAGATCGCCGGCCGCTACCACGACGAGCTCGTGCGCGAGGACGGCCGCTGGCGATTCCGCAGCCGCACCGTCGCCATCGAGCTCGGTTCGCTCGGCGCCTGACCATCGACGGCCCCCATCAGCCGCAGCTGAAGAGGCGTACGAATCGGGTGGCGCGAGCACCGACAGTCGCCCGCAACGAGCCGGTCCTGAATTCCCTCGCCCCCGTCCGCGGGGAGGCGCGCTGCGAGCCGGCGAGCAGCATCTGCGCCCCCGAGCTCTTCCGCGAGGGCGGAGGGCAGGGAGAGGGGGCTTCGTCGATCTCGGCCGCTCAGCTCTTCAGGAACGCGATCAGCCGCCGGTTCACTTCCTCCGGCTTCTCCTGGTGCAGGAAATGTCCCGCGTCGGGGAGCACGACCTTCTCGACCCCGGCGGTGAAGAAGCTCTCCATGCCGTCGAGGAGGCCGACGCCGATGCAGCCGTCCTTCGCGCCGTGGAAGACCAGCGACGGCACCGAGATCGGATCGGCGAGGATCCGCGCCTGCAGCGACGACAGCTCGGCCGATTGCAGCACCGGGTTGAAGAGGTGCCGGTAGTAGCCGAGCGCCGCCTCGAGCACACCCGGCTGCCGGAACGTCTGCTTCAGCGACGCCATCTCTTCCGCCGGCAGCGTGAACCCCGGCGACCAGTCGCGCCAGATCCGGTCGAGGAAACGGAAGTCGTCGTGCGCGACCGCCATCTCGGCCGTCGGCAGCTGGAAGAAGAACATGTACCAGGAGCGCTTCATCTGATCGTAGTCGCCGGCGATCGCCTGCAGCACCTGCGGTCCGTACGGCACCGCGGCGGTGACGAGCTTGCGCACGCGCTTCGGTTGGTCGAGCGCCGCACCGTAGGCCGCGACCGCGCCCCAGTCGTGGCCGAAGATCGCCGCCGGCTCTCCGGGCGAGAGCGCCTCGATCAGCGCCACGGCGTCCCGCGCGAGCGCCGCGGTCTGGAAGGGCCCGGCCGCAGGGATCTCGGTCGGCGCGTAGCCGCGCAGGAACGGTGCGACCGCGTGGAATCCGGCGGCGGCGAGCGCCGGCAGCTGATGCCGGAAGCTCCGCGCGTGATCGGGGAAGCCGTGCAGGCAGAGGACGAGCGGACCCGACCCCGCCTCGAAGTAGTGGAAGGTGAGGCCGTTCGCCTTGACGCTGCCGCTCGAGAGCTCGCCCATCTTGGTGTCCTCGGCGGCGCTTTGATCCGAATCCCGCGCGCCGGTCAACGTGGCATCGTCCCTCGCCCATCCTGGGAGAGGGACGCCCACGATGAG
>JAXDLK010000050.1:0-26788 GCA_034666665.1 Candidatus Binatota bacterium
AAGCAGCTCTTCCAGGGGATTCTCGAGGCGATCGGCCTCGATCCGAACCTTCTCTTCTCCGTCCTCGACTGGGTCGACGCCGACGACCAGACGGAGCGCGAATCCGGAGCGGAGAGCGAGTTCTATCTCGGCCTCCGGCCACCGTACCAGCCGCGGCAGGGTCCGTTCCTGAGCCTCGAGGAAGTACGGCTGGTGCGCGGGTTCGAGGCGCTCCGGCCGCCGGAGTGGGACGCCTTTCGCTCCATCGTCACGGTGTTGCCGAACCGCGAGCTCAAGATCAACGTGAACACGGCGCCGGAGCTCCTGCTGGTCGCGATGTTCGGTGCCTTCGGCGATCCCGCGATCGGCCAGAGCCTGATCAGCTCGCGCGGCGAGCACCCGATCGTCAGTCCCGCGGAGCTCTCGCAGATCCCTGGGATGTCCCAGCTCCCTCCGATGGTCACCAGCCAGGTGCTGTCGGTCCGGAGCACGATCTTCACGATCCATGCGTTCGGCACAGCCGGTGACGTCCGCAAAGGAATCGCAGTCACCGTGGATCGGGCGGCAGGCGGCACGCGCCTGCGTACTCTCGGACGGCGCCAGGAGGTGGCGCCGTTCGTCTTGACAGCGGCGGGAGCATCCGGTGAAATTCCGCCGCTCCCCTGAAAACTCATGCCGAACCGTATCTTGGCTCTCGACGTCGCGGGCGCGAAGCTGACGGCCGTCGCGGTCGAGTCGAGCTTTCGGAGCTACCGCGTCACCGGGTACGCTTCCGAGCCGCGCGACGCCGAGCGTCCGCTCGCGGAGCAACTGAAGAGCTTCCTCACGCGGCACGGTTGGCTCTCGGTCGACACGGCGCTCAGCGCCTTGCCGGCATCGTCCGTCGCCTATCGCGTGCTCGTGCTACCCTTCCGTGACCGCCGCCGGCTAGCGCAGACGGTGCCATTCGAGATCGAGAACCTGGTACCGTTCGCCCTCGAGGACGCCGTGGTCGATTTCCACGTGCTCTCGCGCGAAGGGGACGGCGCCCGCGTGTTCGCGGCGCTGGTACCCCGTGCCGTGATGACGGAGCATCTCGTGATGCTCGCGGACGCCGGGCTCGACCCTGCGATCGTGGATTTCGCGCCTCTCTCCACGCTGAACGTGCTCACGCTCTTCGACGGCGAGCGCCCGAACCGCTTCGCCTTCCTCCATCTGAACGGTGCCCACGGAACCATCGCCCTCTACCGGGCCGGGACCCTCGAGGCGGTGCGCGCGCTCGAGCTTCCGTCTCCGGTGGCCTCCGAGGATCTCGTGCGGGAGGTCTGCTGGAGTCTCCGCAGCTTCGACGGCGTACCGCCCGGAGGCGGCGACGACGAGCTCGCGCTACTGATCGGGGGCGCCGCGCCGACCGACCTGCCGGACGCCCTCCGCACGCAGATGGCGCTCACGATCCAGCGGCTCGAGGAGCTGCCGCTGAAGAACGTCCCCGCCGAGCTCGGGGAGCAACACGGCATCTATGCGCCGGCGCTCGGGCTCGCGCTTCGCGAGGTCGTCGAGGTGCCGACGGTCGGCCTCAACTTCCGGCGCGGTGAGTTCGCGTACCAGCGCGGGCAGCAGGAGCTGAAGAGCGCGTTCGGCCGGCTCGGCCTGCTCGCGACCGTCGTCTTCCTGCTGTTCCTGGTCGCCGAGGGTCTGGCGTACTACCGCCTCTCCAGCCGCTACGAGGAGCTCCGGGGCGCCGTGCAGACGGTCTTTCGCTCGGTGATGCCGACCGTTCCTGCCGTCGACGAGGTGGCGCAGCTCACGCAGGAGATCGCGAGCCTGCGGAAGCGCCAGGAGCAGCTGGGCGTCCCGGAGGGAGGCCCGGTCTCGGTGCTCGAGCTCCTCCGTGAGGTCGCCCTGCGCGCGCCGGCCGAGCCGCGCCTGATGATCGACGAGATGACGCTCGATCCGGAGGCGCTCCGCCTGCGAGGGAAGACGGCTTCGTTCGAGGCGGTCGAGGCCGCGAAGAAGAGCCTCGCCGAGTATCCCCTCTTCCGCAACGTGCAGGTGAAGGACCCGCGAACGACGCCGGACGGAAGCGTGGAATTCCGGCTGAACATTCCGTTCACGGCGCCCGCGGAACCCGCTTCGGGCCGAGGAGCGCCATGAGGAATCCGTTCCCCGCCGCCGCCCACGCATACACGCGTCTGGCGCCGCGCGAGCGACTACTCGTCCAGATCGCCGCCGGAGTCACCGCGCTGATCATCGCCTACCTGGTGGTCGGCTCCTTCCACAGCGCGCAAGCGGCGCTGCGCACGCGGATCGCCGCCAAGGAGCGCCAGCTCGAGCAGATCCAGGAGCTCCGCAGGGCGTACCTCCAGGTGAAGAGCCAGACCGAGCGCTTGACCGCGGACTACGCCGAGCGGCCGCAGAACTTTTCGGTCTTCTCCTATCTCGAGACCGCGGGAACCAAGACCGTGACCCGCGAGAAGATCCTGGCGATGAGCCCCTCCTCGAAGACCGTGGGCGACGAGTTCGTCGAGGAGAGCGTCGAGCTGCGCATCTCGGGCGTGACCTTGCCGCAGATGGTGGGGCTGCTGCACCAGGTCGAGAATGCTCCGGTGCCGCTTCGCGTCTCGCGATTGCAGATGAAGAAGCGGTTCAACGAGCCGTACAACTTCGACGTCACCATGGCGGTGTCGACGATCACGCGCGCGACCTGATGGCATCGATCATCGGCTCCGTCCTGGCGAGGCTCGGGCGGCTCGTCCCGCGCGGCGCCTTCCAGCGGGCGACGATGGGATATGTCGCCTACACGCTCGTGCTGTTCCTCGCCTTCTTTCTCTACACGTTTCCGCACGAGCTCGTGGTGCACGGCATCGTCGCACGACTCACCCGGGGGTCCGATTGGCGAATCCTCTATCGTGAGGTGTCGCTCGTCCCGTGGGCGGGGTACCGGATCGACGAGCTGCGACTGCAAGCGCCCGGCAATGCCTCGGCTCCGTCCTTCCGCGCCGACCGCGTGTCGCTCCGCCCGGCCGTTCAGTCGTTCCTCGGCAAGGGGTTCTCGGTGGTGTCGTTCGACGCCCGCGCCTACGGCGGGGAGCTGTCGGGCTCGGTGGATCGTTCGGCGAACGCGATCGCCGACGTTCGTTGGCGAGACGTCGACCTCGGCCGCGTCCCGGAGCTCGACCTGCTGATCGACGCAGACTGGCAGGGCAAGTTCGGCGGGGAGCTTCACCTGGAATCGGGCGAGTCGCTCCAGGTGCTCAAGGGCGGCGGGCGGCTCGAGCTCCGGAACGCGGCGCTCGTCCAAGCAACGGCTCAGGGATTCAAGATCCCCGACCTCCACTTCGCCAGCGGCGAGGGTCAGTTCGAGATCAAGGCCGGCCGGATCGAGATCTCCGGCTTGAAGCTGTCCGGCACCGAGGCGGACGCGGAGCTTCGGGGACAGATCTACCTGCGCGCCCCCGCCTCCGACAGCGTCGTCAATGGCACGCTCAGCGTTCGCCCGATCCCGGGAGCCGGATCGACGGTCGACCAGCTGCTGACGGTGATGAACCGCAACCAGCGTCCTCCCGGCGGCACGTTCACCTACGCGCTGTACGGGACGATCGGCCGAATCCGCATCCGCTGAGCGCAGGCCGGGTCACGCTGCTTGTGAGGGCCGGCTAACCCCAATGCCGTTCAGTTCGACGCACCTGGTCGTCACCCAGCCGCGACCTACGCCGGTCAGTTGACCAGGAACGGCGTCAGGCTCCGATTCCCTGTCCCTTCCAGGGCCCAAGACCCAAGATGGGAGAGGGCTCACCGCCTGGCGTAGCCGTGCTTACGTGACCGGGATGGCGGCTAACCCTGGTCGGCGTCGGCGGCGGACTCGTCGGGATCGCGCAGCAGGCGGCGGCCACGGGAGAGCCCGAGATAGACACCGTTGACGGCGGGACGCACCCAGACGATGTTCCCCTCGAGCAGGAAGGAGTCGTTCTCGGCGTTCCCGGTCATCGTCAGGCGGGCCCGCTTCCCCATCAGGTTGCGGCTCGCGCGGCGACCGTCGATTCGCACCTGAGCGCCCTCGGCGGAAAGGTCGATCACCCGACAGTCCACCGGTTCTCCCCCGAAGGAGATCTGTCCCGTGTTGTCGGCCGGCCGGCGGTCGCCCTGCCGCCGTTCCTTGAACTCGCTCATGTCCGTCACGTTAAGTCCGTCGATCTTATCAACTTCGCTTCGCTCAAAGAAAGCGGTTTCCGCAGATCAGCCGCCGATCTCTGCCCGGACCCGGCGGAGCAGAGCGATGTTGTCCGTATGCCCGGTCATCCGCGCCACGACGCGCCCGTGGATCGGCCGGCCGAGCAGCAGGAAGTCGCCCATGATGTCGAGGATCTTGTGGCGCGCGAACTCGCTCTCGAGGCGCAGCGTCGTGTTCACGATGCCGTCTTCACCGATCAGGATGCAGTTGTGCAGCCGCCCGCCTCCGGCGAGCCCCATGGTCTCCAGCGCGGCGATGTCCTTGACGAAGCCGAAGGTGCGCGCAGGAGCGATCTCCGCGGCGAACCCCTCGGCGCCCGCGTGCGCGTACAGCACACGCTCGCGACCGACGGGCGGGGGATACTGCAGCGTGTAGTCGATCTCGAACCGGTCCGAGGGCTCGAGCGACATGCCTTTTCCATCGGGCTCGCCGATGGTGATCGGCTCGTCGATGACGATCGGCTCGACCTCGTCCGGCCGCTCGACGATGCCGCCGGAGTCGAGCACTTTACAGAACTCGAGCGCCGACCCGTCGAGGATGGGGATCTCCCCCTGGATCTTGATCCTCAGGTCCGTCACGCCGTACGCGTGCAGCGCGGCGAGGAGATGCTCGACCGTCTTGGCAGAAGATCCGTCGCGGTGGAGCGTGGTCGCGTAACCGGTCGACTCGACGTAGTCGATCAGCGCCGGGATCTCGACCCCGGAAGAGAGGCTCTCGAAGACGATGCCGGTCCCCGGGGGCGCGGGATGCAGGATCACTCCCGTGCGCACGCCCGAGTGGAGACCGTGGCCGTTCACCACCACGCTGCGAGCGAGCGTCCGCGCGGCAACCCGGTGGCCGCCCGTGGACGAGCCCGGCGAGAATCGCTCGGCCGCCGCCCGTGGTGCGGCGACGGGCTTCGCGGCGTCGCCCGAGAGGGCGCGGCCGACCGTCACGAGCAGGCTATCGAGGGAGAAGGGCTTCTCGATGAAATCCCAGGCGCCGAGCTGCGTCGCCTTGACGGCGGTCTCGATGTTGCCGTGGCCCGAGATGACGATGACCTTGGCCTCGGGACGACGCTCGTGAATGCTTCGCAGGAACTCGATCCCGTCCATTTCCGGCATCCAGATGTCGAGGATCACCAGGACCGGTCTCTCCACCTCGAGCACCTGCAGCGCGGAGCGACCGTTCTCCGCCTCGACGACGCGATACCCCTCGTCGGTGAGCACGCCCCGCACCGTCGAGCGGATGCGCTCCTCGTCATCGACGATGAGGATCGTGTCGGTCATCGACTCTCCTGTGGGTGGGAATCTCGGCGCTGCCGAGCGCGTCGCGCTCGGTCCGCCCGAGTACGGTCTACGCGGTGGTCGTCCGGGGCCGCAGCTCCGGCTCGGACGTGCCCGTCGCATACCCGAGCGGGCCCTCCCTTACCGGAAACTCGACGATAAAGCGACTGCCTCTCGGCTCGTTGTCACGGACGCGGAGGAACGCGCGGTGCTCGGCGACGATCGCCGACACGATCGCGAGACCGAGACCGGTGCCTTCCTTCTTGGTCGAGAAATACGGCTCGAAGAGGCGGGATTTCACCTCGGGCGACATGCCGCACCCGTTGTCGGCGAGCTCGAGCCGGACGAGCCCGAGCGAGGCGAGGAACTCGGTACGGATCTCGATGCGGCCGCCGCTCGAGCTGCCGTTGCCGCAGGCGGCGACGGCGTTGTCGAGGACGTTGATCACCGCTCGCTTGATGCCCTCGCGATCGAGCATCAAGAGCGGCAGCGACGCGTCGGTGTAGAGGTCGAAGCGAATCTCGCGATGCCCCTCGCGGAAGAGCACGAGTGCCTCCTCGACGATCGCGTTCAGGTCGTGCGGCGTCTGGTTGCCGGTCGGAAGCCGCGCGAAGTTCGAGAACTCGTTCACCAGCGTCTTCAGCGCCTCGACCTGAGTCACGATCGTCCGCGTGCATTCCTCGAAGACTTCCTCGTGGACGACGCTCGAGTAGCGCTTGTGCAGCCGCTGCGCCGAAAGCTGGATCGGCGTCAGCGGGTTCTTGATCTCGTGCGCGATCCGCTGCGCGACCTCGCGCCAGGCCTCCATGCGCTGCACTTTGACGAGCTCGGTGATGTCCTCGAAGAACAGCACGGCGCCGACGGGACCGTCCGCCGCGGAACGGGGATCGCGGAGCGGGGCCGCGGCCGCGAGCAGAGTGACTGCGCGATCGGTGCGGACGAGCTCCACCTGTCGCTCGCTCTGCGTCGTTCCCGTGGCGAGCAGCTCCTCCAGCATGTGGCGCACGAGGTCGAGCGAGCGATCGGCGAACACCTCGCTCGCGCGCCGCCCGCGCGCCCGGCGGGCGTCGATGCCGAGAAGCTTCTCCGCCGCCGAGTTCACCGTCGTCACCGTGCCGATCGGCGAGACGGAGACGACGCCGGCGCGGATGTTTGCGAGCACCGTCTCCATGTGACGGCGGCGTTCCTCGAGCTCGGTGTTGATCTTCTTCAGGTCCGCCGTCATCTGGTTGAACGCCGACACCAGCGTGCCGATCTCGTCGGAGCTCGAGCCCTCGATGTGAACGTCCCAGTTCCCCTGGGCGACCTCGCGCGTGCCCTCGGCGAGCCGCTGGATCGGTACCGTGATGCCCTTGGCGAGCGCCAAGCCGTACCAGGTGGCGGCGAAGACCACGACCATCGTGATCAGGCTGAGGGTCAGGATGTACGTGTTCAGCACCGGCTGCTTGAGGATCTTGAGCTCCTTGTATTCGCGGAAGGAGCGCTCGATCTCGTCGGACCGTTTCGACAAGCTGACGGGCACGTACTCGTCGACGATCACCGCGCCGCGGAAGGTCGCACCGTCGCGCAGCGGCACCACCGCGCGGATGAGCTCGCCCTGGTCGAGCGCCTCGATCTCCGCCGACGGCGCTCCGTCGCGAATGTCGCGGAGCAGCGGTCGCGGGAGGACTGCGATGCCCGGGAGGGGGAACTCCGTTCCCCGCGCCTCCGCGATGCGCGTGCCATCGGAACCGTACACCGAGATCGCCTTGATCGGATCGGGTGCTTCGCCGCCGATGATCGCGACGATCTCCGCCTCGCGTCCCCGAGCGGCGCCGCCCCAGAGGGCGATCTCCGCGGCAATGCGGCGCGCCTCGGCTTCCGCCTCGACCGCGCTCCGTCGATAGTACGCGCGCACCACCTCGTGCGCGCCCTGAAGCGGTTTCTCCACCTGCGCGTCGAACCATTTCTCGATCGAGTTCTCGATGAAGTTCATCGAGGCGATGAACAGCAGCACGGCGGGGAAGAGCGACAGCGCGACGAACGCCCCGACCAGACGCGTCCGCAGGTGAGAGCCGAGGATCCGGCGGCGCCGCTCGAGGACGAGCTTCACCAGATTCCGGCCGACCAGGAACGCGAACACCAGCAGGAGCAGGATGTTCAGGTTGATCAGCAGGAAGAACGTGATGTGGTTCGTCACCGTCTGCGCGCTCGAGAACTGCGGCAGTCGCGACTCGAACACCGCGAACAGGAAGACGCCGAGCGCGACGAGCACGATCAGCACGATTTCGCGCGTGCGCGTGCGGGCTGGCCCTTCTTCGGATCCGGGGGATGTGGGCTCGGCGCTCAGACGATCTTCTCTCGGCCGCTCATCGACGGAAGAACGCGAGGACGAGGCTCAGCACCACGCTGAGGACGATGCAGGTAGCCAGCGGAAAGTAGAATACGCCGCCCGACCAGCGAATCGTGACGTCGCCCGGCAGCCGTCCGAGCCAATGCCACCCGCGCATTCCGGAGAGGAGCACTAAGCCACCCGCGCCCGCGAGCAGCAGGCCGACGAGAATCAGCGTTCTGCCGAGGTCGCTCACGATTCGAAGAGCCCGCCCTGAGGGCCGTTCTTCGCCGGGCGTCCAAGATGCCGCTCCGCCAGTGGGGTTGCAACCCGACCTTGTGGGGTGCGTTTCAGGAACCCGGCCTGCAGGAGATACGGCTCGTGTACGTCCTCGAGCGTGTCACGCTCCTCGCCGATCGACGCGGCGAGCGTCTCGATTCCGACCGGGCCGCCGTCGAACTTCTCCAGGATCGTCAGAAGAACCGTCCGGTCCATGCCGTCGAGGCCCGCTTCGTCGATACCGTGCATCTCGAGGGCGCGCCGGGCGACGTCGAGGCGGATCACCGAATCCGCCCGCACCTGGGCGAAATCCCGCGTCCAGTGGAGCAGGCGGTTCGCGATCCGTGGCGTGCCGCGCGACCGGCGGGCGATCTCCCGGGCTCCCTCCGTCTCGAGCCGGGCGCCGAGCAGACGCGCCGAGCGTTCGAGGATCCTCTCGAGCTCCGCGGGCCGGTAGAAGTCGAGCCGGAATGCGTTGCCGAATCGGTTTCGGAGCGGCGCGCTCAAGAGGCCCGCGCGGGTGGTCGCACCGACGAGCGTGAAGCGGCGGAGCTTGAACTTCACCGTCCGGGCACCGAGCCCCTGACCCGTCATGAGATCGATCTCGAAGTCCTCCATCGCAGGATAGAGCACCTCTTCGATGAGGCGGTTCAGACGGTGGAGCTCGTCGATGAAGAGCAGGTCGCCCTCCTCGAGGTTCGTCAGCACCGCCGCCAGGTCGCCCGCACGCTCGATCGCCGGGCCCGAGGTCGAGCGCAGACTGACGCCCATCTCGCGGGCGATCAGGTATGCGAGCGAGGTCTTCCCCAATCCCGGCGGGCCGTGGAGCAGGACGTGCTTCAGAACGTCGCCGCGCTCACGGGCCGCGCGGATGGCGATCTCGAGGATTTCCTTGACCCGCTCCTGCCCGACGTATTCCTCGAACGTCCGCGGCCGGAGAGCCTGGTCCTGGGTCTGGTCTCGTTCGTCGGCCTCGGGGCGAAGAGGTCCCGTTGCCCGCTCCTTCATCGGCTGAGGCTCTTCAGCGCTTCGCGCACGATCTCTTCGAACGACGATTTTCCGCTCGCGCGCGCGGCCTCCACCGCACGGTCCGCATCCGGCTTGCGGTATCCGAGGTTGACGAGCGCCGACAGCGCCTCCACCGTCGCCGGGGGCGTACCCTCGATCCGGAGCTCACGGTCGTCGATCGGGCCGACCTTCTCCCGGAGCTCGAGGACGAGCCGCTCGGCCGTCTTGCGGCCGACCCCGGAGATCGCGACGAGACGCGCCTGATCGCCCTCGGCGAGCGCGCGCCGGAGCTCGTTCGTGGGAATGCCGGAAAGAATCGTGAGCGCGAGCCGCGGGCCGATCCCGCTCACCTCCTTCAGCAGGAGAAAGAGGTCGCGCTCGGACCGTTCGGCGAAGCCGAAGAGCTGGAACGCGTCCTCGCGGACGTGCGTGTGAACGTAGAGCTGGAGAGTCGCGCCTTCCCGCGGCAGCTCGGCATGCGTCTGCGCCGATACCTGCACGTGGTAGCCGACGCCGCCGACGTCGATCACCGCCGACTCGGCGAGCTTCTCCCGCAGGACACCGGACAGATGGGCGATCATCGCGCGCGATCCAGAAGCGTGCGGATGCGGTGGCCGTGCACGTGGCAGAGGGCGACGGCGAGCGCATCGGCCTCGTCGTCGCCGTCCGGCGGCTCGATCGAGAGCAGCATGGCGATGCCCCGCACCATCTGACCCTTGTCGGCACGCCCGTACCCGACGACCGCGTGCTTCACGGCGGCAGGCGAGTACTCGAAGACCGGCAACCCGGCTTCCGCCGCGGCGAGAAGGACGACCCCGCGCGACTCTCCGAGCCGGAGTGCCGACTGCACGTTGCGGGCGACGAACGCCTGCTCCAGGCCGACGGCGGCGACGCCGTGATCGCGGATCCATCCGCCGAGCGCCGCATGCATCCGCCGCAGACGGTCCGGCAAGCTGGTGAGGCTTCCGAGCCTGAGGGCACCGCTGGCGATCCGCCGGACGTCGGTTCCGAGCGCTTCCACCACCGCCCACCCGGTGATTCGCGTTCCCGGATCCACCCCGAGCACGCGCAGCGGCCCGCCGTCCGTGGACGGGCCGGGCTCAGGCCGCGGAAAGCTTCTCGAGCTCTTCCGGATCGACATCCAGGTTGGCGGCGACGTTCTGCACGTCGTCGTAATCGTCGAGCGCTTCGAGCAGCTTGAGTGCCGAAGATGCGGACGCGCCGCTCAGGCGGACGGTGCTCTTCGGCACCATGGTGAGCTCGGCGCCCGTCACCTTGAGACCGGAGCCCTCGAGCGCCTCGCGAACCTGGTGCAGGCGCTCGGGCGCAGTCACCACCTCGAACGTCTCGCCCGCGTCCGCGAGATCCTCGGCACCGGCGTCGAGCGCCAGCTCCATCACGTGGTCCTCGTCCGCGTCCGACTTCTCCACCTGCACGACGCCGCGCTTGTCGAACATCCAGGCGACGCAGTTCGTCTCCCCGAGATTGCCGCCGTGCTTGGCGAAGACGTACCGGATGTCGCCGACGGTGCGATTGCGGTTATCGGTGAGCACGTGAACGATCACCGCGACGCCGCCCGGGCCGTAGCCCTCGTAATCGATCTCCTCCAGCATCTGACCGTCGAGATCACCGCTTCCCTTCTTGATCGCGCGATCGATGTTGTCCGCGGGCATGCTCGCGGCCTTGGCCGCGGCGATGGCGGTCCGGAGCCTCGGGTTTCCGCCCGCGTCACCGCCTCCCGCACGGGCAGCCACGGTGATCTCGCGGATCAGCTTGGTGAACAGCTTGCCGCGGCGCTGATCCTTGATCGCCTTCTTGTGCTTGATCGACGACCACTTCGAATGACCGGACATCGAGACCTCCGGAGTCTGCGGGAGCGAGCGGACGGTACCACAAGGGGCCCGTCGGCGGCCACCGTGCCGGCAGACCCTGCTCAGAAGAGCGGCAGCAGACGATCCAGTACGAGCCCCGCGACCAGCAGCGCGCCGGCTCGCCGGGTGAGCACGAAGGCCGAGGCGACGTACCAAAGGGGCCAGATCGGGTAGCGCGGCGGCGGCGACTCGGGCCGCGGGCGCGAGTACACGCGGAGCACCTTGCGGCAGAGCGGCAGCGATCCCAGCACCAGGAGCGACCACGGTCCGAGCACGCGAGCCACGACCAACGCGATCACCACGCCGTAGAAGGCGATCATCAGCCAGCGGTTCCACCGCCGGGCGGCTTCGTCGCCGAGAATCACCGGCAGCGTACGGATGCCTTTCTCGGCATCGTGCGGAAGCTTGTCGATGTGCTTGCCGATCAGCACCGTCGTCACCAGCATCGCGTAGGGAACGGACGCCAGCCACACCCGCGGCGCGATGTCGCCGGTGGTCACGAAGTACGTGCCGCCGATCATCAGCGGACCCCAGACCAGGAACACCGAGGGCTCGCCGAGACCGCGATGCTTCAGCTTGAGAGGAGGCGCGACGTAGAAGATGCTGAGGAAGAGTCCCGTAGCCGCGAACCAGAGGACCGGCCAGCCGCGCGCGGCGACGAGCACGGCGAGCACCACCGCACCGACGGCGTGGAAGCCGAGGATCGCCGCCTTGAGTCCCTCCTTCGAGATCCAGCCGGAGAGCACCGGATGGGGCGCGTAGAGCGCGCGCGGGTAGGTCGACGTATCGACGCCGCCCGTGAGGTCGAAGTAGTCGTTCATCAGGTTGTTGCAGCCGTGCGCGGCGAGGAGACCGATCAGCGCGAGCGCGAAGTATCGCCAATCGGCCTCCGGCCGGCCGAGCGCCAGCACGCCGCCGATCAACCCGGAAGTGAGCGTCATCGGAAAGACCGTCGCTCGCGTCATGATCAGCCAGCGCGAAACGAAGTCCATGCGCCGCTCGTCGGACAGGTTGCCGGTGAGCAGCACCTCCCTCCAGTTGCGGGCGACGTCGCCCAGCGTCAGCGGCAGATCGTGAACCAGCTCGGACATCGAACTCTCCTCCGGGACTCGCCGGGGCGGATCGGCGGCGGCCGGCGATTGTGGCGGCCGCGGGTTTTCATCTACTATCGCAATCGCTACCGGAAGACGATGCGGCGCGCGCGGCTCCTGATGATGGTTCTCGTAGGGACGGTCCTTCCGGCACCCGTCCGGTCGGAGCCGACGTACGCCGTCGCCACCACCTGGCGGCTCGCCCGGACGACCGCGAAATCGACGGCGCTCGTGGAGGATGCTCCGGGTCACGAGGTCGGTCTTCTGAACATCGTGCTCGAGCGCTCGGAAGCTCTCGTCATCGCGGGACAGCAGATGACCGGAGCGCGGTGCTCGGAGGTCGTCGATCTCCTCGGCGTCTCCGGCTTCACCAGCGCGTACTGCACGCTCCGGTTCGGGAACGGCGACGCGGTATTTCATCACTACCGGGGCGAGTATCACGGAGTCGCGTCGGGAACCGGCGGGCAGCAGGTATCCGGTCAGGGAACGTGGCAATGCGTCGGCGGGACAGGCGCGTTCCGCGGCATGACCGGCGAGGGCCGCTGGGAATCGAGCGGCGAAGTCACGGCGGATGGTCTCCGTCAGAACTGGTCGCGGACCGAGCGCGGAAACTATCGCCAGCCAGTCACGCCGCCGGCCAAGTAGGGGTCCGAGGTAGAAACCACCACCGCGGTGCACGGTCGTGGTCGACCACGACAGAGGTCAAACGTAGAGGTCGAACGATGCGCGAGTTCCTCTGGGGCCTGATCTTCGGAATCGCAGGGATGTACTATTACACCTATTACGGCCACCAGCTCGTCTACGCGAAGCAGCTGATCGACCGCTGGTCCTCGAATGCCGTCGAGGACACCCGCATGTACGACGACCGCGCGCACCCGACTCGGCGGCGCTGAACCGCTCCGTCTCGCGGCCGGCGAACGAGCGCTCCCCTCCTTCATGGATCGCCGACAGCAGATTCGCATGACCGACGAGGAGGCCGACGCCTTTCTCGAGGAGACGCGCACGCTGGCGCTCTGCAGCATCGATCATCGGGGCTATCCCCATGCCGTCGGGATGTGGTTCTGCCGTATCGACGGGCTCGTCCACATGACCACGTTCCGCAAGGCGCAAAAGGTCGTGAACCTCCGGCGCGACCCGAAATCGGCGCTGCTCGCCGAGTCCGGCGACCGCTACGGTGAGCTCCGCGGCCTTCTTCTCCGCGGTCGGACCGAGGTGGTCGACGACCTCGAGCTCTGCCTCGACGTGCTGCAGCGGATTCACCAGCGCATGGAAGGCGGCGAACGGCCGGGCCTCGACGATGCACTCCGCTCGCAGGCATCGAAGCGTGTCGTTCTCCGCTTCCGTCCGGAACGCGCGTCGAGCTGGGACCATCGAAAGCTCGGAGGCGGTCGCTGAGACGCTCGTCGCGCCCGCGGGGGCGCGGCCATGGCTGAGCCCCGCCTGCGGCGATCGGCCGGGATCGTCGGCGTCGCGGTGCTCGGCAGCCGCATCGCCGGTCTCGCCCGCGAGATCGTCTTCGCGACGCTCTTCGGCGCCGGACGCGAGCTCGACGCATTCATCGCCGCGTTCCGCATCCCGAATCTCTTCCGCGATCTCTTCGCGGAGGGAGCGCTCTCCGCCGCGTTCGTGCCGACGTTCGCCCGCACGCTCGATCGCGACGGGCAAGAAGCGGCGTGGCGGCTCGCGAATCGCGTGCTGAACGGGCTCCTCCTGGTCGTCGGCACGATCACCCTGCTCGGCGTAGTCTTCGCACCCTTCCTGGTCGACCTCATCGCCCCCGGCTTTCGCAGCGACCCGGGGAAGGCGGAGCTCACGATCTTGCTCGCGCGCATCCTCTTTCCGTTCCTGCTGTTCATCGCGCTCGCAGCGGTGGCCATGGGGGTGCTGAACACGTTCGGAGTGTTCGGAATTCCCGCCTCGGCATCCACGTTCTTCAACCTGGGATCGATCGGCGTCGGCCTCGCCTGCGCAACGGCCCTGGCGCCCGATTACGTGTGGGCCGTCGGTTCCCGTCTCTTCGGGCATGCGACCGCGATCCCCACGGACCGCGCGGGTCCGGCGCTCGTCGGCATGGCGATCGGCACCCTCGCGGGCGGCGCACTCCAGTGCCTGGTCCAGCTGCCAGCGCTCGTGCGTGCCGGGTTTCGGTACCGCCTGGTGGCCGGCTTCCGCGATCCGGCCGTCGCCGAGATCCTCGGATTGATGGCGCCCGCCACGATCGGCGTCGCGGCCGTGCAGGTGAACGTGGTGGTGAACACCTACTTCGCCTCGACGCTCGGAAACGGTCCGGTCTCCTGGCTCAGCGTGGCGTTTCGTCTGATGTACCTGCCGATCGGCATGTTCGGCGTCGCGCTCGGCACCGTCGCGCTGCCCTCGGTCGTACGCGCCGCGTCTCGCGGCGACATGGAGCAGTTCCGCCGTCACGTCGGCGAGGCGCTCCGGCTGGTGATCCTCCTCTGCGTCCCCGCCGCCGTGGGGCTCGCGGTCGCGAGCCGTCCGGTGATCGCGTTCATCTACGAGCACGGTCGCTTCGGCCCCGAGGACACGCGCGCCGCGGCGCTCGCGCTCTCCGCGTACGCGATCGGCCTCACTGGCTATGCGGCGATCAAGATCCTCGGACCGGCCTTCTACGCGCTCAAGGACGCGGGCACGCCGATGCGCGTGAGCCTTTCCTCGGTGTTCACGAACCTGGTGCTCAACTGGTCGGCCCTGAACCTGCTCGGGCTCGGCCACGGGGGGCTCGCGCTGTCGACGTCGCTCGTCGCGCTGTCGAACTCGGCCGTCCTCTACCGCCGTCTGGTCCGGCGCATGGGATCGCTGGACTCGGACCTCTTCCGGCACACGACCCGCACCCTGCTCGCCTCCGCGCTCATGGGCGGAGTCTCCTGGGCGTGGCTCGCCTGGCTGGGACGGAGCCCGCATACCACGGCGGCGGAGCTCTTGCGGGTCGTCACCGTGATCCCGCTCGGCGGTGGAACGTTCTACGCCGCCGGGCGTGCTCTCGGGATCGCGGAGCTCGCCGACCTACCGTCGCCCCGTCGGTGGCGGGCTACTCTTCTCGAACGACGGTCACCTTGATCTCGACGCGAACGTCGGGACCGAGGTTCAGAGGCACCGAGTATTGTCCGAGCGCCTTGATCGGCGACTCGAGCAGGATCTTCTTCCGGTCCACGTCGAATCCGCGCTCGGCGAGCTTCGCCTGCACGTCGATGTTCGTGACGGAGCCGAACAGGCGATCCTCCTCGCCGGCCCGCGCCGGGATCTCGATCGCCACGTTCGCCAGCGTCTGAGCGACGTCCTCGGCCGCCTTCTTCACCTTCGCCCGCCGTGACGCGACCATGCGCTTCTGGTGCTCGAGCACCCGCAGGTTCTTCGAATCGGCCAGCAGCGCGAGCCCGCGCGGCAACAGATAGTTGCGCGCGTATCCCGGCTTCACGCGCACCACCTCGCCCATCTTGCCGAGCTTGTCGACGTCCTGTTGCAGGATCACTTCCATGATCGAGTCCTCATCACTCTTCCTCGGCAGGACGCGGCGTCAGCCGGCGGAAGTCGCCCCATAGATCGAAGATGCCGAGCAGCACGACGCCGCCGGCGACCAGCCATTCGAGCGCGACGAAGCAGTAGGTGAGCGCCCGCGCCCAGAACGCCACCTGCCATCGCTGGAAATAGAAGCGGATGATCGCCATCCCCTGGCAAAAATAGATCCCGAGCACCACGGCCAGCCCGTTGATCGCGGTCCAGCGCACGACCGGTGCGGACAGGAACACCGCGTACCCCGCGGCGATCAACACCCAGATCAGCGCGGCGGGACAGCGCCAGCGCGTGAGATCGCCGAACGCAGGCTCCTCGCCCGCCACCCGCTGGAGCGAGCGCACGAGGAGAAGGTTCACGAGCACGATCGCGCCGACGGCATCGATGAGTAAGGCGGGCGCGAGCCGCACCATCGTTTCGACGACGCGCGGCCCATGCTCCTCGAAGCGCCGCAGGATCTCGGCCGATGCGCCGCCCTCGCGCCCCATCTCGATCAGGCGCGCGCGTCCGGCGTCGAGCCCCGCTCGCAGGTGCTCGAGGACGTGCTCCGGACCGCCCGCCGCGCTCCAGGTGACGGCGCACACACCGACGAGCACGGCGGCGGTCGAAAGCGCGACGGCGGTATCGATCGATTCCGCGCGGCGGATCGATGCCGCGAGCACGAGCGTGAGCACTCCGAAGGTCACGGCGTAGATCGATGCCGCGGCGGCCCCGCCCCACATCGCGAGCGTCACGACGACGATCGGCAGCATCGAGAAAAGCGCCGCGCCGCCGCGCCGACGCTCGAGCGCCAGCCCCGGCTGCGGCGTCAAAGGCGCGATCACCAGAGCCGCGAGCGGTATGACGGCGACCGAGGTAAAGAGCGCCGCGGTCGCCAAGGCGGCGCCCGCGATCAGCGCCGGCCGGCGGAGCCGCTCCGGGGTCGGCGAAACGCTGCTCATCGACGAGGTCTCAGTAGCTGACGGTGGTGAACGGCAGGAGCGCCAGGTTTCGCGCCCGCTTGATCGCGGTGGTCAGCGCGCGTTGGTGCTGCGCGCAATTGCCGGTGATCCGGTTGGGGATCACCTTGCCGCGCTCGCTCAGGAAATTCCCGAGCGTGCGGACGTCCTTGTAATCGATGGGACTGCGGTCGGCGCAGAACCGACAGACCTTACGGCGCTGGGGGCGGCGCCGGAACGGCATCTTGTCGTCCCCCGACCGGCCACGCCGGCCACGATCTTCTGCCATTCGTCCTCCTTACGACCTTCTCGGGTGATTCTGCGGAACCTACAATACGCGGAGGGTCCGGGCCAGTACCTCGAATCGCTGCTCGTACGTGCCACCCGGACGCCGCCACCGTCGCTCGGTCAACGCCCCGGCGATCTGCACGCGGCGCCCCGGCTCCACTCCCGAGGCCTCGGCCGCGCTCCCGAAGCACACGATGCGGATGGCGAAGCCCCCGACGGCACGATCGCGTGGGTCCGGGTCGACGGTCAGCCGGAACGTCATCACCGGCGTGCCTGCCGGGGTGTCCCGGCGGTCCGGCGGCGAGGCCACCGTACCCGCGAGCTCGACCCGGTTGACGCCTATGCGCCGCTCTCCCGCTCCTGGGGAGCGCTCTCCTCACGCGAACGCCGTGGGGGCGGCGGCTTCACCTTGCCCGGTCGAACCGTGAGGAACCGTAGCACCTGATCGCTCAGCCGGAGCTGGCGCTCGAGCTCGCGGACCACCGCGGGCTCTCCGGAGTATTCGATCAACACATAGTAGCCGCGGTACTGGTGGCGAATGCGGTAGGCGAGCTCTCGCATGCCCCACTCGTCCACCTTCTTCACCTCGGCACCGCCGGACTGCAGGATCGACTGCACCCGCGTGAGCATTTCCTTCGCGCCAGGCTCGCCCATGTCGGCGTGCAACACGACGACGGTCTCGTAATCGTACATGGAACCTCCGTTCTCCTGATTCTATTCGGTGTGCTCGTGCGGGGAGCGCGTCACCGGTGTCTCGCGCGGATCCGCGTTGAAGCGGTTCATCGCCGCCACGACCCCGTGTCGCAGCAGCGTCTCGATCGCCTCCGCCGCGTGGCCGATCGCCTCGTCGAGCGTCTCGGCGTCCGACGCGTGCGGCCGGTCGAGGACGTGCGCGATCGGCTCGCTGCCCGCCGCCGGGCGGCCGATGCCGACGCGGACGCGCGCGAACCCGCGCGATCCGAGCTCGGCGATCAGCGATTCGATCCCGCGGTGGCCGCCGGCGCCGCCGGAGGGGCGGACCCGCACGCGCCCGACCTCGAGGTCCATGTCGTCGTAGGTGACGACCAGATCCTCGGCCTCGCATCCGAGAGCGTCGCACGCCGCGGCGACGGCGACCCCGCTCCGGTTCATGAACGTCTGCGGCTTCAGAAGAACGACCGCATCGTCGCCGATCGTGCCGCGTGCGACCTCGCAATCGTACTCGCGCCGCGCGAAGCGCATCGCGCGCCGCTCCGCGAGCCGATCGACGACGCGGAAGCCGACGTTGTGGCGCGTGCCCGCATACTCGGCGTCGGGATTCCCGAGACCGACGACCACCCTCATGCCGCCTTCGACGTCAGGGGCAGGAAGCGCGAGCTATCGTTCACTCTTTCTTCCCCTCACCGGCCTTCGCCTCGCCCTCGGCACCCGCCTCCGCCGGGGCTGCGCCCTCGACCGCCTCGGCAGCCTCGACCTTCACCTCCTCGACGGTCGGCGGCGACACCGTGACCACGGTATCGTTGGTCTCGAACACCGCTTCGGTGTTCGGCGGCAGCTTCAAGTCCTCGATGTGGATCGAATCGTGGATCCCGAGGCCGGAGACATCGACCGCGATGTACTCGGGAATCTCGGTCGGCAAACAGAGCACCGTGATCTCCCGGACGATCGGCTGCAGGATCCCGCCGAGCTGTGCGCCCACCGGCTTGCCCTCGAAGTGGAGCGGCACCGTGACCTCGAGCTTCTTCGTCAGGTCCACTTCGTAGAAGTCGGTGTGCAGCACGCGGCCGGTCACGGGGTGCGTCTGCACCTCGCGGAGCAGCACCATCCGCTGGCGGAGCTCCGGGACGTCGGACTCGAACTGGATCAGGTGAGAGCCTTCGAGCGCCTGGAGCTTCTTCGCGAACTCCTTCTGATCGACCTCGATCGCCAGCGCCGTTTCGACGTTGGGACCGTAGAAGACGCCGGGGATCCTTCCGCTCGCGCGCGAGCGGCGGCTCGGCCCCTTCCCGGTGCCGGATCGTTTCTGAACCGTGATCGCAAGAGTTTCCATTTCGCGTTCCTTTTCCTAGTCGAAGAGCGAGCTGATCGATTCCTCGTGGTGAGTGCGCCGGATCGCCTCGCCGATCACCCGCGCGACCGACAGCACCCGAATCTTTCCGACCGCCGCAGCGGAATCGCCGAGCGGGATCGTGTCGGTCACGACGAGCTCCTCGAGCGCGGAGCCGGCGATGCGCTCGACGGCCCGTCCGGACATCACCGGATGCGTGCAGCAGGCCATCACCTTCCGCGCGCCGGCGTCGCGGAGCGCGTCCGCCGCGGCGACGATCGTGCCGGCGGTGTCCACCATGTCGTCGACGAGCACCGCCCACCGTCCCTCGACGTCACCGATGATGCGCATCTCGGCGACCTCGTTCGGACCGGCGCGGCGCTTGTCGATGATCGCGAGCGAAGAGTCGAGGCGTTTCGCGAACGCACGGGCGCGCTCGACGCCGCCCGCATCCGGACTGACCACCGCCACCCGGTCGCCGCCGACGCGGTCGCGGATGTAGGGCAAGAGGACGGCGGCGGCGAACAGGTTGTCGACGGGGATGTCGAAGAACCCCTGAATCTGTCCCGCGTGCAGATCCATCGTCAGCAGCCGCGACGCGCCGGCGGTGGTGATCAGGTCCGCGACCAGCTTGGCGCTGATCGGCACGCGGGGAGCGACCTTGCGGTCCTGCCGGGCGTACCCGTAGTACGGCACCACCGCCGTGATGCGCTTCGCCGACGCGCGTTTCAGCGCGTCGAGCATCAGCAAGAGCTCCATCAGGTTGTCGTTGCCGGGCGTGCAGATCGACTGGATCACGAAGACGTCGCCGCCGCGCACGTTGTCCGAGATCTCGACCATGATCTCGCCGTCGCTGAAGGTCCGCAGCACGGCGGCGCCGAGCGGAACCCCGACGTTGGCACTGATCTCGCGGGCCAAGCGCGGGTTCGAGTTCCCCGTGAAGAGAATGATCTCGTCCTTGGCGCGCGCGTTCATCGGGCGTAACCCCTCAGTCTTCGCGAGGTGGACTCCCGGGCGAAATTGAGCGCAGACGGCGAATCTTTCGGAAACCGGAGTGCCGACGCTAAATCTTGCGAGCGGAAGCGAACTGAGCGGCAAGCGACGGTTTCCGCGCCGGCGAGCCATTCGCTCGGAAGTGCGCCTTGCGAAGACTGACCCGTTACCATCGGCCCCGTTCCATCGGTGACTGGGCGGGAAGGATTCGAACCTTCGATACCGGTTCCAAAGACCGGTGCCTTACCACTTGGCGACCGCCCACCGCATCACGGCGACCGAGAGCGTCACGGTTTCGAGCTCAGTTCCATCGGCTGCGAGGGTCCTGCGAGGCTCGGCGCCGCCTCGCACCAGAATCCGGCCTTTCGTACGGATTCGGCGGCGATCGCCGCCTGACCGCCGTCCGCGAAGAGGCCGAACACCGCCGATCCGCTTCCCGAGAGCGCGGCCGCGCGCGCTCCCGCACCCATCAAGAGCGCCTTCAGCAGAGAGATCTGGGGGTGCCTTCCGCCGACCACGGCTTCGAAATCGTTATGGATCTCCGTGAACGAGAGGTCGTCCGGAGCGAAACGCGGCATCCTATTCAGGCACCGGTTCGATGTCAACGCGAGGTCGAGCTCCTCGTACGCCCATCTGGTGGAGATCTCGATTCCCGGCCAAGCGATCGCGAGCCAGAGGGTAGGCAACCCGGTGATCGGCTCGATCGAGTCGCCGATGCCGCGCACCCGGGCCGGGCAGCCCCACAGAAAGAACGCGACGTCGGCACCGATCCGCAGCGCCAGAGGAGCGAGAAGCGAAGGAGCAGCATCCGTACCGTCGAGATATGCGAGCGCCCGCAAGACCGCCGCCGCGTCGCTGCTGCCGCCGCCGAGTCCGGCGCCGACCGGGATGCGCTTCTCGAGGTCGATCGTGACCCGCAGCGGAGAGCGTGCCGCTGCCAGGTACATCTCCGCCGCCTGCACCGCGAGGTTCCCGGAATCCCTCGGCAAGCCGGGGTGGTCCGTCATCAGCCGGACGTCGGGACCGCCCGCCTCGACCGTCAGGCGGATCTCGTCCCTCAGATCGACCGGCACGAACAGCGAATCGATCTCGTGGTACCCGTCCGACCTGCGGCAGAGGACCGCGAGGCCGAGGTTGACCTTGGCCGGCGCCGAGATGGCGACGGTGCGCACCGCAGGACGGGCGGCTGACGTGGACATGCGGGTATGCTCGTGACAGAAGCCCGCCCGGATGGATGCTCATGAATCGGCGGCGCGCGCGGCCGCCGAGCGGGCCGCCGGCATTGTGCGCGAGCGCTGGCACGGTCGCAAGGACGTGACCACGAAGTCGACCGCGATCGATCTGGTCACCGAGACGGATCGCGCCTGCGAAGACGCGATCGTGGGCGCGCTGAAGCAGGCCTTCCCCGCCTACGCCGTGCTCGGCGAGGAGTCCGGCGCGCAGGGGCAAGGACCCTACCGCTGGATCGTCGACCCGATCGACGGCACGACGAACTTCGCCCACACCTATCCGCAGGTGGCGATCTCGATCGGCCTCGTCCACCAGTCGGAGCGCATCTTCGGCCTCGTGCTCGATCCGCTCCGCGCCGAAACCTTCACCGCCCACCGCGGGGAAGGAGCGTTCTTGAACGGCGAGCCGATCACCGTTTCGAAGACCGGAGAGCTCGGCGGTTCCCTCCTCGCGACCGGCTTCCCCTACGACCGGCGGGAGCGCGCCGATTTCTATCTCGCCTACTTCCGCGCCTTCATGCTCCGCACGCAGGGTCTGCGCCGCGCGGGATCCGCAGCGCTCGACCTTTGCTGGGTGGCGGCAGGACGCGTGGACGGTTTCTGGGAATGGAAGCTCCATCCGTGGGACGTGGCCGCCGGCTCGTTGATCGTCGAGGAAGCGGGAGGACGCACGAGCGATTTCGAGGGCAACCTCTTCGATGCGTTCGGGGATCAGATGCTCGCCACCAACGGGTCTCTGCACGAGCCGATGCTGGAGGTCTTACGCGAAGTCGGACGCGCCGCTTCCGCCGCATGAAAGGCAGAGCGTCCTCAGCGAGCCGGGGGACGGGTCTGAGAAATTCCATCATCCCACTCCCAATTCGCAAATTTTCCCCTAGAATCGACCCATCGCGCCCCCGTGGTGAAATGGACATCACGGCAGCCTCCGGAGCTGCAGGTCCAAGTTCGATTCTTGGCGGGGGCATTTCAGTAGCGACGAAAATCTCGAAGCGCGGCGCCTGACCAGTGGCGGTCCGCGGTCTGGCCCGAGTCTTGCGTTCGGAAATAGCGGCCACTAGACTGGCCGCGGGCAAACGGGAGCTTGCCCTGGTTGGAGGAGAAAGGGGGCGGGAGATGGACCTACCGAAATGTCAGAAGTGCAACAACGGTGTTCTCATCCCGCTTTCGGACTACGGTCAGGAAGGCGCTTCCGTGATCTTCAAGGCCTGGGTCTGCACGAATCCCGAATGCGGCTTCTCCCTGCGCGTCGACAAGGGTGAAGTCAGCTACGGGAAGCGCGTCGAGCACAAGCACTAGGCGAGCGCAGCCGACGCTCTTCGGACTGCGCGCGTCTCGAAGCCGCACGTACGCGGCATCGCGTTCGTGGTTGGAACCCGCATGGCGGGTGCGTTCGCGTCGATTCGGCGCGCGACCCCGCGCGCGTTGACTCCCTCCGGATGGCGTGAATAACTTCGCCGCGGCGGAGGACCGGCGATGAAGTTCTTCTTCTTCCATCTCATGCCGTACCCGCACCTGCCGGCGGACTACGAGGGTCCGGCATGGGTGAAGTGTCCGAATCGGTTCTACGATCCCGCCGCAGGCACGTCGCTCTACAACCGGTATCTCGACGAGCTCGCCTACGCCGACGAGCTCGGGTTCGACGGCGTGGTGATCAACGAGCACCATGCGAACGCGTACGGCAACATGCCGTCGCCGAATCTGATCGGTTCCATCCTCGCCCGCATCACCCGCCGCGCGAAGATCGCGATCGTCGGCAACGCCCTCCCCCTCTACGATCCGCCCCTGCGCGTCGCCGAGGAGTTCGCGATGATCGACGTGATCTCGGGCGGCCGCCTGATCGCCGGCATGGTCGTCGGCGGCGGCCCCGAGTACTACTCGAACTCGCTGAACCCCACCTACGCTCGCGAGCGATTCTACGAGGCGCACGATCTCATCCTGCAGGCCTGGACGCAGGACGGGCCGTTCACGTTCAACGGCAAGCACTACAAGATGCGTTACGTGAACCCGTGGCCGAAGCCGCTGCAGAAGCCGCATCCGCCGATCTGGATTCCCGGCGTCGGCTCCGTCGAAACCATGGAGTTCGTCGCGCGCCACGACTACGCGTACATGGGCATCCCCTACTTTCACCGCCGCGTCTTCCAGCGGAACTTCGATCTCTTCCGCGAGATCCGCGAGCGCGCGGGACGGCCGGCGGATCCGGAGAAGGCCGGCTGGCTGGTGCCGATCTACGTCGCCGAGACGGACGAGCAGGCGCGCCGCGAGTACGAGCCCCACCTCTTCTACTTCATCAAGAAGCTGCTCCCGGGACTGACGATCAACCCGCCCGGATACACCACGGCGAAGTCGCTGCTGCGCATCATGCACTCGTTCAACGACTTCATGCTGAGCGTCGACACGTGGGATCAGGTCGACGAGGGCGCCTACGCGATCGTCGGCAGCCCGCAGACCGTGGCGCAGAAGATGATCGATCTCGCCGGCACGTTCGGTGTCGGCAACGTCCTCGGCTTGCTGCAGCTCGGCAGCTTGCCGGCGGAGCTCACGCGCAAGAACATGGAGCTCTACGTCCGCGAGGTGATTCCCGCGGTGCGCGGCGCGCTCGAGCGTAGACGGTCGCAACCCTCGCTGCTGGAGGCACGTCCGGGCGCCTGACCGCCCGGGCCGCGTTTCTCGGTTCCTGCGTGAGCTTTCACGAGGACAAGATCTCCGTCCGGGGTGTGGAGACGCTCGTCCGGCGCGGCGGAGACGGGCCTCCGCTCGTGTATCTGCACAGCGCCGGCAACGAAGGTTGGCCGCCGGCGCTCGAGCTCCTCTGCGCCCGCCGCGAGGTGATCGCGCCGGTGGCGCCGGGCTTCCCCGGCTCCGGCGGACTCGAGCACGTGGATCACGTCTCCGACGTCGCGCTTCACACGGTCGACGTGTTCGAAGCGCTGGCGCTCGACCGGCCCGCGGTCCTCGGCGCCTCGCTCGGGGGCTGGGTCGCGGCGGAGCTCGCGGCGCGATACCCGAAGGAGGTCGGTCCGCTGCTGCTCGTCGACGCCGCCGGGCTGTGGATCGACGAAAGCCCGCCCGCGGAGATCTTCGGCGTCACGCCGGCGGAGCTCGCCGAGATCACCTTCCACGACCAGGAGCACCCGGCGGCGCAGATGCTTCGTAGCTTCGCCTTCGGATTCGACGCCGGAGGAAAACCGGTCGGCACCGACGATCTCCCGCCCGACGAGCTGATCCTGCCGATGGTCCAGGCGCTCGAGGCCGCGGCGCGGATCGCCTGGAACCCGTATCTTCACGACCCGAAGCTCCCGCGGCTTCTCGGGCGCGTGCGATCTCCCACGTTGATCGTCTGGGGCGACCACGACCGCCTGCTCGACCCGATCTACGCTCGCCGCTACCAAGAGCTGATCCCCGGCTCCGAGGTGCGGTTCATCGAGGGCTGCGGGCACATGCCGGCGATCGAGCGGCCGGAGGCGCTGGCGGAGATCGCCGAAGAGTTTCTCGATCGCGTCGACGAGGGACGCTGAAGCTGAAAAGGAGGCGACCATGGCGGCACGGACGTTCACGCTGGAAGAGCTGAAATCGATGAAGGGCCAGGAGCTCGGCATCTCCGAGTGGCACCTCGTCACGCAGCAGGAGGTGAACCTGTTCGCGGACGCGACGCACGACCATCAGTGGATCCACGTGGATCCGGAGCGGGCGAAGAAGGAGTCGCCGTTCGGCGGCCCGATCGCGCACGGCTACTACACGCTCTCGCTGGCGCCTCACCTGATGGAGCAGGTGCTCGCGGTCGAAGGCATCCGCATGGGGATCAACTACGGCCTGAACAAGCTGCGCTTCCCCGGACCCGTGCGCATCGGCAAGCGCGTGCGGATGAAGGCGGCGCTCGCGGACTACGAGGAGATCGCCAACGGCGCCGGAGCTCAGGTCACCGTCGGCATGACCTTCGAAGTCGAGGGCGAGAGCAAGCCGAGCTGCGTCGCCGAGGCGATCTACCGGTATTACTCCTGACCGAATCGCCTGCCCTGCGGCAGCATCCGCGGGTTCGCGATCTCGAGCTTCTCCTCGACGGTCCGGCGGACGTGCGCGAGCACGTCGTCACGCCATGCGCCGGCGTCGGCGTCGCCCGCGCGAATCCGCCGGCAGAGCTGCTCGGTGGCCTCGCGGACGGCGGCCGCGACGTCGTCTCCGGTCTCCGGCACGGCATCCGTCCGGTGGAGCAGCGCGCCGAGCCGCCGGAGCTCCGCACGCAGGAACCCGTCACCGAGTCGCGCCTCGCGCGCGAGGATGCGCATCACGTTCGCGGCGACACGCGCGTGGAACTGCTTCGGTCCTTCGAGCACGGGAACGACGTCGCGCTCGAGGAACTGCTCCACCGCTTCGAGGAGCTCGCGCGCGTCGGGTCGATCCTGCATGCCCTCATCCTTTCTCGATGAGATCGAGGAGCTCGATCTCGGTTTCCGCGGCACGGCGGCCGATGCTCGCAAGCTCGACGCTCACCACCTCGCCGTCGAGGTGCCGCCGCGCCTGGCTGATGCAGATGATCGCCCACTTGAGGTTGCCGAAGACCTCCCAATAGTGGACGCGCGCCGGGTCGACGGAAATTCCCGCGACCCGCTCGTACCCGGCGAAGAACTCGCTCCGGTCTCCGATGCCGCCGACCGGCTTTTCGTCGGCACCGAACCGCCACGCCCGCACGCAGACCCAGCCGAGATCCTCCATCGGATCGCCGACGTGGGCGATCTCCCAGTCGAGCACCGCGCGCATTCCCTCCGGACCGAAGACCACGTTGCCGACACGATAGTCGCCGTGAACCAGGGTGACCCGGCCTGCCAGCGGGAGGTGCGCGCGGCACCAGCGGAACGCGAGCTCGAAGACCGGGTGCGGTTCGGTGGCGATGGTGTCGTAGAGCGTGAGGTAGCGGTCGAGCTCGGATTCCGCGGGTGATCGCCCGCTCTCCGGACGCGGCAGGAACGCGAGCGGCGCGGGATCGATGGAGTGGACGCGCGCCACGATCTCGCCGAGCTGCCTCGCCATCACTCGCCGCGCTTCGCCGTATTGAGGATCACGCAGCAAGCGCCTTGCGAGCGTCTCGCCGGGTACCAGATCCATCACGAAGAACGGCGCTCCGAGCACGGAGGAGTCCCGCGCCAGCCAGTGCACCCGCGGCACCGGCACGCCCGCGGCGGCGGCGGCTTCGAGCAGCGCGAACTCCTCCGCGCTGCCGCCCGCGGGCAATTGCCGTCCCCGCGGATCGATGCGCACGACGAGCTCATGCCGATCGATCGCATCGCCCCGGCGGAGCTCCGCCGCGAAGGCCCAGATCTCGCGGGAGGCGCCCCCCGGCAGGCGCCGGAGGGAACCGACGGTGGCGGAATCCGCGCCGCTCTGCTCGCGGAGAAACTTCGTCAGGCGAATCGAGAGCGCATCGGGTCCGGTGTCTGCGAGGTCTGCCGCCACGTTCTGTCGCTCGCGACGGGGTGCACGACCGCGCGCGGGCGCTCAGCCGACCGGGGGGAGCTCCGGCGACGGAATGTAGAGGTTCCGGAGCACCTGCGAATTCGAGCCGAGCCGTGGAAGCGGGGCTCCGTTCAGGGTCGCGGCCACGCCACCGGCGTCATCCACGCTCAGCAGGAAACCTTCCTGCGCATTCCACGTGACGGATTCGCCACGTTCGAGCGAGATCGCTCTCCTCGGCCCGCCGTCGACCGACACCCAGACCCACACCTGTCTCGCGGTAGCCGTGACGCGGAGCTCGTACGGTGGCGTGAGGGAAGCCTC
>JAXDLK010000051.1:0-4363 GCA_034666665.1 Candidatus Binatota bacterium
GGACGGAGTCCGCGGTGAAGTCGATCGGCGGCTCCATCGCGGTGATCGCCACGAGCTGCAAAAGGTGGTTCTGGAAGATGTCACGGATCGCGCCCGCCTGCTCGTAGTAGCCGGCGCGTCCCTCGATCCCGATCGACTCGGCGACGGTGATCTGGACCTGATCGACATAATGGCGATTCCAGACCGGCTCGAAGAGGATGTTCGCGAACCGGAAGGCGAGAACGTTCTGGACCGTCTCCTTGCCGAGGTAGTGGTCGATCCGGAAGACCTCGTTCTCGGCGAAATGATCCTGAAGCTTTGCGTTCAGCTCCCGCGCCGACTGCAGGTCGTGCCCGAACGGCTTCTCGATCACCAGCCTGACCCAGCCCTCGGCACTGCGCCGCTCTGCGATCTCTTCGACGAGCGTGCCGATCGCGCTCGGCGGGACCGCGAAGTAGTAGACGCGGTTGCCCATCGTGCCGCGCTCCTCGTCGAGCTCTGTCAACGTCTCTGCGAGCGCGTCCTCGCCGTGGTTGTCCGCGAAGTCGAGCGTGACGTAGCGCATGCCGGCGGCAAGGCCCGCCCAGACCTCCTCGTTGAACGGGTCGCGGGCGTGCTCCTGCACGGCCATCTTCATGCGCTCGCGGAATGCGTCGTCGCTCTCCTCGCTGCGGGCGGCGCCGACGATCCCGAACTTCTCCGGCAGCAGCCGGCGGAACGCCAGCGAGTAGAGCGCCGGCATCAGCTTCTTCGACGTCAGGTCGCCGGAGGCCCCGAAGATCACGAGGAGGCATGGATCGGGGCGTCGCCGAACGGTCAGCCCCTCGAGCAGCGGGTTTGGCTCCTCGGTCACCGCGGGTCCTGCGTTGAGCTCTTTGCGGTCTCGACCGCCTGCACGGCGTGCCCGCCGAACTGGTTGCGCAGCGCGGCATTCACCTTCGCGGCGAATGACTCCTCCTGACGCGACGCGAAGCGCGCGAAGAGTGCGGCGCTGATCACCGGGACCGGCACGTCTTCGGCGATCGCCTCGGCGATCGTCCACCGGCCTTCACCGGAGTCCTCGACGTAGCCCTTGATCTTCTCGAGGTCGCGGCCCTCCTTCTCGAAAGCGGCGTGCAAGAGCTCCAGCAGCCACGAGCGAACGACCGACCCGTAGCGCCAGATACCGGCGATCTCGTGCAGGTCGAGGTCGAACTCCGATTTCTCCATCACCTCGAAGCCCTCGGCGTAGGCCTGCATCAGGCCGTACTCGATCCCGTTGTGGACCATCTTCGTGAAATGCCCGGCGCCTGCTGGACCGACGTGCGCGTACCCGTCTTCGGGGGCAAGGGCGAGGAAGATCGGCTCGGAATGCCCGACCGCCTCCTCGTCACCCCCGACCATCAGGCAGTAGCCCACGCTCAGCCCCCAGACGCCGCCGGAGACGCCGGCGTCGACGAAGTGAATCCCGATGCCCTTCGCCTCGGAATAGCGGCGCTGCGAGTCGCGGAAGTTCGAGTTGCCGCCGTCGATGATCACGTCGCCGGAGTCGGCGAGGCTGATCAGCGTCTGGAACGTCTCCTCCGTGACCTGTCCGGCCGGCACCATCATCCAGAAGGTGCGCGGCGCCTCGAGCTGGTCGCGCAGCTCCGCCAGCGTCTTCGCCGTCGAGTCCACCTGCGGGTCGTACGTCATCACCTCGTGGCCGTGCTCCTCGAGGCGCTTTGCCATGTTGCTCCCCATCCGGCCGAGGCCGATCATCCCGAGCTGCATAGGCACCAACTACGCCTCCTCGATATGGATTCGCGCGACGCGGCGGCCACGCTCTTGCAACGACGCGAAGTCACCCGCGGCCTGCGCGCGGATCAGCTTCCCGAATCCGAACGGCTGCCCCGGGATTGCGAGCTCGTCACCCGTGTCGTCGACCACCTGCAGGAAGAGGCCCGTCGGCGGCCCGCCCTTGTGCAGCTGGCCGGTCGAGTGCAGGTACCTGGGACCGAACCCGTGTGTCACGACGCACCCGGTCTCTTGCCGAGCTTGCGCGGCAAGCTCGGCTAGCTTGCCCTCAGCTTCGGGAGTCGGGTTCACGAAGGCCAGGATCGCGACGTAATCGCCCGGCTCCGCCTGTGCGAAGAGCTCCTCCGCCGAGCCGGCTGGTTCCACGTTCGGCTCCCCGCCGGCGGCAAGGATCTCCTTCGTCTTGTCCTTGGCGGCTTGGACGTCGGGCTGGTCGAACGGGTTGATGCCGAGGATCGAGCCTGCAACCGCGGTCGCGAACTCCCAGCGAAAGAACTCCTGGCCGAGCTCGTACTCGCCGGTGAGGCGCACCTCATGCGCTTGGCGGTCGGGGCCGTCCGGCGGCTCCTCGGGCGCGGGAATCAGGCCCTTGCCCTGCTTGCCCGTCGACTCCGCGATCAGCTGCTCCGCCCACAGCCCAAACCCTCCACTGTTTGGGATGACACCGCTGGGCGCGATGCAGACCTTGTCGCGGCCGTTCTGCCAGTTCTCGCCGAGTGAGAGCCCGAGCTCGAGGCCCGGGTTGCCTTCCGTGAGCTGGCAGGCCTCCGCCATCTCGATCGCGCGCAGCAGCAGCGCGTCGACGTCGACGCCCATCAGCGCGGCCGGCACCATCCCGAACGCCGAGAGCGCCGAGTAGCGGCCACCGATCGTCGGCTCGCCCGGGAAGATGCCTGCGAACTCGCGCTCGCGTGCGAGCTCCTCTAGAGCGGAGCCAGGATCGGTAATGGCAATCCAATTGTCGCCGCTCTGGCTCCGCTCCCAGAAGTAGTCCGTGTGCGAGCGCGTCTCCAGCGTCGAGCCCGACTTCGACGCCGAGATGAACAGCGTCCGCGAGACGTCGAGCCGGCGCTCGAGCTCGCGGATCGCCTGCGGGTGGGTCGTGTCGAGGACGTGGAACGTCTCCTGGCGGAAGGTCCGCTTGATCACCTCCGGCGCGAGCGACGAGCCGCCCATGCCGAGCAGCACGACCGCATCGATCCGGTCGACGACCGAGTCGGCGAGCTGCAGGATCAGGTCGAGGTCCTCGCGCATACGGCTCGGCTGATCGAGCCAGCCGAGCCAGTTCCCCTCGTCCTGGCCGGTCCAAACCGTCGCGTCGCGCGCCCAGATCCGCTCGACCAGGGAGGTGCTCACGCAGCCGCCAGGCTGGCGCGCTTCGCACGGATGCTCTCGACGATCTGATCGAACGAGTCGGAGAACTTCTGCACGCCCTCCTCTTCCAGCGTCTCCGTGACATCGTCGTAGTCGACGCCGGCCTCGGCGAGCTTCTGCAGGAGCGCGCGCGCCTCTTCGAGGCCTTCGCGCACGGTGTCGCCCCGTACTTCGCCGTGGTCCTGAAAGGCGCGGATCGTCTCGAGCGGCATCGTGTTCACCGTCTCCGGGCCGATCAGCTCCTCGACGTACATCACGTCGCGGTACTCGGGGTTCTTCGTCGACGTGGACGCCCAGAGGCAGCGCTGCTTGGTGGCGCCCTTGCCTTCGAGGTACGCCCACCGCTCGCTGCTGAACGCCTCGAGGTAGTGCGCATACGCGAGCTTCGCGTTCTCGATCGCGAGCTTGCCCTTCAGCTCAGGGTGCCCGACCTCGTCGAGGCGCTTGTCCGCCTCGGAGTCGACGCGCGAGATGAAGAACGACGCCACCGATGCGACCTTCGACGGATCTCCGCCCGACGCGACGAGCCGCTCGAGCCCACGCATGTAGGCCTCGACGACTGCCTTGTAGCGGTCGAGCGAGAAGATCAGCGTGATGTTGATCGACGTGCCCTTCGCGGTGCAGTCCTCGATCGCCGGCAGTCCCGGCATCGTCGCCGGAATCTTCACCATCAGGTTCGGGCGGTCGACCTCTGTCGCGATCCACCGCGCCTGCTCGAACGTCTTTTCGGTGTCGTACGCGATCCCCGGCTCCACCTCCATCGAGACGTAGCCGTCCATGCCGTTCGACGCGTCGTAGGCCGGCTTGAGCACGTCTGCCGCGTCGCGGATGTCCTGCAGCGCGAGCGAAAAGAAGATCTGTGTCGGGTCGTCCGTATCCGCGAGGAGCTTCTTCAGGTCGTCGTCGTACGAATCGCCCGAGGAGAGTGCCTTCTGGAAGATCGTCGGGTTCGACGTGACGCCGCTGACGGCGTCCTCGTCCATCATCTTCTTCAGCTCGCCCGAGTGGACGAGATCGCGTGAGAGCGTGTCGAACCACACCGCCTGCCCACGCGCTGCGAGCTCATGAAGCCGTGACTTCGCCATCTTTCATCATCCTTTCCATTTCAGCCACCTTCAACAGACGAGCGACGTAGCGCTCGCCGCCGTCGAAGGCCGCGTTCAAAAATGCCACCACGAGCTCGCGCGCCAGCGACGGGCCGACGACCTCCGAGCCGAGGCAGAGAACATTCATG
>JAXDLK010000052.1:0-19182 GCA_034666665.1 Candidatus Binatota bacterium
GACGCGACATGGTCACGAAGGTGTACAAGGTTCTGCGGGAGAAGAAGAAGGTAGAGGTAGACCAGCAGACCTGGAACCGCCGCTATCGAGAGTACACGGAGAAGATCAAGACCGGCTCGGTCCTCGAGATCGCCAAGGTGCTGCGCGACCTTCTGGTGTTGAAGAACGGCAAGGAGCTGTCCTTCGGCGAGCGCAAGATGCTCGATACCGCTCGTAACCTGCTCGTGAAGGAGCTTGCGATCGCTCGCTCGTATTCCGAGGACAAGATCATGGAAGAACTCAACACGATCTTCGCGCGCCACTGAGGCGTGCTTCCGTCGTTCCCAGCCGGTGCGAGGGGCCGAGTCGATGCTCGGCCCCTCGTGCGTTTTGAGGTTGGGTGCGTTCGGCGGTGTTCGTGGTCGCGGCTGGTCGCGGTGAGCGGCTGGGAGCGGCGCTGCCAAAAGCATTCGTCGCGCTTCGGGGTGAGCCGCTGGTCAGCCACGCGGTCCGTCGCCTGCGGGCGAGCGGTGTCTTCGACGAGCTCGTGGTCGCCGCCCCCGCGGAGGAAGTCGACCGTTGCGTCGAGCTCTTCGCGGCCGCGCGTGTGGTACCGGGAGGATCGACCCGCCAGGAATCGGTACGCAACGCCCTCGCCGCGATCCCGAGCGCCGTCGAGGTCGTGCTGGTTCACGACGCGGCGCGACCGCTGGTGTCGGCCGAGGTCGTGAGGCGCGTGCATGATGCCGCCCGGCGGCACGGGGCGGCGATGGCGGCGATCCCCGTGACCGACACCCTGAAAGCGGTCGCTTCCGACGGCACGATCACCGCGACCGCCCATCGCGAGTCGCTGTGGATGGCGCAAACGCCGCAGGGATTCCATACGGAGCTCCTGCGGCAGGCACACGACGCGGCGGCTCGCGACGGCGTGGAGGCGACCGACGATGCAGCCCTCGTCGAGCGCCTCGGTCATCCCGTACGGGTCGTCGAGGGAAGTCGGACGAACCTGAAGATCACGGTTCCGGAAGATCTGGCGATCGCCGAGGCGCTACTCGCCGGCGGGCTGATCGGCGACTGACGCGCCGGCGACGCCGCGGTTGAGCTTGCCGCTACGGAAGCCTTCCGGGTCGATCTCGACGGTTCGAAAGCCGATTTCCCGCAGCTCTTGGATCACGACCTCGCGGAGCGACGGCTCCTCCAGCCGCGGCAAGTCCGCCGCGGGAACCTCCACCCTCGCCCGATCTCCGTAGTAGCGCACGCGACATTCCGGAAAGCCGTGCCGTCGCAGCAGCTTCTCGCCCTGCGCGACACGGTCGAGCGCCGCCAGCGTGATCTCGGTGCCGTAGGGGAAACGTGACGACAGGCAGGGGCTCGCAGGGCGATCCCAGGTTCCGAGGCCGAGTCGCCGGCTGAGGTCGCGGATCTCGTCTTTCGACAAGCCCGCCTCCGCCAGCGGATGACGCACCTGGCGCTCTCCCGCCGCGCGCAGCCCCGGGCGGTAGTCTCCGAGGTCGTCGAGGTTCACGCCATCGACGATCCAGCGGATCCCGCGGGCCGCTGCTTCGCGTTCCGCGATCGAATAGAGGTTCGACTTGCAGAAGTAGCAGCGGTCGATGGGGTTTTCGCGGTACCCGGGAATGTCGAGCTCGTTCGCACGAATCACCCGGTGCTCGATTCCGAGGTCGCGCGCCAGCGCGATCGCCTGCTCGGTATCCTCGTCCGGATTGGTCGGAGATACCGTGGTGAGTGCAACCGCCGCTCGGCCGACCGCGTCCGAAGCGACCCGCAGGAGAAAGCTCGAGTCGACTCCCCCGGAAAAGGCGACGATCATCTCGCCCATGCCGCGGAGACGCTCCCGGAGGTCGGTGAGCTTCGCGTCCAGCGCCGTCATCGTTTCGAAATCGCAGCTGCCGGCCAGCGAGTCCACCCCTTCGTCAGATTCCGCCGGCCTGGAACACGTCCGTCGTCAGGTACCGCTCGCCCGTGTCGCAGAAGACCGTGAGGACCCGCTTTCCGGGCCCGAGCCGCCGGGCGACCTCGAGCGCGGCGTAACAGTTCGCTCCGGACGAAATTCCGAGCAGCATTCCCTCTTCGCGCGCCAGCCGGCGTGTGAACTCGCCCGCGTTCTCGTCGCTCACGCGGATGACCTCGTCGATGACCCGCAGGTTCAGGTTGTCCGGTACGAAGCCGGCTCCGATTCCCTGGATCTTGTGAAACCCCGGCTCTCCTCCGGAAATCACCGGCGAGGCGGCGGGCTCGACGGCGATCACGCGGACGGCGGGATTGTGCTGCTTCAGAACCTCGCCCACTCCGGTGATCGTGCCTCCGGTGCCGACGCCGGCGACGAACGCATCCACGTTCGGAAGCTGGTCGAGGATCTCACGCGCGGTGAACCGGCGATGCGCCTCGGGGTTTGCCGGATTGGAGAACTGTTGAGGCATGAAGTAGCTCGGGTTCTGGCGGAGGATCTCCTCGGCCTTCTGGATCGCGCCATGCATGCCGCGGGTGTCCGGAGTGAGAATCAGCGTGGCGCCATAGGCGGCAAGGAGGCTCCGGCGTTCCTCGCTCATGGTGTCCGGCATGGTGAGGATCAGCCGGTATCCCTTCACCGCGGACACGAGCGCCAAGCCGATCCCGGTGTTGCCACTGGTCGGCTCGATGATCGTGTCGCCCGGGTGGAGTCGCCCGTCCCGCTCGGCGGCCTCGATCATGCTGAGACAGATGCGGTCCTTGACGGAGCCGCCGGGATTCATCGACTCGAGCTTCGCCCAGACCTCGGCCTCTTCGGCCCCGGCAATCCGTCGCAACCGGGCGACCGGCGTCGATCCGATCAGCTCGATGGGTTGCGACGCGACCTGGTTGGCCTTGGGCATTCCGGAGCGGAGCGGCGGGCCTCCGGCGACGAAAGATCCATCGAAGATATCGGCGGGCTCCGGGGGAGTCAAACCACGGCTCCCATGGTGTGCGCGTGACGAGTACGGGTGGCACGCTCGTGCTCTTTCCCGGGGCGCTCGGAGACTTCGTGTGCTTCCTGCCCGCACTGGCGGCGATCGCGGACGAGGCGCCGGCGCCGGTCGTCGTCGCCTGTCGGCGTGAGCTCGAGCCGCTCGTCCATCTCTGCGGTCGCGCCGAGTGGATGTCGATCGACGGCCGCGAGGCGAGCTGGCTGTTTTCGCCCGAACCCCCGCGCGAGGCGGCGGAGTTCTACGGTGAATTCGCCCGAGTCGAGTCATTCACCGGCGCGCGAGATCCCGACGTCGCGAGGAATCTCGGTCGTTGGGTCGGCCTCCGAGGACGCGTGCACGCCTTCCGACCGGAGCGCCCCGTGCACGTCTCCCTGCATTGGCTGCGCGCGGTGGGCGTCTCCTGTGCCGAGCCGCCGGAGTTCCGTCTCGACCTCGGCCTCGCGGAGCGGAGTGCGCTCGAGCCGATGCTCCTCGTCGTTCATCCCGGCAGCGGCGGCTCGCACAAGCGGTGGTCGCGTTCCGGGTTCGCCGCCGCGGCGCGCGAATGGACGGAGAAAGGCGGAACCTCGACGGTGCTGCTCGGCCCTGCGGAGAGCGACGAGAAGCATTGGTGGCAATCGCAAAGCGTGTCGGTCGTCGATACGCCGCCGATCATCGACCTGGTGCGAATTCTCTCCGGGGCGGGCCTCTACCTCGGAAACGATTCGGGCGTGACCCATCTGGCCGCGGTCAGCGGGTCGCCCGGCATCGCGCTCTTCGGCCCCACCGATGCCCGTCTGTGGAAGCCGCTCTCCTCGCGTCTCCGCGCGCTTCCGATCGAGCCGTGGACGCCCCTCGACGAGTCACCGTCGGCTCACGATCTCGACGTCGTCCTGCGAGAGCTCGCTGCCGCCGCGTCAACTTGACACGGGGGTGGGGCGTCATTAGCCTCGATCAACGTAAGGAGGCGAAAATTCATGCAGAACGGCCTCAAGACGGCTCTGCTTCTCGGAGCCCTGACTGGCCTGCTGCTCTTCTTCGGACAGCTCCTCGGCGGCACCTCGGGAATGCAGATCGCATTCGTGCTCGCCGTGGTCATGAACTTCGGCAGCTACTGGTTCTCCGACAAGATCGTCCTCGCCGCGTACGGCGCGAAGCCGATCGGGGAATCGGAGGCCCCGGATCTCTACCGCATCGTGCGTACTCTGGCGCAGCGCGCGGGTATCCCCATGCCGCGCGTGTACCGGATTCCGACCGACTCGCCGAACGCGTTCGCCACCGGTCGGAACCCCGATCATGCGGTGGTCGCGGTCACCGACGGCATCCTCCGTCTGCTGTCGCCTGCCGAGCTCGAAGGTGTGCTCGCGCACGAGCTCGGACACGTGAAGAACCGAGACATTCTCGTGAGCTCGATCGCTGCCACCTTGGGCGGTGCGATCATGATCCTCGCGAACATGGCGCGCTGGGGTGCCATGTTCGGCGGCTACGGCTCGCGTGACGATCGCGACGACGGAGGCGGCATCATCGGGTTGCTCGCGATGACGCTGCTCGCTCCTCTGGCGGCAATGCTGATCCAAATGGCGGTCTCGCGGTCACGGGAGTACGGCGCGGACACGACGGGCGCGCAGCTGGTCGGCGATCCGGAGCCGCTCGCCGCGGCGCTGCGAAAGCTGGCGATTGCTTCCGGACGCATTCCGCTCGACGCCAGCCCGAACACTGCGCACCTCTTCATCGTGAATCCGCTGTCCAAACGGTTCCTCGGGAATCTCTTCAGCACGCATCCGCCGATCGAGGAGCGAATCGAGCGACTCCATCGCATGCGCGCCACGTTGTACGCCTGACCGCGTCCATGGACGAAGAGGAGCCGAAAGGATTCCAAGTCCGCGACCGCCGGCGGTTCACGGCCGAGGGCGAGTCGCGGCCGGAGGGCGCGTCACCGACCGAAGGCCAGTCGCCGAGGGGAGACGAGCCCCGCGTCCCAGACGAGGCTCGCGAGAACGCCGTTCAGCCGCCTCGGGCGGCTGTTGAATCTCTCGAAAAGCGGATGGACGGCTCGTCTGGCGTCGAGGGTCCCCTTCCAGAGATCACCTTCACGTCGTTCCTCATGAGCCTGAGCACACAGGCGCTTCTCTGCCTCGGCGAAATGCCGGAGCCATTCGAAGAAATCCCGCAAGAAGTCGACCTCCCGGCAGCCCGCGAGTTGATTGACATCATCGGAATCTTGAAGGAGAAGACTCGCGGAAACCTCGATCCCGCGGAAGCCCGCCTCATCGAGAGCATCCTCTTCGATCTGCGAATGCGCTACGTCGAGAAGGTCCGTAAGTGACCTCTCTCTGACCCGCCCACCAACAACCGATCCGTCCCAGGAGGCCGCAAGTGAACGCATGGCATGAGCGCCGCATGGCGAAGACCATTCTGGGAGGCCTGCTTCTGGTCGTGGCACTCCTGCTCATTCGCCCGGATCGCATTCTCGCGATCAGTCTGTTCGGCCAGAGCACCGAAACCGAAGGACCGAAAGCGGCTGCGCCCGACGCTCCGGTGCAGACCGTGCCGGATTTCGTCGTGCTTGCGAAACGCCTCTCCCCTTCGGTGGTGAACGTGTCGACCAGCAGCACGCGGCGCTCGTCCGGCGGCTTCGGACCCGGCGGTCCCGGAGGTCCTGGTGGGCCGGGAGGGCCCGGCGGTCCCGGTGGGCCCGGCGGCGGTCCCGAAGGCGGTCCTGAAGGGCCCGGCGGCGAAGGAGATCCCTTCCACGAGTTCTGGGAGCCGTTCGAGCGCTTCTTCGGACCGATGCCACGGCGGCCCTTCAAGCAGAAAAGTCTCGGCTCCGGTTTTCTGATCGACGACAAGGGCTTGATCCTGACGAACAACCACGTCGTCGAGGATGCCGACGAGATCGTCGTCAAGCTCTCGGACGACAAGGAGTACAAGGCGAAGCTCCTCGGCCGCGATCAGAAGACCGACATCGCGCTGCTGCGCGTGGAGCAAGCTCCGCACATGGCAGCCGCAAAGCTCGGCGATTCTGGTTCGCTCGCCGTCGGTGAATGGGTGATGGCGATCGGCAACCCGTTCGGGCTGGAGAACACCGTCACCGCCGGAATCGTCAGCGCCAAGGGCCGTCACCTCGGCGCCGGCCCGTACGACGACTTCATTCAGACCGACGCATCGATCAATCCCGGCAATTCGGGCGGTCCACTGATCAACATGCGGGGCGAGGTCGTGGGCATCAACAGCGCGATCTTCAGTCGGAGTGGTGGCAACATCGGCATCGGCTTCGCGATCCCGATCAACATCGCGAAGGAGCTGATTCCGCAGCTCGAGCAGAAAGGGAAGGTCGTTCGCGGGTGGCTCGGCGTGCTGATCCAGAAGGTGACGCCCGAGATCGCCGAATCGCTGGGTTTGAAGGAGGCGCGCGGCGCCCTGGTCGCCGACGTGATGAAGGACGGTCCCGCGAAAGAGGCGGGTGTCAAGGTCGGAGACGTGATCGTCGAGTACGAGGGCCAGCCCGTCAAAGACTCGGCGGATCTTCCGCTCCTCGTCGCCCGCACCGCGGTCGGCAACAAGGTCCCCGTGAAGCTCATCCGCGGCAAGGAGGAGCAGATCGTCGAGGTCAAGATCGGCGAGCTCAAGGACGAGGAAGTGCAGGTCGCGAGCAGCGCGGAGACCGAGGAGATGGGCCTCACGGTCCAGAACCTGACCTCGGAGATCGCCGAGTCGCTCGGTCTCGATCCTTCGACGAAGGGCGTCGTCGTCTCCGCCGTTGAGCCGGGGAGCGCGGCCGAGGACGCCCAGCTCCGGCGCGGGGATGTGATCCTCGAGGTCGACCGCAAGACCGTCGGCAACACCGACGAGTTCGAGAAGGCGGTCAAGGCGAGCGGCAAGGACAAGAGCCTGCTGCTGCTCGTGCGGCGTGGCGACAACACCATCTTCCTCGCGCTCAAGCCCGAGGCGAAGAGCGAGAAGAAGAAGGAGGACTGACCGCTTCTTTCGAATCGGCCTCCGTGGCGGTCACGCCGAGCTGACGGACGGCCGGCGGCGTAGACGTTGGCTTCGGGCGCTCGTGCTGGGCGCGCTCGTCCCCGTCTGCGTCGCCGCTGTCTTCGCCGCCATCGCCGTCCACAACCTCGATCAAACGCTAACGGAGCGGCTGACCGTGCGGCCGTGGAAGATCCCGGCGCGGATCTACTCCGTGGCGCTCCCTCTCTACCCCGGGCTGCAGATCGCTCCGGAGACGGTGCTCGCCCGCCTGGCGAGCCTGGGGTACGTGCCGGTGAAGCGTGAGCTCAGGGCGCCCGGAGAGTTCCGCTACGACCCTCGCGGCCGACTCGAGGTCCATCTCCGGGCGTTCGACGATCCGGCGGGCCGGCGCTCGGCCGTCCCCGCGGTCGTGTCGTTCGCGTTCGGCCGCGTGACCGCGCTCGAGACGCTCGACGACCACCGTCCACTCGAGTCGATCGAGCTCGAGCCGGAGGCGATCGCCGGCATCTACGACGGGAAGTGGGAAGATCGCCGCGTGGTGACGCTGCGGGACGTCCCGGCGATGCTGGTCTACGCGGTGCTCGCCGCAGAGGACCGGCGGTTCTTCGAGCATCCCGGGATCGACGTTCGCGGCGTGGCGCGCGCGCTGCTCGCGAACCTCCGGTCCCGGCGTATCGTTCAGGGAGGAAGCACGCTCTCCCAGCAGCTCGTGAAGAACTTCTTCCTGACGGAGGCGCGGACGCTCAAGCGCAAGGTGATCGAGGCCGTGATGACGCTGCTCCTCGAGCGCCGTTTCGAGAAGCTCGAGATTCTCGAGCTCTACTTGAACGAGATCTACCTCGGGCAGCGCGGCGCGGCCGGCGTGTTCGGTGTCTGGGAAGGCTCGCGCTTCTACTTCGGCAAGGAGCCGAAGGATCTGACGCTCGGCGAGGTGGCGATGCTCGCCGGCCTCATCAAGGCGCCGGGCCGCTATGCCCCCACGCGGAACGCCGAGCTCGCGCGCCGTCGCCGTGACGAGGTGCTGCGCGCGCTTCTCCGCTCCGGGCACGTCGATGCCGAGGACTATCGTCAGGCGCTCCGGGAACCGCTTCCCGAACGGCTGCCGACGATCGAGACCGAGGAGGCGCCGTATTTCGTCGACTACGTCCGCGGCGAGCTGCAGAAGGGCTTCTCGGATGACGACCTCACGGCCGCCGGCCTTCGTGTGTTCACCACGCTCGACCCGCGCCTGCAGCGCGACGCGGAGCGCGCGGTCGCCGGGGGTCTCACCCGCCTCGAGGAGCGCTTCCCGCGCCTCGGTCGCGGCGCCCCGGGACACCGGCTGCAAGCGGCGCTGGTCGCGCTCGAGCCGCGAAGCGGCGAGGTCAAGGCGATGGTCGGCGGCAGGTCGTATCAGGAGAGCCAGTTCAACCGGGCCATCCAGGCACGGCGCCAGCCCGGCTCCGTGTTCAAGCCGGTGGTTTACCTCGCCGCCTTTCGCGAGGAGGAGCGGAGCGGCGACGGCAGGTACCGGCCGACGCGCCGGATCGAGGACTCGCCCTTTCGCTGGGACTACGATGGACGGCAGTGGATGCCGGTCAACTACCGCGGCGAGTACCACGGCGAGGTGTCGCTGCGCGAAGCGCTCGAGCTTTCGCTGAACACGGCGACGGCTCGGCTCGCCCAGGAAGTCGGCCTCGAGCGCGTCCGCGACATGGCGGTCCGGCTGGGGCTCGCGGACGATCTCCCGCTCCTGCCGTCGATCGTGCTCGGATCCGCCGAGGTCACGCCGCTCGAGGTCGCCGAAGCGTACGCGACCATCGCGAACCTCGGCTTTCGTACCGGCACGACGGCGATCCGTACCGTTGCCGGCGAGGAGGCCCCGCCGCCCCCGCCCGCCGGGCGCCAGGCGGAGCAGGTGGTCTCCCCGCGCGTCGCCTATCTGGTCACCACCCTCCTCGAGGGGGTCGTCGATCGCGGCACCGGCCGCAATGCGCGACGCGACGGCATTCGTGGTCCGATCGCCGGAAAGACGGGCACGACCAACGATGCGCGCGACGCGTGGTTCGTCGGCTTCACGCCGGACCTGCTCGCCGTCGTCTGGGTAGGCTTCGATCAGCGGGATCCGTTGCCGGTGTCGGCATCGGAGGCGGCGCTGCCGATCTGGACGGACTTCATGAGAGCGGCGACCGGTGATTCGACGCCGACCCCGTTCCTGGTGCCGCCCGGGTTGGAGATCGCGCAGATCGATCCGGCGACCGGCGCGCTCGCTACCTCTCGCTGCCCGGAGCGCATCGAAGAGACCTTTCTCCAGGGGGAGGCTCCTCAGGATGCCTGTCCGCTGCATCCCGATCCCGCCGGCATCCTCGCGCAGCCGGTGGATGCGCCGGTTACGTCCTTCGGAATTCCTGCCGTGGAGATGCGGAAGCCGTTCTCGCCGCCGGAAGCGCTTCCGTTGCGGCAGGCGCGGCCGTAATCTCCTGCGACGTGGTCGTCCTCGGGATCGAGACCTCCTGCGACGACACCGCGGCCGCGGTGCTGGTCGACGGCCGCATGGCGTCGAGCGTCGTGTCCTCGCAGCACGCGGTCCACCGGCCGTTTGGCGGCGTCGTTCCCGAGCTCGCGTCCCGCCACCATCTGATCAACCTGCTGCCGGTCGTTCGTGCGGCCTTAGAGGAGGCGGGCATCGCGATCGGCGACGTCGAGGGGCTGGCGGTGACGCGTGGCCCGGGACTCGTCGGCTCGCTGCTCGTGGGGCTGTCCGCGGCGAAGGGCATGGCACTCGCCCGCGGCCTGCCGCTCGTCGGCGTGAATCATCTCGAAGGGCACCTGCTCGCCGTCTTTCTCGAGCAGCCGATCGCGTTTCCCTATCTCGGGCTGCTGGTCTCCGGCGGGCATACGAGCCTCTGCGTCGCAGACGGATACGGGCGGTATCGCACCGTCGGCCGGACCATGGACGACGCCGCCGGCGAAGCGCTCGACAAAGGGGCGAAGATGCTCGGCCTCGGATTTCCCGGGGGTCCGCGGATCGATCGCCTCGCGCGCGAGGCGGACCCGGCGGCCGTCCGTTTTCCGCGAGCGGTCGTTCGCCGAGGCCGCTACCACTTCAGCTTCAGCGGCCTCAAGACGTCGCTTCGCGAGTACCTCGCCGGGGGTACCCGGCATGCGCGATCGGGACGTTCTCCCGTTCCGGGTCCGGGCGGGACGCTCGGCGAAGGCGCCGTCCGCGACGTGGCGGCCAGCTTCCAGGAGGCGGTCGTCGACATGCTCGTCGAGCCGACGTTCGCGGCCGCGGACGAGCTCGGGCTGACCCGCATCGTGGTCTCGGGAGGCGTCTCGGCGAACTCTCGACTGCGCTCGCGGATGCAGTCCGAAGCCGAGGCACGCGGAGTCGAGGTGTTCTTCCCGTCGCCCCGCTTGTGTACCGACAACGCGGCGATGATCGCCTGCGCGGGACGGCATCGCCTCGAGCGTGGCGAGAGCGATCCACTGTCGATCGAAGCCGAGGCGGCTCTTCCTCTCGGAAGCCCGTGACGACGCTCCGCCGCGAGACCGCGACCGCGCTCCTCGACCTCGGCTTCAAGCCTCGCAAGCGCCTCGGCCAGAGCTTTCTCGTCGACCGCGGCGTTGCCGCGAGGATCGTCGACGCAGCCGTCGTCGACGGCCGATCCGTCCTGGAAATCGGTCCGGGACTCGGCGCGCTGACGGACGTCCTCGCCGAGCGCGCGGAGCGCCTGGTCCTGCTCGAGGTCGATCTGGCGCTGGCCGATCGGCTCCGGGCGCGGTTCGCGGGCCGCCCGAACGTTCACGTCATCCAGGGCGATGCGCTGAGAGTCGATTTCGCGGAGCTGCCCTTGGTTCCGCATTCGGTCGTCGTCTCGAACCTTCCGTACGCCGCCGGGAGCCGCATCCTCCTCCGTCTCGTCGAACAGCGCCGGTGCTTCTCCGAGCTCGTCCTCATGCTCCAGACGGAGGTCGCGGAGCGTCTCGTCGCCACCCCGGGAAACCGCGAGTACGGTCTGCTGACCGTCTTCGCCGCGCTCTACGGCGAGCCGCGCATTCTCTTCCGGGTGCCGCCGCGTGCGTTCGTGCCGCGGCCGAAGGTCGAGTCCTCGGTCGTGTCGATCCGGCTCCAGGACGAGCCTCGGATCGCCGTTCGCGACGTCGAGCGCTTTCGCGCGATCGTGCGCGCGAGCTTCGGCCAGCGCCGAAAGACGCTGCGGAACGCGCTCGCCGCTCTCGTCCCGGAGGTGGAGATCGCGGGCGCGGACATCGACCCGAGGCGGCGAGGCGAGACGCTGGCGCTCGCCGAGTTCGCACGGCTCGCCGATCGGGTGTGATCGGTGCCGGAGCTGCCCGAGGTCGAGACCATCCGCCGCGGCCTGCACCGCCGGCTCCGCGGCGCGCGCGCGATCGCGGTCGAAGTCCGAGAACCGCGGCTCCGCCGTGCGATCGACGTCGAGCGCCTGCGCGAGCTCGTCGGACGTCGAGTGTCGGCCGTCGAGCGGCGCGCGAAATATCTGCTCGTTCGCCTCGAGGGCGGGCTCGTCTGGCTCGTCCATCTCGGGATGTCGGGAAGACTTCTCGTGCTCCCCGCGGCGGCTCCGCGCGGGGATCACGAGCACGTTCGGGTGACGTTCGACGGCGGGTTCGCCGTCGCGTACCGCGATCCGCGCCGCTTCGGCTTGATGAAGCTCGGACGCGAAGAAGACCTCGTCGAGCTCTCCGGGCTCGGTCCCGAGCCGCTCGACGGGGGCCTCGCGGGAGAATGGCTCGGGAGAAAGCTCCGAGCGACTCGCCGTGAGGTCAAGGCCGTGCTCCTCGATCAGCGCGTCGTCGCCGGCATCGGCAACATCTACGCGAGCGAGATCCTCTTCCGTGCCGGCGTCCGACCGACGCGGCGATCGTATCGCCTGACGAGAGTGGAGGTCGCGCGCATCATCGACGCCACCCGGGAGGTGCTGGACCTCGCGATCGCCTCGCGAGGTACGTCGTTTTCCGATTACTTCGACGTCGCCGGCGAGCGCGGCTCGTTCCAGACGCGGCTCGCGGTCTTCGATCGCGCGGGCCAGGATTGCGTTCGCTGTCGTGCGGCGATCAAGCGGCGGGTGCACGGAGGCCGGTCAAGCTTCTACTGTCCCCGCTGTCAGACCTGACGTCGATCGCGTTCGCACCGCCGCCGAGCGGACGTCGAGGCGGTCACGCAGCCCGTCCCCGAGGAAGTTGATGCCGAGGACGGTCGAGAAGATCGCCGCTCCCGGGAAGAGTGCGACGTGGGGAGCCACGAGCAGGAAGGCGCGTCCTTCGCTCAGCATCGCACCCCACGAGGGTGTCGGCGGCTGCGTGCCGAGCCCGAGGAACGAGAGACTCGCTTCCGCGACGATCGCGCCCGCGAGCGAGAACGTCGCCTGCACCGCGAGCGGCCCCGCGAGCAGCGGCACGACGTGCCGGAGGGCGATCCGGACCTCGCCGGCGCCGAGCGAGCGCGCGGCTTCGACGTGCGGCCGCGCTCGGAGCGACAGCGTCTCGGCACGCACCAGCCGCGCGAACCCGGTCCACCCGACGAGCGAGAGAGCGAGCACGACGTTCACGAGGCCCGGGCCGAGGATCGCCGCGAGCGCGATCGACAGCAGGACGCCGGGAAACGCCAGCAGGACGTCGACCAGGCGCATCAGCGCCTCGTCGGTCCAGCCGCCGAGGGTACCGGCGAGGAGACCGATCGCGGTGCCGATCGCGAGCGACACGGCGACGGTGGAGAACCCGACGACCAGCGACACGCGTGCGCCGTAGATCGAGCGGCTGAGCAGGTCGCGGCCCAGGCGGTCCTGTCCGAACGGATGCGCGAGGGACGGCGGTCGAAGGTTCTCGGTGAGCGCCGTCCGCGCGGGATCGGCGGGCGAGATCACCGGGGCGAGGGCACCCGTGGCGAGCAACGTGCCGACGACCAGCCAACCGAACCGCGTTCCCGCGCGACTCACGGCGAGTCGCCATCGCCGATGCGGATGCGCGGGTCGAGCCACCCATAGGCGACATCCGTCAGCAGGTTCACGAGCAACGTGGTGACGGCGATCAGGAGCACGCACCCCTGCACGAGGGGAATGTCGCGGCTCTGGATCGCCTCGAGCGTCAGCCGGCCGACTCCCGGCCAGGCGAAGATCGTCTCGGTGACGATCGCGCCACCCAAGAGCCCGCCGATCTGCAGGCCGAGCACCGTCGCCACCGGAAGGCAGGCGTTGCGAAGCGCGTGACGGGCGAGCACCCGTGATTCCGGCAGACCCTTGGCGCGTGCCGTGCGGATGAAATCTGCCGACAGCGTGTCGAGAACGGCGGAGCGGGTGAGGCGCGTGAGGAGCGCAGACATTCCGAGCCCCAGCGTCACCGCCGGGAGGACGAGACTCGACGGACGAGCGGAGCCGGAAACGGGCAGCCATTCGAGCTCGATCGAGAAGAGGAGGACCAGGAGCGGTCCGAGGAAGAAGTTCGGCAGCGACGCACCGCCGAGCGCGAATGCGGTCGATGCGGTGTCGATCCAACCACCCCTCCAGGCGGCGGCGAGGACGCCGAGCGGGAGCGCGATCGCGACGGCGACCAGCGCTGCGGCCACGGCCAGAGCGGCCGTCGCGGGCACGCGAGCGAGCACCAGCGAGGCGACGGGAGTCCCTGCGGACAGCGAGCGGCCGAGGTCGCCACGAGCGGCGCGCGCGAGGAAGGCGCAGTACTGCTCGAGCACCGGACGATCGAGGCCGAGCGCAGTCCGGAGCGCCTGACGATCGACCGGAGCGGCGCTCTCGCCGAGCATGGCGTCGACCGGATCGCCCGGCACGAGCTGCAGGAACGAGAAGACGAGCGTCACGACGCCGAGCAGCGTGATCGGCGCGATCAGCAGTCGCCGCAGCAAGAACCGCATCAGCGGGGGCATTCGCAACCGGGCGAGCTCGCCGGGGAGCTCCACCAGGCGAACCGCAGGGAGTCGAGGCGGCCGTCGGGCGCCGGCGTGAACCCGCAGAGCCTCGGGTCGCGGACGGCCACGACGTCGCTCCACCAGAGCGGGATCATCGGCAGCTCGTCGGCGGCGATCCGCTGTACGGCGGAATAGATCTCCCGGCGGTCAGCCGGCTCCAGCGTCCGGCGCCCACGCTCGGTGAGGACGTCGATCTCCGCGCTGTCGTAGCCGCCGCGATTGTTTCCCGCGGGAGGCATGCGCGACGAGTGCATGAGATCGAAGTAGATGTCCGGGTCGGTGACGCCCACCCATGCGAGCGAGTACATCTCGAAGTTGCCGCGCCTGACGTCGCCGTAGAACGTTCCCCACTCGTAGCTCTGCACGTCGACGCCGACGCCCACGTCCGCGAGGTTCGCCTGGACCGCCTCGGCGATTCTCCGCCGCGAGTCGAGAACCGTGGTCTTGTAGGACAGGCGAAAGCGCACCGCGGGACCGCTTCCATCCGGATCGGGATATCCGGCCTCGTCGAGCAGTCGCCGAGCCTGCGCCGGGTCATGCGCATAGGTGCGCACGCTCGGCTCGTAGGCCCAGTGCTCGGGTGAAAGCAGGCCGGTCGCCGCCCGGGCGGTTCCGCCGAGAAGGCCGGCGATGATCGATTCGCGATCGATCGCCAGCGCGATCGCTCGCCGGACACGTATGTGGTCGAGCGGCGGTCGGCGGAGGTTGAAGCCGAGGTACTGGAACGTGGTCCCGCGCGTGCGCTCGATGCAACGATCCGTGTGCGACGCGAGCCACTCGAGGTTGTCCGGCTCGATCGCGTTTTCCACCAGCTGCACGGTGCCTCTGCGGACTTCGAGCGTCCGTACCGTGTCGTCGGGGATCACCCGGAAGCGGATCTCTTCGAGCCCCTGGTTTGCGGACACGGCTCGCAGGCGCACCTCGTCGCCGGCCCTCGATTCCGAGACGCGAAAGGGACCCGATCCGATCGTCACCGGCCCGCCTTTGCCGACCATCGTCGCAGGAACGATCCCGATCGTGCTCGCCTCGAGATACGGCGCGTACGGCTCCTTCATCCGGAAGCGGACCGTGTACGGATCCGGAGCCTCCACCGCCTCGAGGAAGGCGACGCTGCCGCGCTTCGGCGAGGCCGTGGCGGGATCGAGGATCGACTCGTAGACCGCGCGAACGTCGCCCGCGCGCACCGGCGTTCCGTCGTGGAAGACGGCGTCTCGCCGGAGGTGGAACACCACCGCCCGCGGACTCTCCAGCCGCCATTCGAGGGCGAGATCAGGCACGTGACGCTGGTCGGTGCCGGCGCGGGTGAGCGCGCGAAAGACCAGGTCGCCGATCCGGGACGAGGAAGCGTCGGTGGCGAACCTCGGATCGAGATTCTGCGGCCAGGACTCGAGTGCGACGACGATCGCGCGTGCCGGCGGCTCGCTCTCGGAGCAGCCCGCCACGAGCACGTCGAGCGCGGCCATCATCGCGAACGCAAAGCGGAATTTCGTTCGACCCGAGCCCCTCTTCGTTGCGTGCCCGAAAGGCCTCTGTTACAGTCCGCCGCAATCGCGGGGGAGGGTACAAAGCAGTTGTCGCTTCGTGGGTTGGCGCGTCCGATCCTGCTCTTGCGCCGGTTCCCGTCGACGATCTGCGGCTTGGCGCTCCTGATCCTCGGCGCCTTTCCTTCGGTCCCGCACGCTCTGCCGCCCCAGTTCCCGAAGCCGTCGGCCCTCGAGCCTCAGGTCGAGTTCTGGAAGAAGATTTTCGCGGTTTACGGTGAGAATCAAGCCGTTCTCCACGACTCCGTCCGCCTCGACAAGGTGTACTCCGTGCTGGATCTACCGCGGATCTCGCCGGAAGGTGCCGACCTCGTCACTCTGAAGCTCAGAAAGCAGCGCGTCGAGGCGGAGAAGGCACGGATCGACATGGTGCTCGGCCGGCTCGACGGGGTGACGAGTCCCGCCGGTCTCGATCCCGAAGCGCGCAAGGTCTGGGACCTCTTCGCCGACGTGCCCGGCGGGGGAAAGTTCGCCGCCGCTCGCGAGCGCGTGCGCATGCAGCTCGGCCTCCGCGAGAACTTCGAGCGCGGCCTCGAGGTCTCCCGCAGCTACCTGCCGCACATGGAGGAGATCTTCCGGCGGGAGGGTCTGCCGGTGAAGCTCACACGCCTGCCGCTGATCGAGTCGACCTTCAACTTGAAGGCGTACTCGAAGAAGGCGGCCGCGGGAATCTGGCAGTTCATCCCCTCGTCGGCGCGCCTCTACCGGTTGCGGCTGAACTCCGTGGTCGACGACCGACGCGATCCGCTCTACGCGACGCAGGCGGCCGCCCGCCACCTGCGCGACGATTACGAGATGCTCGGCAGCTGGCCGCTGGCGATCACCGCGTACAATCACGGCCGCGCCGGTGTCGTACGGGCGGTCCGCCAGACCGGAAGCTCGGAGATCGACGACATCGTCCGCGAGTACCACGGCAGCGCGTTCGGCTTCGCTTCGCGGAACTTCTATGCCGAGTTCGTCGCCGCGCTCGAGGTGGAGAGCGCTTCCAAGCAGTACTTTCCGGATCTGCGGCCGCACGCGAAGCTCGTCTTCGACGAGGTGCAGATCGACCAGTACGTGCCGTTTCGGGCGCTCGCCAAGGCCGCCGGATGCGACGTCGACGAGCTCAGGGGACTGAATCCGGCGTTTCACTCCGAGGTCGTCGAGGGACGCCTGCACGTGCCGCGCGGCTACCGGCTGCGGGTTCCGAGCGGAAGCGCGAGCGCGTTCCGGACGGCGTACGCGAAGATCGATCCGGGGGAGCGGCGTTCGCAGCAGCAGACGTTCTACGCGACGCACCGGGTGACCCGCGGCCAGACGCTCGGGTCGATCGCGAGACGTTACGGCACCAGCGTGAGGGCGCTTCAGGCCTTGAACAAGATGCGCGGCACCCGGCTCGCCACCGGGCGCAGCCTGAAGATCCCCGGGGGTGCGGCGATCACCACCGCGATGCGGGCGGAACCGTCGAGTCGCCGCGGATCCGCGGAACTGGCGAGCCGCCGCGGATCCGCGAAAGCGTCACGCCTTCGCACGCACCGCGTCCGGCGGGGCCTGTCGCTGGGTGCGATCGCACGGCGCTATGGCACGACGGTCCGCGCGCTCCGTTCTCACAACGGGCTTCGCGGCGATCAGGTGCGCGCCGGGCAGGTCCTGCGCATCCCCTCGAGCTGATCCGACACGGGTCGAGTCTCTCGCGCCGTCGGTTCCCCGGTGATCCGAGAGGGCGCGCCGCCGATCTGGTTCACGGCGGTGGGCGGCGGTCCTTGATCGCCCCCGTCGGTGAAGCGCGCTCCGCCTGTCCATCGCCCCGGCGGAGCGCGCCGTCGCCGAAACGTTCGGCGACCCGGTCCATCGCGCGATTGAGCGCGGCCCGTTTGCCGCCAGGGGTCGCCGCGAACAGATCGAGCTGCGACGCGGCGTCGTCGCGGGGATCGATGCCGCTCACCGAGACGCCGATCAGGCGGATCGTCTTCCCTGCCGAGACGGCCTCCCACAGAGCAAGAGCGACGTCCGCGATCGCCTTGCCGTCATCGGTCCCACGAGGAAGCGTGAAGCTTCGCGTCAGCATCGGGAACTTCCCCGGCCCGAGGCGCCGCGCGAGCTTGATCTTCAGGGTGATCGTGCGGCCGCGGCGGCCGTCGCCGCGGAGCCGCCGTGCGACCGCCTCCGCATGGGCCACGATCGTGCCGCGGATCTCGTCGCCGTCCGTCAAGTCGCCGGCGAACGTGTTCTCCTCGCCGTACGACTTCCGGCGCCAATCCCCCTCGACGCTCCGCCGGTCGTGACCGCGCGCGAGCTCCCGTAGAGCCGGCCCCTGGTTCCCCAGGTGGGCACGCAGGAGCGAGGCGTCCGCATCGGCGAGATCGGCGATGGTTTCGATGCCGAGTGCGCGGAGACTCGCGCCGGTGACGGAGCCCACGCCCCAGAGCCAACCGACGGGTAGCGGCCGCAAGAACCGGTCGACCTCCTCCGGCGGCACCTCGAGCAGACCGTCCGGTTTGCCGAGCTGGCTGGCGATCTTGGCGACCATCTTCGTCGGCCCGATGCCCACGGAAACCGTGAGACCGGTCTCCTCACGCACGCGCGCCTTGAGGCGTTCGGCGATGGCCCGTCCGGTTCCGAAGAGCGAGAGCGAAGACGTCACGTCGAGGAATGCCTCATCGAGCGACAGCGGCTCGACGGCCGGGGTGAACTCCCCGAAGGCCTCACGGATCGTGCGCGATACCTCCGCGTACCGCGCCATGCGCCCGGGAAGGAAGACCGCCTGCGGGCAGAGGCGGCGTGCCTCGACCGTGGGCATCGCCGAGCGGACGCCGAACGCGCGGGCTTCGTACGATGCCGTCATCACCACCCCGCGGCCGCCGGTTCCGCCGACGATCACCGGCTGTCCGCGGAGCTCCGGACGATCGTGTTGCTCGACGGCCGCGTAGAACGCGTCCATGTCGGCATGCAAGATCGTGCGCCCGGCCACGCGCGGATTTTCACCGCGTCGTCGCTCTCGGGCAAGCGGCAGCAGACCCGAGCAGTCGGCTGATCAGCCGATCTTGGTCGGCGTGAACGACGGAGGATCGCTCGCCGGGAACGAATCCATCGATGCCTGATCCACGGCGTCCGGCGGCTCGTCGGCTGAGTCCGCCTCGAGCGCTCGCCGCACCACAACCATGCGGTAAATCGCCAATCCGGCTACGAATCCCGTGGCGATCGCGAGTGACCAAAGGATCGTTCTCGAGTCTCTGGGGATGGCGACACTCATGCGGTGCACGAACCCCGCCCGCGGTCCAAGGTTTCACGGTTTTCCTCATCGCCGGAGGGCTGGTACGATGCCCGCGCGTGTCGTACTACCCCGCCTTCCTCGCGCTCGAGGGGCGCACCACAGTGGTCGTTGGCGGCGGTGCGGTCGCCGAAAGCAAGGTCGAGTCGCTGCTCGTCACCGGAGCGACCGTGCGTGTCATCGCGCCCGCCGTCACCGAGCGGCTGCGTGAGCTCGCCGGCGAAGGGAGGATCGAATGGTCGCAGCGACCCCACGCGACCGGCGACCTCGCCGGCGCGTTCATGGCGATCTCGGCGACCGGCGACCCCGCCGTCGACTCCGAGGTCGCGTGCGAGGCGCGCGAGCGCGGCGTGCTGGTCAACGTCGTCGACGACCCGCAGCGGTCGGACTTCATCGCTGCCGCGGTGCTTCGCCGGGGTGACCTGGTCGTCGCGGTCTCCACCTCGGGAGCGGCGCCGGCGGTCGCGGCGCGGATCCGTGACCGACTCGCCAGCGAATTCGGTCGTGAGTGGCAGGTGGCACTCGAGCTCCTGCGCGCCGTGCGTGGCC
>JAXDLK010000053.1:0-3731 GCA_034666665.1 Candidatus Binatota bacterium
CAATACCGCAGTCGCGTGATCACCCGTGGCTCGAAGCGCGAACGCGTACAGGAGCGAAACGGTCGCGAGCAGCGAAGCAATCCCGAGCAGCGCGAATGCCCAAGATGGAGAAATGCCCAGAGCGGCCGAGATGAGTGCTGCAGTCAAGTGGTACGACCACGGGTAGAGGAGAGGCGCACCGGCGAAGACTGGGTTCTCGGGCGGCACCGACCCTTCGAGGATCCGTGAGACTACCGCGATGTGAAAGCAGCCGTGGTAGGAGTAGACGCGCCACGCCGGAACGGCGAAAACGGCCAGGGCCGGCGCCGCTGCTGCGAGAAGCCACATTCCGAGGATGCTGCGCCTGCGCGGGCAGGCCGCGCGGAGACCTCCGGACACGCACGCGCTCACGGCGAATGCGATCGCCATTGCCTGAGCAAGCGGGCCGAAGTCGTCAGCCTGCATCCACGGATCCAGCGTCAGGGCCGCTGCGTGCTTCGCGCTCGGACACTGTACCAACGATGAGCCGTTCGATGACGATTCCGACGCTTCATGGGATAGAGATCATTCGGAGTGTCCGCGATCGGTACGACGGGTAGCGCTTCCGCGTACCACGCCGCGCCGTCCACGTCCCTCGTCGTCGAGGCGCGCGCGTGGACGAACCGTGGCCCGTCGTGTACCGCTCCATCGCGTGAGGAAGGAGACCGCGGACCACCGCATGAAGAAGAGGGCCGCCGATGGGCGCGAGCCGATCGATCCGCGCGCCGTCGCGATCCGGCCGATCCGCGGGCGCGTCAAGGCGCGCTTCGAGTCCGTGCTCCGCGAGGCCGACCGGCTGCTCCTCGAAGTCTGCGCCGCGCCGCTCGAGCGCGGCAGTCAGCCGGTCAGGTGGCTCACGACAACTCGTCGAGGATCGCGTTGACGGTCGCGGTGGCCATCCGTGGGGCGCCCGCGGGAGCCAAGCACACCTTCGAGCGATCACGATATACCAGGCGGCCGGGTATGGACGCCGTATCGGTCGAAATCGAACTGAGACACCTCACGGATCGACCGTCTGGCACGTTCACTTGACGTGGGAGCCCACATGGAATCAGCGCGATCACGGATGGGGCGAAGTCGGCTCGGGGGGGTTGCGACCGGGGTGCCCCTTGCGGGGTCCCGGGGCGCGCGACAGCTCTCGCTTTCGATTTCCTCGCCCCTCGATGCGGCGAGCGAGCGGTCGGAGCTGCTCCCGGGCGTCGTGTGGATCCGGCGATGGCTCGATCTCGACGAGCAAAGGGCGCTCGTCGCCGAGTTCCGGAGCTGGGCCCTGCCTCCGGCGGGTCTGCGGCACCCGCGGGTGCCGAGTGGACATTTGATGAGCGTCCAGTCCGTGTGCCTCGGATGGCACTGGTATCCATATGTGTACTCGCGGACTGCGGACGACACCGACGGCGCGCCGGTCAAAGCGCTGCCGCGAGAGCTCATCGACCTGTCCAGGCGTGCCGTCGCCGAGGCCTACGGCGCGGACGATGCAGAGGCTCGTCGCTACCGTCCGGATGCGGCGATCGTGAACCTCTACGCGCCCGACGCCCAGCTCGGCCTTCATCGCGACGCGGAGGAGCCGTCCGACGCTCCGGTCGTGACGCTCAGTCTGGGCGACACGTGCATCTTTCGCCTCGCCGGCGTCGAGCGCCGAACGGGGCCGTTCGCGGATCTCGAAATGCGCTCGGGCGACCTCCTCGTCTTCGGCCGGGAGAATCGTCGCATCTACCACGGGGTTCCGAAGATCCTTCCCGACACGGCGCCGGACGGGCTCGATCTGCCGCCGGGACGCCTCAGCATCACGGTGCGCGAGACCGGCCTCGAGGGCTGAGGGGAATCGGCCGCGGCGTTCCGAGGCCGCGACCTCACGAACGAGTCGCCGGGAGCGTTTACCAGTCATGAGCCGGCGGCCGTTCGAGGAGATCATCGCCGAGCACGGGCGCGCGGTCATGCGCGTCTGCCGCGCGCTCGTCGACCGCGACGACGCCGAGGATGCGTGGGCCGAGACGTTCCTCGCGGCCATGCGCGCATATCCACGCCTTCGCCCGCAGAGCAACGTTCGCGGCTGGCTGGTGACGATCGCGCACCGGAAGGCGCTCGACCAGCTTCGCGGCGAAGCGAGACGCCCCGAGCTGCGGAGCGAGCTTCCCGAGATCGTCGTGCCGGACGAAACGCCCGACACCGATGCTCTTCGAGCCGCGCTCGACACCCTCGCGCCCAAGCAGCGCGGAGCCGTCGTGTACCGCCACCTGGCCGACCTTCCTTACGACGAGGTCGGCAGGAGGCTCGGATGCAGTGCCATCGCCGCGCGGCGAAACGCGGCGGACGGCATCGCCAAGCTGCGCCGGCAGCTCGAGGAAGGAAAAAGAAGATGAGCAACGGAGATCGCTTTCTCGAAGACTTCCGCGCGGCGTTCATGGATGAACGCGCCGAGCGACGCTCCCGGGCCCGGCTCGTCGCCCTCGCCGAGAGCGAGGAGATTCTCGACGTGGCCTACCGTACGATGGAAAGCCCGCTCGGACCGCTGCTCCTCGCCGCCACGTCGACGGGTCTCGTGCGGGTGGCCTTCGATCGAGAGGATCACGACGCCGTCCTCGGGCGCTTGGCGCGAGACGTGAGCCCCCGGATGCTCGCCGCCCCGAGACGTCTCGACCTGGCAGCTCGCCAGCTCGACGAGTACTTCGCTCGCAAGCGCAAGCGCTTCGACCTGCCGATCGACCTGCGTCTGGCAAGAGGCTTCCGCCGCACCGTGATCGCTCGGCTGCCGGAGATCCCCTACGGCTCGACGTCGAGCTACGCCGCGCTCGCCGCGCGCGCGGGAAACGCCGCCGCGGTGCGTGCAGCCGCGAGCGCCTGCTCTCACAATCCGCTCCCGCTGGTCGTGCCGTGCCACCGCGTCGTCCGGAGCGACGGCGGCATCGGCGAGTATCTCGGCGGCACGGACGCCAAGCGTGCTCTGCTCGCGATGGAGGCCAGCGCGTGAGCGCTCGCAAGCAGGAGCTGATCAGCGAGGAGGTGTCGGCATGAGCGCCCGAGCGGCAATCGTTCCCGCGGCGTCTGCGGTTGAATCCGGAGAGGTGCGGGCCGGGAAATATGACTGGCCGAAGCTGTCCGAAGAGCTGAGTGGCTCCGGCTGCGCGGTGATGGAGAAACTTCTCTCGCCCGAGGAGTGCCGGCAGATCGCTGCACTCTACCCGCAAGAGGATCATTTTCGCAGCCGCGTGGTCATGGCGCGACATGGGTTCGGCAAGGGTGAGTATCGCTACTTCAAATATCCGCTGCCGCAGCTGATCGGTGATTTGCGCACGGCGCTCTATCCGCACCTGGCTTTCGTGGCCAATGACTGGAACGGGCGTATGCGGGTGGATCGGCGCTATCCGGCCGAGCACGCCGCGTTCTTGAAGCAGTGTCATGACGAAGGCCAGACCCGGCCGACGCCGCTGCTGCTGCAATACGCGGCCGGCGATTTCAACTGCCTGCACCAGGACCTCTACGGAGACCTCGCGTTCCCGCTTCAGGTGGCGATCCTCCTCTCGGAGCCGGGCAAGGACTTCACCGGCGGAGAGCTCGTCCTCACGGAGCAGCGCCCCCGGATGCAGAACCGCGCCGAGGTCGTGCCGCTGCGACAGGGCGATGCGGTCGCTTTCGCGGTCCATAATCGGCCGGTCCAGGGTTCCAAAGGCAGTTATCGCGTCAACCTGCGACACGGTGTCTCCCGCGTCCGTTCC
>JAXDLK010000054.1:0-3702 GCA_034666665.1 Candidatus Binatota bacterium
GGGCATGAGCGAGATCGCCATGCCGACGTTCACCAGGATCTGGAACAACAGCATCGTCGCTACTCCCCCACCGATAAGCATGCCGAAGGGGTCTTTCGCGCGAATGGCGATGCGGAGTGCGGCAACCAGCAGCACGATGTACAGCGCGAACAGGATCACCGCCCCGGCGAATCCAAGGTCCTCGGCGAGGCCCGAGAAGACGAAGTCGGACTCCGCGATCGGGAGATAGCCGAGCGGCGACTGCGTGCCGGCCGTGAGCCCCTTCCCGGTCGCGCCGCCCGAACCGACCGCGATGAGCGACTGGATGATGTTCCAGCCGGCGCCCTGCGGATCGGCGTACGGATCGAGGAAAGCCGAGAGGCGCGCGCGCTGGTAGTCCTTGAGGAGCGACCAGATCACCGGGAACGACGCCGCCGCGACCGCGACGAGCGCGACGAGCTGCCAAATCCGAACACCGGCCAGGAACGCGATGCCGAAGAAGATCGCGATGAACACGAGACTCGTGCCGAGGTCGGGCTGCCGGTACACGAGCAAGACCGCCGGCGCGAGCAAACCAAGGCTGAGCAGCATCGTGAGTGGCGATCCGATCGACGCGCGCCGGTCGGCGAAGAATTTCGCGAGGACGATGATCATCAGGACCTTCGCGACCTCGCTGAACTGGAACGAGAGGCCTCCGATGTTCACGGATCGCTGCGCACCGAGGCTCGACGTTCCGATCGCCAGGACGACCGAGAGGATTCCCAGCGTGAGCACGTAGAGGACCGGCGCGAACGCACCGAGCCACGCGTAGTCGAACACGGCGATCGCGGCCATGGCGGCCATGCCGACCGCGGCCCAGAGTGCCCCTCGGAGCACGAACTGCATCGGATCGCCGGTGAACGTGCGGGTCTCGGCGGTCGTCGAGTACGTCATCACGAGGCCGTAGCCGATGAGAAGGAGCGTCACGATCAGCAGCATCGGGTCGATCTGCACCCAGCGCCGCGGTGCCGGCCGGTCGTGCAGCGGGGTCGACGCCCGCGGCAGCGCCATAGGACGGACGCTCATTTGTTCGCTCCCAGGTACTGCTCGAGGATCCGCTGCGTCATCCCGACGGCCGGGTTGAGGCAGAGCTCACACAGGGACTTCGACGAGTCATAGGTGAAGATGACCATGGCGATCTGTGCGGTGGGATCGGTGTTGTCGGCCTGCGGGACGAACGACACGAACCAGTTGTGGAACCCGAGCTTGTTGCGACCCGCGCTGTCCTTCCCAGCCGAGGAGCCGAACTCCGCCGTCCCCGTCTTTCCGGCGATCGGGATCTTCAGATTCGGCATGTACGCGTGGCCGATCGTGACGACCCGGCGGGCGGACTCGCGGATCAGGCGTAGGTTCTCGTCGGTCATCTCGAGCTTCGTGGACTTCGGCGCGGGGATCGGCAGGATCTTCCCGGCGGCGTCGGTCACCTGCCGCAGGAGGTGCGGCTGCCACAGAGTGCCGCCGTTCGCGACCGCGGCGTACGCGTTCAGGAGCTGGAGTGGGGTCACGGCCACGAAGCCCTGCCCGATCGCCTCCTGGTACGTGTTGCCGATCGTCCACGGCTCGTCGAAGGTCGCCTGCTTCCAGTCGGGGTCGGGCATGATGCCGCCGTCCTCGTTCGGGAGATCTATCCCGGTCGGCGAGCCGAAGCCCAGCATGCGGGCGTACTTGGCGATCGCGTCGGGCCCGACGCCGCGCACGTTCGGCGCCATCGGGCTGCCGCCGGCCAGCGTGTAGAAGTAGATGTCGCTCGAGTGGGCGAACCCGTTCACGAAGTTGACCGCTCCGTGCGCGCGCCAGTCGAAGAAGCTCGTTCCGCTCACGCTGAACGAGCTCGCGGACACGTTCACGACGGTGTCCCTCGTGGCGGTGCCCTCCGACAACGCCGAGAGGCCGGTGACCATCTTGAAGGTGGAGCCGGCGGGGTAGCGGTCAGCGATCGCCTTGTTCACGAGCGGGTGGCGGTCGTCGCCATTCAGCGCGGCGATCTCCGCCGTGGTGATACCGCGCGCGAACATGTTGTTGTCGTATCCGGGGATGGAGACCATGGCGAGGATCTCGCCGTTCTGCGGATTCATGGCGACGCCGACGGCTTGCGTGAACCGGTCCTCTTCGACGCCCTTGCGAAGCTCCGCGTCCAGCAGCTTCTGCAGCCGGTCGTCGATGGTGAGGGAGACCGTGTTGCCAACGGTCGGACGCTGGAGCGCGAGCGTCTTGATCTCGCGCTGCGCCGCGTCGCGCTCGATCTCGCGCCACCCGTACGTTCCCCGGAGGTACTGCTCGTAGACATCCTCGATCCCGGTGCGCCCGATGTCGTCGTCGCCGAGATAGCCCGAATCCTTGAGCTTCTCGAACTCGTGCTCGGTGATCGGCCCGGTGTAGCCGATGACCGGCGAGTAGAGCGTGCTGTCGACGTAGAAGCGAATGCTCTCCGGGTCTACCCGCACGCCCGGAAAGAGTTCGGCCCGCTCGGTGAGAGCGAGTGCGATCTCGCGAGGCACCGGCGTCTTTGAAATGCGGCCGGGCTCATACGGATTACGGACGCGCTGCGCGCGAATGAGCTCGCCGACCGACTCGCTGGAGACGCCGAGGATCGCGCCGAGACGCTGCGAGATCTCCCCCTCCCGCACTTTCGGAAGGTCGACCGGGATGACGCTGACCGCGAATCCCGGGATGTTGCGCGCCAGGACATAGCCGGCACGGTCGACGATGCCGCCACGCTCGGCGGTCACGGGCAATCGAACGATGCGGTTCTGCTCGGAGAGCTCGTGGTAGTAGTCGCCGTGAACGATCCCGAGGTCGTACAGCCGGACGGTCAGCGACGAAAAGACAACGATGATGGCGATGCCGAAGGCGATGAAGCGCCGCACCGGGACGAAAGAAGTGTTGTCTCTCACCAGACTCCTAACGCTCCCTGCTTCTCCGTGGCGCGGCGCAAAAGTCGCGCAAGGGGATAGATCGGGAGCGCGAGCAGGCCGGTGTAGACCGCGCTCGCGACGGTCGTCCCAGCGGCGAGCGGAAGTGACGAGACCCCTTCACCGGTGACCGCGAGGATCCCCAGGTAGATCAGACCCGCGGCAAGCGCCGCCAGTCCGACCAGCACCGCCCCCACGACGATCGGTGCGGGACGCGTGGACCCGGCCTCGCGGAGCCCCACGGCGGCGACCGGCGGCAGCGAGGCGAGCGCGAAAGCGCCGAGAGGGCCCGCCGAAATGAGGTCCGACGCGATGCCTCCGAGAAACGCCCACCACACGCCCTCGCGGGCCCCGGCGGCCACCGACCACGACGCCGCGACCAATATCGGTAGCGAAGGGCGCGCCTCGCCGACCGCGATCAGCGGCGCGACGGTCCCCTGAAGAAGGGCCGCGACCAGCGGGATCAGGACGCCGAGCAGAAAGCGCATCGAACCCCCTTCGCGGGACCAAACGGTGGTGGACACGGCTTCGTTCTGGTCGTCCGCTCAGGAATGCGCGCGCCGACTGAGGGCACGGGTCGCCGGCGGTGCCGGGTGCGGTACCTCGAGCTCCTGCTCGAGCTGCGGAAAGGGATCCTCGTCCCGGAGCTTCGCACCGACGTAGATCAGGACGAGGCGAAGCGTGGCGGCGACGGGGACGGCGACGAGGACTCCGAGCAAACCGTAGAGAGCGCCACCCGTGAGCAGCGAGAAGATGACGACCGCCGGATGCA
>JAXDLK010000055.1:0-13617 GCA_034666665.1 Candidatus Binatota bacterium
GGAAGGTGCCGTCGACGTTGAAGAGCGCGATGTCGCGACCCTCCACGTTGATGGTCTTTCCTTGCCCGGCCGAAATTTCGGTGGTCTGCGCCACCTTGTGAAGCCCCATGTCGTCGACCTCCGAAGCGCGCCAGAAAACCAGAATGCAACTTGCGTCGCAAGGCGCCCCGCCGGGTGCCCAAGCGCTCCGGTGCGGCGTTTTTCCGGCGGTGCATTTGGCGCAAAACCGCTCGTCGGGCTATCCTGATCTTCGCATTGGCCTCGAACGCCTCGGGGCCCGCAAATGCCAGTCGACATGAACCAATCGGGCTTCTCCATCATCGAGCTCCTGATCGTCAGCCTGATGATCGGAATCCTCGCCGCGCTGGCGATCCCGAACTACGCCCTGCTCAAGACCAACGCCTACAACTCGTCCGCGGCGAGCGATGCGCGCAACATTTCTCCCGCCGCGGAGCTCGTGGCCAGCAACAACGGGCTTCCCGACCCCGTCGTTCTCGACGGCACCGGGGGGCCGGTGGCGGGGCTGCCCGGCGCGACCACGTCCGAGAACACGTTCGGCGTCGTCAACGTGCAGGCGAACCGGTACTCCATAGAGACGTTCCACGAGAGGGGTACCCTCTGTTACCGGTACAACAGCGACCTGTCCGGCGGTTGGGAAGTGGTCGACAAATCGGTGTGCTCGCCGTGAGGGACGGCGCTGCGAAAGCCCGGTAGGAGTCGCCCATGGAGAGAAAGGTCCCATCGATCGTATGAGCGCCGACCTGCGAGACGAGATCGGCCGCCTCGCCGACCAGGCCCGTCGAGATTCTGCGCGCGAAGGCCCCCCGCCGAAGCAGCGCACCGAACGTCGCTCCTCGACCCTCGTCACCGTCGGCCTCGCGCTGGCGATGATCGAGCTCGTGTCGCTCGGATTACTGTACAGCTTGCAGCGGCGGGAGATCACCACGCGGAACCCGCAGCCAAATCCGCTGATGACCCGGAACGACTGTCGCGGCGCGGTCTACCGCACCTATCGCAGCATCCTCGCCTACCGCCGCGATCACGATCGTCCGCCGGCATCGCTCCAGGAGATGGTCGGGAAGTACGTCGAGCAGGTGCCGCTCGATCCCGAGAGCGGCAAGGCGCTGATCTACAGCTCGAACGGAACCGGCTTCACCCTACGGTGTCCGCGAGGTCGTGCCGCGACCTGACGACCGCGGACGGCGCCTCATCTCACGGGCGCGCCGCGATTCCGCTTGAGCGCCACGGTCTCGCGCCCGCCGCGGGCGAACCATTCGATCTGGCGGGCGAGCCCGAGCCAAATCCTCACCTCGCGTGGCTCGAGCCGGGCCCGGCCGAAGAGCCGCCGGATCGCGAGCAAGATGTGATCGGGATTGCTCGCCGGCAAGAACCCGATTGCGAGACAGGCGTCGCGCAAGCGAGCGAGCATGAAGTCGACGCTCGCGACCGACGCGAGCGGTACGGCGTCGGTGCGGGTCGGGCGCTCGGCCAGATGGAGCTCGTACGCGCACACGAGCACCGCCTGCGCCACGTTCAACGACGGATAGGCGGCGTCCGCGGGAATCGTCACCAGCTCGTCGCAAGACTTGAGGTCGTCGTTCGAGAGACCGGTGTCCTCGGGCCCGAACACGAGCGCCACCCGCTGGTGCGCCGCCAGGGCGAGCATCGTCGGAGCGATTTCGCGCGGCGTGACCGTCCGGCGGCGGTAGACACCCTCACGCACCGTGGTGCCGGCGACCCAGTGGCAATCGGCGACCGCCTCGGCGATCGAGCGGACGACGCGCATGCGGTCGAGCACGTCGGTCGCATGCACCGCCATGGAATCCGCGGCGACACGACGGAAGCGGCGCGGCGCCACCACCACCAGGTCCGAGAGGCCCATGTTCTTCATCGCGCGGGCCACGGCGCCGACGTTCCCCGAGGTTTTCGGACGCACGAGGACGATGCGGATGCGGTCGAGTCTCATCTGGCGAAACGGCTCGGAGAGTTCTCCCGGCGGCCCGCTGCAGTCGAGCGAACGGCCGCGAATTGACTCGGTCGGAGGCCTTCCGTAAGCACGCGCCGGTGACGAGACTCCGAGTCGATCACGTGTCGATCGCCGTTCGCGAGATCGATCGCGCGCTCGCGTTCTTCCTGCACCATTTTCCCGCGCGTCCCGACCAGCCGAAGCGGGACGGGTACGACGGCAGCTTCCGCTGGGCGGACTTCACGATCGGAGATTTCAAGATCGAGCTGATCGAGAGCGCGCAGCCGGGAAGCTTCGTCGATCGCTTCCTGGCGAAGCGCGGCGAGGGCCTCCACCACTGGTCGTTCGACGTCGATCGTCTCGACCCGATCGTCGCGCGTCTCGAAGCCGACGGCAGGCGAATCGTCGACCGCTTCGATCACGGCGACGGCCGGAAGACCGCGTTCGTCCATCCTCGCTCCGCCTTCGGCACGTTGATCCAGTTCTGGCAGACGCCGGAAGCCGAACGCACGCGTCCGAGCTGGGGCGGCATCGTCGAGAAGCACGGAACACGTTGGCGCGCGGACCATCTGTCGATCGCCGTCGAGCGCCTCGACCCCGCCGTCGCGTTCTTTCGGCGACACTTCGGCGCGGTCGTCGAGACGCCTCGCCACCTCGGCTACGACCAGTCGTTCGCGCTTCTCGTGCTGCGGGTCGGCGAATACCGCCTCGAGCTCATGGAAAGCGCGCGCCGTGGCAGCTTCCTCGAGCGATTCCTCGCGCGGCGCGGTCCCGCCATGCACCACCTGTCCATCGACGTCGAGGATCTGGACCGGGCGACCCTGCCGCTCGAGCGCTCCGGCGTGCAGATCGTCGATCGCGCCGAGCTCGCCGCCGGGTGGAGAACCGCCTTCGTTCATCCGCGATCCGCGTTCGGCACGCTGATCCAGTTCTGGCAGACGCCGGCGACGGAGTGGGCGCGAAAGGGCGGCGACGCGGGCTCGGCCCCCGCTCAGAAGCCGACCGGGTAGAGGGGCGACGGGCCGGCAGCGCCGACGGGCGGCGGCCCGGCAGCTCCGAGCGGCGGCGGCCCCGCGGGGCCGAGCATGAACCCCGCCCGCACGCCCTGCGACCGCGCGGCAGAACGCCGCGCGACGTACTGTCCGCGCGCGAGCACCGGGCCGAAGAACACCGGTACCGCCCGCGGCGCAGGGTCTTCCTGAACGACGATCTGCACGTTCTGTACGATCGGAGCGGCAGCAGGCACGCTGGCGATTTCCGGCGGCCGAGGCTCCTCCCGCACCGCCTTCGGCTCCGGCTTCGGCCGCGAGACGACGACCACCTCGGGTCCCTCGCGCACATCCCCCTCGGCCGCGTCCTCGTGCGGCGGCTCGGAGCGCTCCCAGTCGCGAGCGACGATGCCGACGTCTTCGCGGTACTCGCCGGGAACGAGCGCCAAGTCGTTCGTGTAGTGATCGATGCCGCCTCGATCACGCCACACGAAGATGTCCGCCGCGGCCGGCGCGACGACGGCAGCGAGCGCCGATGCCGCGATCACCGCGATCGTCCGGAGACGCCAGAGCACGTCCTCGATCATAGGAGCGCCGCGGCTTGCTCGCAACCGGCAAGAGCGCGAGCTGGGTCCTGGGCGAGGAGGCCGGCGCGCCACCCGAGCCAGCGGCGACGCGCCCCGACCGATGCGGGGACCGATTTCGCGCTCTCCCCAGGCGACGCCGGCTCGTCTACAATCCCCGTTCATGCCCGGTCGCCGGCGACTCGTGCGCACGACGGTCGCCATCGGGGCGCTCGCCGCCCTCGCCGGATCCTCGCGGGGCGAGCTGCTGTCCTCTCCGGAGTCGGTCCGCGATCGGCCGCTCCGCCTGACGTTCGAGATCTTGCCTGCGGATCGCGAACGCCCCCTGCCGGACGAGCTCCGCTCGATCGAGGGCGGCCGGTTCGCAATGGACGAGACGATGGTGAACGGCGTGCGCTACGTGCGTGCGAGCGTCGTTTTTCCGTTGTCGGGCGGTGATCGCCTCGAGCGGATCGTCCTCTTCGCCGACGAGGGCGGCAAGCTCCGCATGCTCGGAGTGCACGCGCTCCGGCGACATCTCGAAACGCCCGAAGGCGAGACCCTGGTCTTCCAGTCGGGTCAGCCGAACCCGCTGAACGGCCGCAGCACGAGCGTGCCCGCCGACACGTACACGTATCTCGGCCTCGCCGCGGCGCTCCGCGGCACCGTCGGGGAGCCGCGGCCGTTCGGCATTCATCTGATTCTGATGGCGGACGCGGGCGGAGCCCGGGCGGCGCGGATCACGCCCGAGGGCGACGAGGAGCTCTCGCTGTTCGGCACCAAGGTCGCGACTCGGCGATTTCGCGTGGCGCTCGGCGAGCATCGTGAGGGCGAGGCCCACTACTGGTTCGGGACATCACCTCCGTACCCGTGGCTCCAGTACCGTGGTCCGGCGGACTTCTTGCCGACCGCGAGCGACCGAGCCCCCGAGGTGATTCTGCGGGCGACATCCTCTTCGGAGCAGACGGAGCGACTGTTCGGCGGGATCCCGCCGGCGGGATCCGACCCGGCGAGCTGAGTCATGCCTCGATGAATCGCCGATTGACACGTCGCATTATACATACTAAACGTTCAGTATCGTGATTCCGGCACGCGAGCGACGCGGCGATCAGTCCCGGCGAGAGATCGTTTCGGCAGCGATCGATTGCTTCTCGCGGAGCGGCTACCAGGGAACCTCGATCGACCGGATCGCGCGCGCCGCGGGCGTCACCAAGGGCGCGCTCTACTACCACTTCAAGGACAAGCAGGACCTGCTCCTCGGAGCCATCGCCGACCGCATCGACGGCTTCGAGCGGGTCGTCGTCGAACGCGTCACCTCGCTCAAGGACCCTGCCGCGGCTCTCGACGCGGTCGTCGACACCTGCGTGCAGCAGGCGACGGCGAGCAATCATCGCCGCTTCATCCTGACGCTGATGGTGGAGTCGCTCGACGCCTATCCCGAGCTCTCCGATCCGTTCCGCGCGATGATGCGGCGCTTCCGCGAGTTCCTCACGCAGACGTTCACGATCGGACAGCAGAAGGGCGTCTACCGGGACGACGTCGCGGCCCCGCTCGCGGCACAGCTCTTCGTCGCCGCGGTGATCGGCACGGAGCTGCAGTTCTATCAGGACCCGCAGGGAATCGATCTCCCGACGTCGATGCGGGCGATCGCCGCACAGTTCCGCGATTGGATGGCTCCGGCGGAGCGCCGTTCGCGACAGGGCGGCGGCGCGCGCCGCAGCTCCGAGAAAGGGTGAAGCATGGTCAGTTTCGACCTGAGCGACGATCAGAAGCTCTTGCGCGACACGATCGCCGCCTTCGCGGCCGGCGAGCTCCGTCCCCTGGCGCACGACGCGGACGAGGCCGCTCGCATCCCGGACGTGGTGGTCGCGAAGGCGTGGGAGCTCGGGCTCGTACAGAGCGCGATCCCCGAAGCGTACGGCGGGTTCGGGGACGATCGCTCGGCGATCTCCGGCGCGATCGCCGCCGAGGAGCTCGCCTACGGCGACCTCGCGTTCGCGCTGCACGTACTCGCGCCGCGGCTGCTCGTCTACCCGCTCCTCGACCATGGCACCGACGAGCAGAAGCAGCGCTGGCTGCCGGAGTTCACCGGCGCGGCCTTCCGGCCGGCGACCGCAGCGGTGGTGGAGCCGTCGATGCATTTCGATCTCTCGGCGCTCGCCACCACGGCTCGCGCCGACGGTGGAGATTGGGTGCTCTCCGGTCGCAAGGCCTTCGTGCCGCTCGGCGGAAGCGCGGAGGCGATCCTGGTGTACGCGCGCCGTGCCGGCGCCGATGGGAGCGCCGATCCGCTCGACGGCTACCGTGCCGTCGAAGCGTTCCTGATCGACCGCAGCCAAGCCGGGGTCGAGCTCCGCGGTCCGGAGAAGAACATGGGCGTGAACGCGCTCGAGACCTACGAGCTCGCGCTGAAGGACGTTCGCGTTCCCGACACGGCGCGGCTCGGCGGCGAAGGGAGCATCGACTTCGCGCGGCTGATGAACCGTTCGCGGATCGCTCTCGGCTCGCTCGCCGTCGGCGTCGCTCGGGCCGCGTACGACTATGCCCGCGAATACGCGAAGGAGCGCAAGGCCTTCGGGGTCGCGATCGCGCAGAAGCAGGCGATCGCGTTCCTGCTCGCGGAGATGGCGATCGAGATCGATGCCGCGCGGCTGCTCGTCTGGCAGGCGGGATGGAAGATCGACCGCGGCGAGGAGGCGACCCGCGAAAGCTATCTGGCGAAGAACTACGCCGCATCGATGGCGCTCAAGGTCGCCGACAACGCGGTCCAGGTGCTCGGCGGCCACGGCTACATCCGCGATCATCCCGTCGAGCTCTGGCTCAGGAACGCACGCGGCTTCTCGAGCTTCGAAGGAATGGCGATCGTCTGAACGAGGTGACCCGATGATCGATTTCGAGCTTTCCGAACCGACGAAGAACCTCCGGTCGATGGTGCACGGCGTGGCCGAATCGGTGATGCGGCCCGTGTCGCGCCGCTACGACGAGGAGGAGCACACGATCCCGTGGGAGTTCATCGACACCATGTGGCAGGCGTCGCGCGGCTCCGATGCCGCGCTGCTCGCGCGGAAATCGGACGACGGCGACGGGCGTCCGCAGGAGCGGGCGCTCCAGCTCGCGGTCTCGATCGAGGAGCTCTCCTGGGGAGACGCCGGCATCTACCTCTGCATGGCGGGTCCGGGCCTCGGCGGCGCGGCGGTGGCCGCCGCCGGCACGCCCGAGCAGAAGAAGCGCTTTCTCGCTCGTTTCCGCGAGGGCAAACCGAAATGGGCGGGCATGGCGATCACCGAGCCGCAGTGCGGGTCGGATTCTTCGGCGATCCAGACGACGGCGATGCGCGACGGCGACCAGTGGGTGCTGAACGGCACCAAGATCTTCTGCACGGCCGGCCACAAGGCGCTCCTCGACAGCGACGGATTCGTCGTGGTGTGGGCGACGCTCGACCGCTCGAAGGGCCGCGCCGGCATCAAGGCGTTCGTCGTCGAGCACGGGACGCCCGGCATCAGCGTGGCGAAGCTCGAGAAGAAGCTCGGCATCCGCGCCTCGGACACGGCGATGCTGATCCTCGAGGACTGCCGCGTCCCGCTCGACAACGTGCTCGGCAGCGCGGACGTGCCGAAGACGAGCGAGGGGTTCAAGGGCGTGATGGCCACGTTCGACGCGACGCGGCCGGCGGTGGCGGCGAGCGCGATCGGCATCGGCCGCGCGGCGATCGACTTCCTCCGCGAGGCGTTCGACCGCGAGGGCATGCCGATCCGCTACGGCATCGCGCCCGCGAAGCTCGCCGCGTACGAGCGGGACTTCATGGAGATGGAGACGCAGCTCGAAGCGGCGCGGCTGCTCACCTGGCGCGCGGCGTGGATGCTCGACGGCGGCCAGCGGAACAACCTCGAAGCGTCCATGGCCAAGGCCAAGGCCGGTCTCGCCGTCACGCAGATCACGCAGAAGGCGGTGGAGATGCTCGGGCCGCTCGGCTACTCGCGGGCCACGCTCGCCGAGAAGTGGATGCGAGACGCGAAGATCAACGACATCTTCGAGGGCACGCAGCAGATCAACATGCTGATCGTCGCCCGCCGGATCCTCGGCTACTCGAGCAAGGAGCTCACGTGAGGGGACGTTTCACACGTTGCGCGCATTTGCAGCCGACGTGAGGGGCCCTCGCTCCCGAATGCGCGCAAAGTGTGAAACGTCCCCCTCCGGTAGGGGTTCATCCTGCGCGTGAAGGCCAAGAACCCGGACCTCCACGGGAACGTCCCGGATCACTCGGCCGTCGCGCTGCTGCTGATCGACGTCATCAACGACCTCGAATTCGAGGACGGCGATCGACTGCTCGAGCACGCGCTGCCGATGGCGCGCCAGATCGCTCGGTTGAAGACGCGGGCGCGTGCGGCGAGGATCCCCGCGATCTACGTGAACGACAACTTCGGGCGCTGGCAGTCCGACTTCAACAAGCAGATCCGCCACTGCCTGGACGACGACGTGCGCGGCCGCCCGATCGTCGAGCTCCTGCGCCCCGCCGAGGACGACTACTTCGTCCTGAAGCCGAAGCACTCGGGCTTCTTCTCCACGTCGCTCGACATCCTCCTCGATTACCTGAATTCGACGACGATCATCCTCACCGGCGTCGCCTCGAACATCTGCGTGCTCTTCACCGCGAACGACGCCTACATGCGCGACTTCAACCTGTTCGTGCCCTCGGACTGCGTCGCGGCGAATACGGTCGAGGACAACCGGCGGGCGCTCCACCTGATGCAGACGGTGCTCAAGGCGGAGGTCCGCGCCTCGTCGGAGCTCGACGTCGACGAGCTGGCGCGCACGACGGAGCGCTCGCACCGCTGACCGGCCGTTCTCGGAAGCTCGTTTCCTTTGCCGCGGTTTTGCGGCACAACGAACGGGTGGGAGGGTCGAGCCGATGATGCGTTTCTACTGCGACCGCTGCGCAACGGAGGTCGAAGGGCCCGACGACCTCCTCGAGGTGCAGATCGAAGGACGCGAGCGGCCGAACCTCGCGAACTGGATTTTCCGCGCCGAGGTGTGCCGCAGCTGCTTCGAAAGTCTTCGCGAGAGCATCACCGCCCTGATGGGGACGAGCGACGAGACCAAGAAGAAGCCCGGCCGCCGTACCGCTCCCTAGCAAGTATTTTGGCGCCGCACGCTACGGATCAACGGTCATTGCCAACGCCGCTTCCCGCTCCCGTCGGTCGCGTGCGAATGCACAACGCGCACTCGAATCCTTCCCTCACCTGCCCTTGAAGCGCGGCTCCCGGCGCTCTGCGAGGGCCGTCGCGCCCTCGATGAAGTCCTCGGTGCGGACCAGGATCGACTGCGCGAGCGCCTCGAGCTCCATGAACGTCATCTTGTCGAGGCCGTGGCCGCGATCGATGATCTTCTTCGCCAGCCCGACCGCGAGCGGCGCGTTCTTGCCGATCTCTCCAGCGAGCCGTTTTGCGGCCGCGAGGTGCTCCCCCGCCGGAGCCACGGCATTCACCAGCCCCATCCGCTCCGCCTCCGCGGCGGGCACCGCACGCGCGGTCAAGATCATCTCCTTGGCGCGCGCGTAACCGACGACGCGCGTGAGCCGCGTGGTACCGCCGACGTCGGGAATGAGGCCGATGCGGGTCTCCGGCAGCGACAGCTCGCAGTCCTCCGCGGCGACCCGGAGGTCGCACGCGAGCGCGATCTCGAGACCGAGCCCGATGACGAACCGGTGGAGCGCGCCGATCACCGGCTTCTCGATCCGCTCGATCGTGTTCAGCACGCCTTGGGCGCGGGAGACGAACGAGCGCAACCGGGTCGGATGAGCGAGACCCTCCGCGCTGCTGCCGAGGAAGCTCTGGAAGTCGATTCCCGCCGAGAAGCCGCGGCCCTCGCCGTGGAGGACGATCGCGTTCGTCTCCGGGTCGGCCTCCGCAGCCAGGAACTGCTCGGCGAGCCCGGCGAGCACGGCGTCGTCGACGGCGTTTCGCTTGTCGGGGCGGTTGAGCGCGATGAAGCTGATGCCCTCTTCGACGCGGCGGGTGACGACGGGCTCCATGCGGTTCCTCCTGGACGGGTCGTCAGGGGTTCTACCAATTCGCCCCGGCCGCTCCAACGGAGCCGTTCGCTCGGGTCGCGCGCCTTGCAGAGCGGCGGCGCGAGGTCCTAGGAAGAGGCTCCATGGCAGGGATCGTCTCCTTCGCCGCCTACGTGCCGTACCTCCGGCTGCCGCTCGACGCGATTCGCGGCGATGGGCGGAAGGCAGGACGCGCGCCCGGAGAGAAGGCGGTCGCGAACTGGGACGAGGACGCGCTGACGATGGGGGTCGCCGCGGCCGCGGCCTGTCTCGAGGGCATCGACCGCGCCGCCGTCGACGCCGTCTTCTTCGCCTCGACTTCCTACGCCTTCCAGGAGAAGCAGGCCGCGGCGGCGATCGTCCGCGCGCTCGACCTCCGGCGGGACGTCGCGACCGCGGATTTCCGCGACTCGCTCCGCGCGGGCACGGGGGCGCTCCGTGCCGCGCTCGACGCCGTGCGTGCCGGATCGGCCCGGAAGGCGCTGGTCGTCGCGTCCGATGCGCGGCCGGCGCCACCGGGATCCGCGCTCGAGCGGAGCTTCGGCGATGCCGCCGCCGCGGTTCTCGTCGGCGAGCAGGACGTCGCGGCGACCGTCGACACCGAGCACGCGATCGCCGACGAGATGCTCGACGTCTGGCGGACGGAGCGCGACCCCTTCGTGCACTCGTGGGAAGACCGTTTCGTCGTCGACCACGGCTACCGGCGAAACGTCGTCGAGGCGGCGCGTGCGCTCCTCGAGAAGAGCGGCCTCGCGCCCGCGGACTTCGCCAAGCTCGTGCTCTATGCCCCCGATGCACGGAGCGCGGCCGCCGCGGCCGCGGCGATGGGATTCGATCCTCGCACGCAGCTCCAGGATCCTTTCTTCGGGCGCATCGGCAACTGCGGCGCCGCCTCGCCGCTCCTGCTGCTGGTGGCGGCGCTCGAGAGCTCACGAGGCGGCGATCGGCTTCTGCTGGTGAGTTACGGCGACGGCGCGGACGCGTTCGCCGTGCGCGTCGGCGACCCCGTCGCGGACGCGCGCCGCCGCCGCGGCGTCGAATGGCACCTCGCGCGGCGCGCGGAGCTCGCCAGCTATGACAAGTACCTGCGCTTCCGCCAGCTCCTCGCGGTCGAGCACGACCGCCGCGCCGGCGCCGGCATCTCCGCGACCGTCCACTACCGCGAGCGCGACGCCGACGTGAGCCTGCTCGCGCAGCGCTGCCTCGCCTGCGGCACCACGCAGTATCCGTTCCAGCGCGTCTGCTTCGGCTGCTATGCGAAGGACCGCTTCGCGAAGGTCCGGCTGTCGGACCGGATCGGCAAAGTGCTGTCGTTCACGTTCGACGAGTTCGCCGGCAGTCCGGATCCGCCGCTGATCGCGACCGTCACGGACGTCGACGGTGCACGCCTCTACGTGCAGATGACCGATGCGGCAGCCGCGGACGTGCGCCTGGAGATGCCCGTCGAGCTCACGTTCCGGAAGATCCACGAGGGGGGCGGGACCCCGAGCTATTACTGGAAGTGTACGCCCGTGCGCGGCGCCGGGACGACGGAAGGATCACCATGAAAGTGGACGCGATCCGCGACAAGGTGGCGATCGTCGGCATGGGATGCTCGAAGTTCGGCGAGAACTGGCAGCAGAGCGCCGCCGACATGATCGTCGACGCCGCCTACGAAGCCTACGAGGACTCCGGCATCGACGCGCCGCAGGAACGGATCGAGGCGGTCTTCTGCGGCGCGCAGTATCCCTCGAAGGGCACCGCCGAGGTGGCCGACGCGCTCAAGCTCTACGGGCGTCCGGTCAGCATGGTGGTGAACTACTGCGCGACCGGCACGGATGCCTTCCGCTACGGCGTCTTCTCCGTCGCTTGCGGCATGTACGACACGGTCCTCGTCGTCGGCTTCGACAAGCCGAAGGACCGCGGCGTGTCGGGCCCGAGCGTCGCCGTCACCGGCGTCCGCGGGCTGCCTGCGACCCCCGCGGCGTGGTTCTCGCTCTGCGCCGCGCGCTACTTCGAGACCTACGGCGCGTCGCGGGAGGACCTCGCGCGGATCGCGGTCAAGAACCACCACAACGGCACGCTCGCGCCGAAGTCGATGATCAAGCGCGAGATCACCGTCGAGGACGCGCTGAACGCGCCGATGATCGCGTGGCCGTTCGGGCTCTACGACTGCTGCGCGCAGTCCGACGGCGCGGCGGCGGCGGTGCTGACGAGCGCCGAGCTGGCGAAGGGGTTCCGCGACGACTTCGTGCTGGTGCGCTCGGTGGCGATCGCGCTCGCGCCGAACCCCCAGGAGGACCCGAGCTTCGACTTTCTCCGCTGGAAGCCCACCTTGTACGCGAGCAAGCAGGCCTACGATCAAGCGGGGATCACGAACCCGCGGCGAGAGATCGACGTGGCCCAGGTCCACGACTGCTTCACGCTGACGGAGCTCCTCACCTACGAGGACCTCGGCCTCTGCGAGAAGGGCTCCGCGAAGGAGCACGTGAAGAGCGGCGTCTTCGCGCTCGACGGCGAGCTGCCCGTCAACACCGACGGCGGTCTCAAGACGTTCGGCCACCCGACCGGCGCGACCGGCGTCCGCATGATCTACGAGAACTACAAGCAGCTACAGGGGAAGGCCGGCCCCCGTCAGGTGAAGAGCCCGGCGGTCGCGCTCAGCCACAACCTGGGCGGCGCGCCGCAGACGTGCGGCATCTGCATCCTCGGGATGCCGTGACCCCTGCGGTCAGCTCCGCATGATGCGGAAGCCCGACCGCGGGAAGTGCACGACCACCTCGCCGACCGCCGGGTCGTTGCGACGGACGGCGAGCTCCTGCGCATCCGCGCGCTCGAGCGTCCCCTCGACCGTCTCGGGGCCGTAGTCGTCGGCGACGATCGCGACTCGCTCGCCCGGCCGAAGGCCGTTCGGATCGTCGCTCGCCGCCTCTCCGGCGGCGGGCGCGGACCGCGCCGCCAGCGCGAGCGCCTCGTCCGCGTCCATCGGGCTCCAGTCGCCGGCGCCGAAGGCCTCGATGCGTGCGAACCAGTCGCGCAGTGCCGGCCTCGCGCCGATCCACGCGAACAGCTGCTCGTGGTTCCTGAGGAACCAGAGGCAGTGGAAGCACGCCGCGTCGGCGACGCCGAACGCGTCCCCGAGGAGGAATCGCCGCCCGCGAAGCTGCCGGTCGATCCAGTCGATGGCGACCGCGAGCTGGCTCGTGGCGTCCGGTACCGCACGCGTCAGGTTCTCCTCCGTCAGGCCCGGAGACATCGCGCGGCGGTCGGCGATGAACTCCGGCGGCAGCACGGGCAGCATCTTGACGATCACCGGCGGCACCACCGCGAAGAAGAGCCGGTGGTCCGCCCACTGGGCGACGATCTCCGAGACCCCGAAGTTGCCGCCCGGATAGCACGTCGGCTCCGGGCGGAGCTCCTCGAGACGCTGCGCGATCCGTACCGTGTCACAGTAGACGTCGGCGCCGATCTGCAGCACCGGGATCCGGCGGTAGCCGCCGGTGAGCGGCGTGAGCTTCGGCTTCGGCGCGACGATCGGCTGGTCCACACCGCGCCAGGGAATCTTCTTGTAGGCGAGGATCCTGCGGATCTTCTCGGAGAACGGCGACAACGCGTAGTGGTGCAGGATGACGTCGCTCACGTGCCCTCTCCTCCGCGGCGGCCGGCGAACTTGGCAGCCGCGGCCGCATCTTCTATTAGAGCGGCGGACGAATGCGAAACCATCCGGAGACCGAACGCGCGTCGCGGACGTGGCGGCGCTGCAGCGCCGGCGCTTTCGCGCTGGCGCTCGCGACGGCGCCGCTCGGCTGCGCGCCCGAGCTGATCACTCCCGGCGAGTCGACCCGCGTCGAAGGCGTCGTACGGTCCAAGACCGCGGGGCCGATCACCATCTCGGTCTACGATCGCTGCTCCTCGCGGATGTACTTCTTCTCGAGCTGCCCCGGAAAGTTCCTCGGCGAGACGCGAATCGGCAAGCCGGGCCCCTTCCTCGTCGAGGTGGATCCGAACGATTCGGCGGTGACGATCTACGCCTTCCGCGGCGCCATCGGCGCGATCGAGGAATGCGCGACG